>JANNNG010000315.1:0-34320 GCA_031398425.1 Hyphomicrobiales bacterium | reverse complement strand
ATGCACTGCCGCAATCGCCAGCCCCATCGGCACGCCCGTCTCCACCAATAACGCCTCCGCCAATTGCAGGCTGGCCTCGATGGTTTCGGGGACAGCTTCTGTGACCCCTGCTTCGTAGAGCTTCTGGGCGTGGCGTTCATCTCTCGCGCGGGCGATGATTTTGAGATCACTGTGTTCGGCCCGCACCAGTTTCAGAATTTGCTCTACCCGTTGCGGGGCGTCCATGGTGATGGCCAGTGCCTTTGCGTCTTTCAGGCCGCAGGTTTGGAGAAAGGCCAGGCTTGTGGCGTCGCCATAGTAGACCTTGTATCCATTTTTACGCCCGCGCGTGACATTGGCCACGTCGAAATCAAGTGCCACATAGGTCATGCCCTGATCGGTCAGCATATCCGCGACCAGGGTGCCGACACGGCCAAAGCCGGCGATGATAACGTGGGATGCCTGTTGCTCGGGGGGTGGTTCTGCCGGTTGGCTCTGGTCAGGCCGTTTATTGTCCAACGCCATGCGCAGGGATTTTGCAAGCCGCGACAACAACGGGATGAGCATCATGGTCAACGTCACAAGCAACAACGTGGCCGCCGTTTCGTTGGCCCCGAACATGCCAAGCGAGGTTGCAGCCGCGAGCAGCACGAATGCAAACTCACCGCCTGGTGCCAGCAGCATGGCTGCCTCCAATGCGGGACGGTTTGGAACGCCGAAAATTCTCGCACAGAGCATCATGACGGCGAATTTGACACTGATGAGGGCAAGGGCTGCGAGCGCGATCGTCAGGGGTGATTGCAGCAACAACTCGAGATCAAGGTTCAGCCCCACCATCAAAAAGAAGAACCCCAGAAGCAAACCCTTGAACGGTTCGATGATGGTTTCGATGGCACGGCGATATTCGGTTTCCGCCAGAACCAGACCCGCGATGAAGGCACCCACTGCCATTGACAATCCTGCGAGTGTTGCGGCAGCACCTGTGCCCACCGCGATGAACAACACCACCGCGAGAAACAGGTCTGGGCTTTTGACAGATGCCACAACGCGCAGGAGAGGTGTCAGGGCAAAGCGACCGACGATGACAATCAAGACAGCCGCGAGAACGGCTTGCCCCACAGCCCATGCCAATGCGAGACCGAGGTTGGTGCCTTCGGGTGCTGCGAGAGCGGTGACGATCAGCAGCATGGGGATGACGGCCACATCCTGCATCAGCAAAACGGCAAAACTTACGCGGCCCGCCTGTGACCCCAGGCGTTTTGCCTCGGCAAAAAGCTGAATGATGATCGCGGTTGAGGACAACGCCAAGGCCATGCCGATGACGGCAGCCTGCTTGGGTGCAAAGCCCAGCATATGGGTGCCCAAGGCCAATACGACCGTCGATGAAATCACTTGCAGGCCACCCAGACCGAATACCAGTTTGCGCATGGTCTTCAGTCGCTCGAACGAAAGCTCGAGACCGATCAGAAACAACAGGAATACCACACCCAGTTCGGCAAGACCGGCCACACCGCCCTTGTCTGTAATGCTGAGCGCTTCAAAGGCAGGGAGCGTTTCGGTGACACGCCCCAGAACATGCGGTCCCAACAGCAGGCCCACGACCAGAAACCCCAGAATGCTGCTGAAACCCACGCGCAACAGCAGTGGCACAACGATGCCCGCTGCCCCCAGCACGATCAGTACATCCTTGTAATGAGAGAACTCCTCCGTCGTCATGCCGAGATTGTGGACAAATCGATGGGTGATGTACATAGCTGAGCCGACGTGATTTTGCATGGACCCTTCCCCTGACCAGCATTGACGACATGAGGAGCCGACCACTGATCTGGGTGTTGAAAGGCTTGCGCGCCGGCGACACTGCTCAGGCCCTGGACCTTGCCCTGCAATTGGGTGGCCGGGTGGAGGGCAAGCAACTTCACTTCAATGCATTGCACATGATGCCCAACTGGATGACGGGGCCTCGGATTTCTCACCTGACGCCCGAGGCGCGTGCGCTTTTGCGGCCACCGTGGCCCGACCTTGTTGTGGCCACCGGTAAACGTACAGCACCTGTGGCCCTGTGGATCAAACAGCAATCGCAAGGCCACAGCAAGCTGGTGCAGCTTGGCCGCCCGCGCATGGCGCTCACGTCCTTCGACCTTGTGGTCACCACGCCGCAATATGGTTTGCCGCATGCCAGCAATGTCATGGAAATACCATTGCCGTTCTCCCGTCCAAAGTCGGTTGCTGCTGCTGATCTCGAAGCCTTCATCCACGAATGGTCAGGTTTGCCGCGGCCATGGTTTTTGGGCGTCATTGGTGGCGCAAAGTTTCCACTACGTCTGATTGACGCTGATGTTGCAAACTTTGGCGAAGCCTTGAACCGTCGCGCAGAAGAGGTGGTGGGCAGCGTGATCCTGCTGGATTCGCCGCGCAGCCCCGCAGGTGCGATCAACAAGGCTGCGCAGGCCATGACGGTTCCGCATTGGATTTACCGGCAGGGCCAGAGTGTTAACCCCTATCAGGCTGCCTTGTCATTGTGTGATGAGCTGGTGGTGACTTCGGACAGCGTATCCATGGTTTCCGAGATGCTGCTTTCCGGAAAACCCACATCCATTTACCGATTGCCTGTCTCAAAATTTCATCCGCGCTGGCAGGCCAATGAGGGGCCTGCTGCTGCGCTTGCAAAGGCCGGCCTGTTGCATCCACCGCGCGATGTCAACGGTTTCATGGAGAGGTTGATTGCTGCGGGTTTTTTGCATGATGTGTCCCGGTATCGCGGTGAGACAGCAAAGGTCGCTTTTGACGCGCGACATCACGCGGTGTTGGAGCGCGTCAGAGGTCTTCTCGCTTCTTCGGTTTCCTCTTGAAAGCCCACGTCCAGTTCAGCCTGCGCAGGGTGGATGCATCCATGCTGTAGTAGGCCTTGCGCAAAAATGGTCGCAAGGTGCGAATCAAGCCATGGCCAAGTGCCGCACCTTTCATGGATAGAGGCAGATAATAGTCGTTGGTTGCCACGACGCCCGATGACCAGGAATCCTTGTGGCTGTCATTGGGCACCATCAGGTCAAACTGAACCATGCCCGCATTCAGGCTGTCACGCTGGGACTGATCCATATGCAAACGACCCGGCGAAAAATCTGTCATGCTGTTCACGTGGGACGTGATGTATCCGTAGTGAATATTCTGGTGTCTGAAGCCTACTTCCCAGGAAACGGACCTGTCGCCCGCTTTCATTACGCTCACCACAACGTCCACGGTGCCATTTCTGCGGCGTGACAGGTTTTTGAGGAAGGTCAGGTGTTGTGGGCATCCGAGCACGCGGTTGATACGACCACGCTCTGTCAGCCACGCATTTTTCTCGGCTATGGCTTCGCGCATGGCAACGTCGGCCAGGGATCCCGCGGGCAGGCACTGAAATGAAACCGGTCCCAGCTCTTCCAGGCCCTTGCGGATTTTCTTGCGGCGCTTGCGCTGCGTTGAAGAGTAGCGCGCATCGTAGTCTTCTTCGGTAGCATAGTGCTGAAGATCGAGGAATGGTGCGCCATCCGGCGCTCGCGCATCGTGCAACAGATGCGTTGCATGCAGTGCAAGGTGACTGTCGGCCCGCACATGGCGCAACCGTACAATGTCAACGTCGCGCAGACGTTTCAAAAAGTTGACGGCACTCTCGGTCCATTGCCTTGCATTCTGTCCTTTACGGCACATCACATCGCCATACTGCCCAAATGGCTCAGTGAGCCAGGTCAAGGTGGCGACGCCCATTTGCCGGTTGCGCATCAATGGCCACAGAAAAACCAGTTGATCATCCTGGTAGCCCGCCAAGATGTGAAGCGAAGTGCGGCTTTTGTCGGAGATATAGATTTCGGACCAAGCGATGACCCAATCAAAGGATTGGAACACGCTGCAGTAATTCTGGGTATTGAGTTCAAGGTCGCGCCATTTGGCTTCCAACTCGCGCAAGGCTGAAAGGCTGGTCACAACGCTCAAGGTTGCTGACGCATCACTCCCCTTAGCGACAGCGGTTTTCACCGCCGCAAGTTCCGCTACCGCCGACACGGATTTGAACATGAAGCAAACTCCAGACCCCTGTTGGTCTCAATGTGTTTAAGCAACATTGCAGCCAGACAGTGTTAAGCCACGGGACATGGTGAAAACTGAGTTAACGAACGGATGTTGTCGGTTTCATTCATAGAGCCCGGGCTGCTCCTGTTTTGTCGGCCGGTCTTCCTTCAAGCCAAAAATCCGAGCCAGCAGTCCGCGCTCTCGTTTCGGCCGGCCCACATTGCGTGGTTCACCCTGTTCGGTCTGTGCCGCCACCTGGGGTGAAGGCTCGATCACCTCGTTCACGTTGACATCAGACACTTGAATCTCAGGTTCGTCCTGAGTTGAGGGCTGGCCAGGCAGTGGCAGCTCCGGCATTCCGCGATGGGCCTGCTGCATGATGTCGTGCCACACCAGGGCGGGCAAAGAACCGCCTGTCACTTTTTTAGTTGGGGTATTGTCGTCATTGCCCATCCACACGCCGGTGACGAGATAGGGCGTGTAACCCACGAACCAGGCGTCACGGTAATCCTGGGATGTGCCGGTCTTGCCGCCCATGTCCTGGCCGTCGAAGCGGGCCTTGGTGCCAGTTCCCGTCAGAATGACCTGTCGCATCATGCTGTTCATGTCACCGAGTTCACGCTCGCCCACGACCTGGCCCAAGCCATCGCCACCACGCGTATAGAGCACCGAGCCATCGCGTGAGAGGATGCGTTTCACGATAAAGGGTTCGACGGCGTGTCCACCATTGGCAAAGGGTGTGAAGGCACTGGTCATTTCAAGCAGGGATACTTCAGAGGTGCCGAGAGCAATCGACGCATCGCCACCCAGTTTCGAGGTGATGCCGAGTCGTTTTGCCACCTGGCCAACACTGGATGGTGAAACGGCTTGCGTGAGCTTGGCCGAAATGGTGTTGAGCGACAGGGAGTAAGCCTGATCGAGAGAGACTGGTCCCAGATATTTGCGACGGTAGTTTTCCGGACTCCAGTTGCCGAACTTTACAGGTTCGTCGACTTCGACCGAGTTTGGCCGATAGCCATTTTCCAGTGCCGCGAGATAGACAAAGGCCTTGAAGGCCGATCCCGGCTGACGCTTTGCTTCGGTGGCGCGGTTGAACTGGCTGCGCTTGTAACTGCGCCCGCCAACGAATGCGCGAATGGCCCCTGTGCCATCCATGGTAATGACGGCTCCCTGGGAGACGTTCAATTTCTTGGCATTGTCCGACAGACGCTTCCTCAACACGTTCTCCGCATTGGCCTGCAGGTTTGGCTCAAGCGTGGTTTCGATGATCAGGGATTCGGTTTGCTTCTTGATCAACAAGGGAAGCTGGGTGTTGATCCAGTCAACGGCATATTGCGTGGCGGGCGTAAAGTTGTTGGAGGCAGCCTTGGCCGGATTGTCCACCGCGTCGAGTGCTTCTTCCTTGGTGATGTAACCTTCGGTCACCATGTTTGCCAGCACCAGCTTTGCTCGGGCAGAAGCTTCTTCCGGGTTGCGGGCGGGGTTATAGGTGGTCGGCGCTTTCAAAACGGCTGCCAGGGTTGCCGCTTCCATCAGGTTCAGTTCATAGGCGGACTTGCCATAGAAGGTGCGGGCTGCCTTGTCGATGCCGTTGGCCCCGCCGCCGAAATAGACGCGGTTCAAGTAAAGCTGAAGGATTTCGTCCTTGCTGAATTTCGACTCGAGCCAGATGGCAAACACCAGTTCCTGGGCTTTGCGGCTGAAGGTACGTTCATGGCTCAGGAACAGGTTCTTCGCCAATTGCTGGGTCAGCGTTGACCCGCCTTCGCGCATGTGGCCTTGCGCAATGTTACGCGCCATGGCACGGGAAATGCCAATGGGATCAACACCGAAATGTGAATAGAAGCGGCGGTCTTCAATGGCAATGATGGCCTGGGGCACATAGCTTGGCAGTTCCGCCATGTTCACGGCATCGCCGAAGAAAGTTCCCTGTTCGGCAATTTCACTGCCATCGCTGGCAAGAATCATGAGGCCGGGTTCGCGTTGGGGAATCTGGAACAGGCCCTTTTGTTCAAGCGAATACCAGGTGATGGCAAACAATCCTGCTGTTGCCACACTGCCCCAGAAGGCGAAGGCGAAAAACATCTTGAAGAGCCAGCGGAAAAAGCGACGCGGCGGTTTGTTTTGTTTGCGAGAACCACGCGGCGCTGTCGCGTCATCGGCAAAAAGTCTGGGCTCGGCCCGGCCCTTGCCTTTCCGCTTCTTCTTGCCGCCGAAAACACCCATACGCAACCACTCCAAACCCGCACCATTGTAACCGCTCAAGTCTGATAGCAACGTTAAGACAGCAATGTGTTGAACTGACGCAAAATGATGGTGCAAAAAAGGCTTTGGCTGCTGTGTTCAGGCTAATCGTAAATGCAGGGTGTCAACCGCAGGATATTCGGATTGCAGATCTGTGATACAAATGATCTCCAGAGACTTTCTGATGATGACTGATATTCGTCTATCGACGCCTCCCGGCGATGGCCGATTTCGCATGTAACGTCAAAGTCCCCCATCGCCCTTCGGGCACTTCCCCAACAAGTTGGGGAAGACCAAGTCGATGCTCCTCCCGAACTCCGACAGATTGCTCTCGTTCCACCTGCTCAATATGATCGCTGAGCGAACTGTTTCCACATGTCTTTCCCAATTTGTTGGGGAAGTGCCCGAAGGGGGAGTGGGAGCCTTTCTCGCCACATGCGAGAGCCCCTCGTCTGCGGCGCAGGCCGCAGGGGCAAGTGACTGATAGAGTGTGAGTGAAGTGTATCCGCCTCAGGACGTGTCAGGCGTGAGTGCCATCCAGGCCAGCGCATGACATTCCTTGAGCAGGAGGTCGATGTCTTCCCGCGGGCGGCACCGATGGCCGGGTGGTCGGCCGGGCCGCAAGGGAAAGAGGAAGGCCGGGCTTTGCATCTGGGCACGGCGCTTTTGCCAGCGCGCCATGCGCTTGGCTTCGCGTGGCAGACGGGCAAGGGTCTGGGCGAGCAGGCTGAGACGCTGACGGAGGCGGTTGGTTTCGGCTTCGCTGCACTGGTCATCACGAGGCTTGACGAAGCGTGCCAGAAACAACTGGCGCGGACTGAGCACATCAATGAAGCGGATGCGAGGACCGGCGATGGCTGTTGCGGTGTCGTCCAGGTCACCGAGTTGCTTGCGCGTGTCAAACAGCTGGAATGATCTGCGCCCGCTTGCCTTGCCAGCGATGACAAGCCCCTGCGGCATGGCACGCGGCGGCAGGTCCGGCACGACAAGCCCCCGTGCTGCAATCACAATCAAGCGCCGCAATGCTGACTCTGCGGGATAGAGCACGCGGATGAGAAACTGATAGACAGGCAGCGGCAAGCGCACCGCGCCACCCTGTGCTGCCAGCAACGCCACGAGTGTTGCGACGATGCGGCTGAGGGCGTCCTTGTTGATCTGAAGTGCTTTGGGCCAATCCATGGCAGGCGACTAGAACATAAGCAGAACAGTGTCAAGGGCTATTTTGCGTGTGCTGGGAATTTATTTTGCAATCGCCCAAAGGGCGATGGAAGCAAACATGAGTCACATTGAGAGGTAAAGACTCCGGGGCTTGTCATTGGCCTGAGGTGCGACGATCTTTGGTGAGGCCTTCCTCCACGCTCCCGGTCTTGTCGCCAAAGGTCAGCACTTCTTTCAGCAGGCTCGTCAAGGTCTCGCTCGTCGCGGCTTCGCGCGGGATGGGGCGACACACGGCTGTCGCTGCAAGGCCTATACGCGATGTCAGAATACCATTGACGGCACCTTCGCCCAGGCGCGTTGACAGTTTGCCGAGTAATCCCTTGCCGACAAAATGCTGAATGAGATTGTCGGAAATTGCGAGGCCGCCCGTCACGGCAAGATGCGTTGCAACCATGCGGGCGAGTTTCAACGTCGAAAGCGTAGAAGGCCTGCCGCCATAAAGTGTCGCAAGTTCGCGCAGCATGGAAAAATTCTGCATCAGCACGAACACAATGTCGAGCATGGCAATGGGTGTAACCGTGGTGAGCAGCGTCACCTTGCGAGCGCGTCTTGCGATGATCCTGTGTGCGGCCTCGTCCAGCGGCTGCACGATCAACGTATCTGCCAGTTTCACACGGTCTCGCGGATCGAGAATGTCGTCGCGGTGGCCAATGAATTGTTGCAGGCCCCATTTCACGTCAGCTCTGTCAGCGTAAAGATTTTGCAGTTCGGTGCATACCGTTTCGGCTGAACTGCGCTCGTCGAGATTGATGGCGCGGGCCGCAAGCTCCTGAACATGCTCAATGCGCCGAAGTCGCCACAGACCAACGGCTTCGCGAACGATGATGGCAATTGCGGCAACAGCCGCGAGCGCTGCAACGCCAAACGCCAACCATCCAAGCCACGGAGCGAGGGCAAAGAAACTCTGCACCAGCTGCACCACCGTCAAACCCGCCCACATCGTGAACAGGACACCTGCGGAACTCACCAGCACGGTGAGCCAGCGGAAGCGACGTGGTGCGTGCACCGACGTGGTTTGCGGCAGCGTCACCAGATCGGTGTGTTCAAGTTCCGGCTCGAACACCAGCTTTGGTGAAGCAGATTTGGCTTTCACGGGCTTGATATCATCATCGGCCGCAGCTGGCAGCACAAAGGCCTGGGGTGCTCTGGACTTGTCAGTCATTGCAGTCGGTCTCCGAGCAGGAATTCAACCGCCTTGTCGAGCCGTATGTGCGGAAAGGTTCCGTCCTTTAAAACAGGCGGGCGGAATTTGACAAACTTCAATTTATTCTCCATGCGGCCATCGAGTGCTGCCTTCGGATCGTCCGGCAAATCGCCTGGAAATACGGCGGCTTCCTGCATGCCGTCAAACACGGTTTCGCCAATCACCTCACCCTGGTCAGGCGTGCCGACGATGCAGGGCAAATCCTCGCCTTTCTGTTTTAATGTCGCTTCACGGGTGGCACGAATGGCCGAGATCGCTGCGATGTCATAAGCTGCCCCCGTGGCATCGGCACGGGTTGCTGCCTGATCAATCAGTGTACGGAGGATCAGCTCAAGTTTGTCATGACCGGAATGATGCAGCAAGTCGGCCTTGGTGGCGGCAAACAATACGCGGTCGACGCGGCGGCCAAACACCTCCGTGAGAATGTTGTTCTTGCCCATGCGGAAGCTGGACAACACGTCAGCGAAGGCATTGCGCAAATCGCTGACGGCAGCGGGGCCCGCATTCAAGGCCGTCAGCGTATCGACCAACACGATCTGGCGATTGAGCCTGGCAAAGTGACCAAAGAAAAACGGCTTTACCACCTTGGCAACGTAGGAGTCATAGCGGCGCTGCATCAGTGCACCCAGCGAGTCCATTGCAAATTGCTGATCTGGTTTCACATCAAGCGGTGCAAACGACAGCAACGGCGAACCAGCCAGATCACCCGGCAGCAAGAAACGGCCCGGCGGCAGCGTCGAAAGTGACACGTCGGTTTCGCGGCAACGGGCGAGATAGCTTGTGAAAATTTGCGATGCTTCAACGGCGACCAATTCGTCGGACGCATCACCCGCACCATGTTTCTGCACATGGTCCAGCCATGCGCCCGCATGTTTCACGCGCGGCAGTTTGCGGGCGGCGGCGAGCGTGGCGATTGACCATTGCTGGTAGCTTTGTGTCATCAACGGCAGGTCAAGCAACCACTCACCGGGATAGTCTATGATGTCCAGATGCAGTTTACCACCATGCAGGTTGCGGGCGATCAGGCCCCTGGGTTCAAATTCAATGGTGAGACGCAACTGGCTGATGCGGCTGGTGCCTTCGGGCCATTCCCGGTTTTCGCCGGTCAGTTTCGCCATGTTCTGTTCATAGGGAAAGCGCGGCAGCTCGTCATTGGGCTGTGGCTCCAGATAGCAGCGGGTGATGCGGCCCTTGGCGTAGGCGTCAAACACAGGCAGGCGTGCGCCTTTCAAGAGTGCGTTCACCAAGGCGGTGATGAACACGGTTTTGCCCGCACGGGACAGTCCTGTAACACCCAGCCGCAGTGTCGGGTTCACCAGCCCGGTGGTAAAGTCCCTGAGGCCGCCGGCAGCAATCCGACCTGCATCAACTGCATTCTGAAACCTCGTCACTGTGCCGTCCTTTCAGCCACATTTCCGTATCTAGGAATATAAAACGAAGATTTCAAGGCGGTCCCAGATTATTTTTTGCCGATCTCGCGCAGGTCAAACGGCGTCGACTGGTAAACTTCGTTGATCCAGTTGCCAAAAAGAAGGTGGGCATGGGCGCGCCAGCGGTTTTCCGGCGGCATTCCGGGATTGTCGTCAGGGTAGTAATTGGCAGGCAGCGCTATCGCTTTTTCCGCCGCCACATCGCGTTCATATTCTTCGGCGAGTGAGCGCGTATCATATTCGATGTGGTTGAACATGTAGAGCGCCCGATGCGCCGAGTCATTGATCAGACAGAGACCCTTTTCGTCGGACTCCATCAAGACTTCCAAACCGTGATCTTCCGGAATCTCGCTGCGCCGCACTTCGGTCCAGCGCGACACCGGCATTTCGAAGTTGTCTGAAAAGCCACGGAGATAGATTGATGACGGGTTCAGGTTGCGGTGGGCATAGACGCCAAAGGCTTTCGCGGGCAGGGCGTGTTTCTGTACACCATGAAAATGATGCAACGCTGCTTGGGCGGCCCAGCAGATGTGCAGCGTGGAATGCACATGGGTCTGGGTCCAATCGAGAATGGCCGCCATCTCATTCCAGTAAGTCACTTCTTCAAATGGCATCTGCTCGATGGGAGCACCTGTGATGATGAAGCCATCGAAGCGCTGGTCTTTCACATCTTCCCAGGCATCATAAAATGCCAGCATATGTTCCTGTGACGTGTTCTTCGGTGTGTGGTTGGTGATGCGCACCAGTGAGAGTTCCACCTGCAAAGGCGATGCGCCGATCAGCCGGGCAAACTGGGTTTCGGTCTTGATCTTGTTCGGCATCAGGTTGAGCAGACCCAATCGCAACGGCCGGATATCCTGCCTATCGGCGGTGGCCTCGGTCATCACGTTCACACCCTCTTGTTCAAGAATGCGGCGTGCAGGCAATTCGTCGGGAATTCGGATGGGCATGGTTTTTGACTTACGATTGATCGATGGCGTTGGAGACGAGGGCAATGAAATCATCCTCGGTTCTGACATCTGGAATGTCACCCATGCGAACGGTGTAACCAAAATTTTTCGCAATCTTCGCATAGAGGGGGATGCGGTGGTGCAGCAGTTGCTCAAAGCCCCAAACGGCAAAACTGTCGGGGTCCACAGCGTTGTCGTCTGTGATCTTGTTGATCGACTTATACTCGGCCCACTTCGCTTCGAGAAAGGCGGGTTCGTAATACATGGGCTTGGGATATTTTCGGAATCGCTCCACCAGCATGGAGGTGTGTTCGGGCGTGCCTTCGATATAGAGAATGAGCGTATTGTCGGCGAGCACCTTCAGCACTGGATCATTGATGTCATCCGGGTTCACGACCTCGCACAGGCTGCCGCCGCTGTCGCAGACGAAGTGATCGTATTTGTAAATCTCGGATGCCCGCGCAATGAATTCCGGCACGTCCTGCAACGCACGCCGTTCGGCGTCGCGGTGTTGAATCTGCCGGCGGTTATAGTCCTCAAAGGAAATACCACCCTTCGCTGTATTGCCTGGTTTGCCGAGATAAGTTGAGAGAGGTGCGAGATTATCGAAGGTGATGTTAGAGCGCACGTAGATCGAATCCGAGCGCAGCAAATCCTTCAGGAACTCATTCTTCATGGCCTCGCGCTTGAAATTGTCGACGATGTGATCGTCCATGTAGCGTGTGCCAATGCGGTAGTCGACCGAGTACTGAAACCAGTTGGCCTCCATCAGCAACCGCGCAAGCGTGGTCTTGCCCACGCCGGACATGCCGAACACGGTAACAGCCTTGCGGGGTAAAGCCCTGAATTCCTTGCCAGATGAAAAGCGCATGGCCGCTGCTTTAGCGGCGAGACGCAGCAGGAGCAATGGCCTCAGAAATCCTTGGTCAAGCGGAAGTCGATGGCGTTCGACGTGTAATCGTAGTTGCCGATGTTCGAGAAGTTTTCGACGAAGGTATAGGACAGCGAAGGCGCAAAGCCATAGATGTTGAAATCGCGTTTGGTAATGGCGATTGAACCCACGACACGGTTGTCATGACGTATCTTGGCGGCAATTCCGTTCATGCCGTCGTACTTGGTCTCGGTCAAGGTTCCCGTGAGTGTCGCTGTGATGCCGTGGGTCAACTCCTTGTAGACTGACAGTCCGCTGGAGAAAGTGTGGTAGGATGACACGTCGGAGGCTGTCTTGATCCGGTCATAGCCTGCGAAAATTGTCGTGTTGAAGCTCGATGACCAACCATGATTCCAAGCTGCATCAAGCATGATTGCGGTTGAATCCATGGCACCCTTGGTCAGGTTGTCGCGCCATTCATAGACCACACTTGCCGAAAGGTGGTTTTGTGGTGTGACTTGCAGTGATGTGGAAATGCGCGGTCCATAAGACAAGTAGTTTGGACCATAGTCCTGATTGTCGAATTGCTGGCTCGATACCACACCCATGCCGACATAGCCCTGTGGCAGCAAGTGCCGAAATTCGATGGATTGGCTCGTGCCGTAGCTGTTGAAATCCTTTTCGTTGTAGAGCGTCATGTCGGCACTACCTGCCGCCACAAACATGAAATCGTTGCCCAATCGCTTGCTGAATGCAGCGCTCACACCGGAGGCCATGCCGATGCCGCTCTTTGGTGCATCGGGTGTAAGGTCAAAGCCAAGCGTTGGCGAATAGACGGTAGAGTGCCTGGAGCCACTGTTGAGATTTGTCGATGGGGCCAACGACACGTAACCTGTAAAGATCAAGGGCCTTCTGCTGTCCACCTTGTCAATGAACGAGCGGATGCCACTCGCGGCTTGTGCATCCGGTGCTTCGGATTCCAGCAATTTCAATTGATGCAGGGCACTGTCGTCTTCCTGCAGAATGACAAGTGTCTCTGCGAGTTCAGCGCGGACGAGAGTAAGGCTTGGGTCATCGGCGAGAGCTTGTCGAAATTTTGCAGCGGCCTGGGTGTATTTGCCTTGGGATTTCAGAACCACGCCTTCGAGGAAGAGTTTACGGTTGGCGGCGAACGGCCCTTCAAGGGGGTGACGCTGCAATAGATAAGTGACGTTGTCAGCATCAGGCGACTTTGCCAATTGCATGAGCAATCTGATGCGGTCGGTTTCCGGCAGTTTTTCGTATATTGCGAGTTGCTGTGCGGTGGGTGCGGCAGCTTCGGCACCCACTGGCAAAAACAAAACCAGCGCGCAAAAAGTTGCGCGCCTGGCTGTTGTCGCGAACGAACGTATCAGGGAGGGCATGTATAGCCGGGTGAAACCTGGCATGCACCGTTGAAGGCGCCGTTGATCGAGATCGTGGCTTCCTTCTGGTTGACGTTGCCGGTAGAACCGCCAACTGGATCTTTCACCGTGCCTGCCACGTTGAAGATACCCGTAACTTCATCGCGATCAGTACCGAAGAAGCCACCATAGACGGGATTGTCGGTTGACTTGAAGTCGCCGGTCAGCGTCGCCGTTCCTTCGAAGACGTTCTTGACTGCTGTCGTACCGGTGCCATTGGCAACAATCGTGCCATCAATTGTCACCTTCGACCCGTAGATTTGATAGTAGTCAGGTGCGGCAGCGGTTCCCACGCTTGCGGGACGCGTAATGTTTCCGGGTGTAACACGCGCTGCTTCTTGAGTATACCAAGTGTAGAGAACGCCGTCTTTTTGTTCCGAAGTCCAGGATTCCGGCGAGAGTGTTCCCTTGATGGTGCTGTTGTCGATGTCGGCAATGATGTCGGTGCGGCCCTGCACCATCCACGAGGCATTGGGGTTGATATCGGAATTGGTCAACTGCTTCCAGCCTTCGGTCTTGGCAGATCCCACGAAGCGACCGCCGTAACGGGATTTGCCCGCCGCCATGACCTGCGTGGCTTTGCCACCAAAGCTCCATGCCTGCTGCTTGGGTTCAAGTCCGTTCTGGTATTTTACAGCATAGCTGTCTTTCCAGGCCCAGACCTGCAATTCCTCATCGCGTGTGTTGGCCGGGTCAGAATTTTTGTTCCAGTATTCGCGATAATTGCCCTTGGAGCCGCCATTGGCCTTGCTACCCATGTATGTGGTGAGCTGGTTCCAGTAAAAGTCTTCCTTGTGATCGACGATGTCGCCTGCGTTGAAGCTGGCATCCGCTGTCGTGTGAGGGACCGTATAAATCAAGCGACCCTTAGTGGCGTCCCAGCGCACTGGGTTGCCTTGCGTGTCTACAATATTGTAGTTGGCGGGGACATTCATGTTGACGGTGGTATGACCATAGCCGATCCAGCGCAGATCACGCGTGTGGACAATTGATTCCGGCATCTCTTCGGGAACAGCCCAAAAGCTGTTGTGGGTCGATTTGGTGTCGATTGTGTATTTCAATGACTTTGGCTTGTTGACCGACAGGATTGCGTTTTCGGTAGCAGCGAAGGTTGGTGTTGCCAGTGCAGTAACTTGCGAAATTGCGGGCACTTTGGGATTGGTCGGCTTGTCGAGCACGAATTTTTCAAGCGCAATGGTCTTGTTGCCCGCCACATAGGTTGTTGTGTTGCCGCCAGCACCTGAACCCGTATCGCCGTCGCCGTCATTGCCGTCTTCGCCATCGGGCACGCCGTCACCATCGGAATCCTTGACCGTTACAACACTGCCGTCACCGCCCGTGATGGGTATACAGCCGGTCTGGTCAATGCCGCATACAGAAAAGCGGTTGGCAGCTACAATCGCTGCCGCAGTATCCTTCGTGCCACCCACAGCGTTACCACCATTCAGCAGATTCATCGCACCGCCACCGCCACCTCCGCCGCATGCGGCGAGGGCCAGGGATGAGGTCATCAGGGCTAGGACGGAAACGAGACGCATGAGCACAATCCGGAAATTGACAGATTGGATCAAATTGCATGCATCGTGCTAATTTTGCGTTAAGTGTGTCGAAAACGTGGAGGTCCCGGATTGGTGCATAGCGTTAAGCTTCCGTTAAGCTGGTATGAGGCCACGGTGCAGCGTGGCGACGCGCAGGTTCTGCGCGAAACTCTCAATGTTGATGTTTGCGTCATCGGCGCCGGACTTGCCGGGTTGACGACTACGCTGGAAGTGTCGCGGGCGGGAAAATCGGTTGTGCTGCTTGAGGCTTCGCGCGTGGCTGCTGGTGCATCAGGGCGCAATGGTGGTTTTGTTTCGAACGGATTTGCGCTTGGTGTTGACGCGATTGCAAAGCATGTGGGGTTGGAGGCGGCGCAACGGCTTTATGCCCATTCGCGAGAGGGCACTGAATTTGTGCGATCAACAATCCTGCAACATGATGTGTCGCTGATTGCCGGATACGGCATGCGGGTGTGCGTGCGTTACAGTGATGCCGGTGGCTTGCATGACTATGCGGATGCACTCCGGCAGCGGTTTGGCGAAGAGGTGGAAACGGCTGGTGTTGAGGACACGCGAAGGCTTTTGAACAGTGCGCGATATTTCGACAGCATGGCGTTTCCTCGCGCGTTTCATATTCACCCGCTGCGCTATGCACTTTTACTGAAGCGGCTTTGTGAGCAGTCGGGTGCCATGGTGTTTGAAAACAGCAGCGTGCAATCGGTCGGAAAATCAGGTTCGCACTTTATCGTGAAAACTTCTGGCGGTGAGATCAGGGCGCAGCATGTGGTGCACTGCGTGTCAGCGCTTGACCGCGGGCTGCATGGACCAACGGCGCGGGCGGTGCTTCCGGTTTCGACTTATATTGCGGTCACAGAGCCGTTGCAGCAGGACGCGATACGAACGCCTGAGGCCATTGCGGATACACGCCGTGCCGGGGATTATTACAGGCTGATCGATGGTGGGCGCATTCTGTGGGGCGGGCGCATCTCAACGCGCGTTCAGGAACCACAGCGCCTGGCTGAAGCGATGCGCGCCGACATGGTCGCGACGTTTCCCCAGCTTGGCCGCCCGCGCATCGATTTCGCCTGGGCCGGTGTGATGGGTTACGCCTTGCACAAGATGCCGTTGATCGGACGTGACCTGGAGGGGCAGTGGTTTGCCACGGCGTTTGGAGGCCATGGGCTCAATACAACGGCCATGGGCGGGCTGTTGATTGCGCGGGCCATAGTTCATGGTGATGATGCGTACAGGCGATTTCTCCCGTTTGCGCCACGTTTTGCATTTGGCCAGCTCGGGCGATTGGGGGTGCAGGGCAGCTATTGGTGGATGCAAGCCAAGGACCGTTATGACGAAGCAACAAAAACTGCAATCCGGCGCTGATTCCTGCAAAAGCTCTCGAAAACTCCGTATGCGGAGGCTGATCATGTTGGGATTTCAACGCATTAACAACCCTTGCGGGCGCGGAATCGCGCGGCTATAAGCCCGCGCAACGACGGTTGGAGAGAAGCGTCCATGTCACTTGTGTTGGAAGAAGATTATCGGCCATCCGACAATGAGCCGTTCATGAGCGAACGGCAGGTGGAATATTTCCGCCGCAAGCTGTTGTCCTGGAAGGAAGACATCATCCGGGAGAGCCGCGAAACCCTGGGCCATCTGCAAGACGAGAACCATATCCTGCCCGACATCGCAGATCGCGCCTCCTCGGAAACCGACCGTTCACTGGAACTGCGTACCCGTGATCGGCAGCGCAAATTGATTTCGAAGATTGATTCGGCACTCAAGCGCATTGCCGACGGCTCCTACGGTTATTGCGAGGATACGGGTGATCCGATCAGTCTGAAACGCCTGGATGCCCGTCCCATTGCAACACTTTCCATCGAAGCGCAGGAGCGGCATGAAAAGCGCGAACGGGTCTATCGCGACGATTGATGGGCCGTTGCATGATCTTTCCTTGTGAATGTGACGTAAGCTTGCAAAGGGCTTGATCATGCGGCAAATGCTTTTGCAATATCTGGTGGTTCTGGTGGTGTTTCTGGCCATCGACTCGCTGTGGCTGTTCAACGCCGCCCGCCTGTTCTATCGCCCTGAAATCGGCCAGTTGCTGAAAGACCAGCCCAACTTCGTGGTGGCCTTCATTTTCTATGCGATTTATGCGCTGGGACTTCTGGTGTTCGTGGTTTCACCCAATCTCGCAGCGCCCAACATGGGCAAGGTGCTGCTGTATGGCGGGTTCTTTGGCCTTGTGGCCTATGCCACCTACGACATGACCAATCTTGCCACCATGAAAGGGTTCACCACGAAAATTGCCATCATCGACATGGCGTGGGGCACTGTTCTATCGGCATCAGTTTCAGTGGCGGCGATCTGGTTGATCCGGCTTCTCAAGATATAGAGCGTGAGGGGACTGTTTGCAGTTTCTTGCAAACTATCTCCGGTCTTAACGATCAGGGCCTCAAATCATCTTCTCTCGCGCCGCCTCAAACAACATCGGGCTGGACGCCGCCAGAATGTGCCCGCCCTCATGAGGGTTTGTGTTTTCCCAGCTGCCAACCACACCTCCCGCCCCCCGGATGATCGGGATGAGCGCTGCGATGTCGTAGGTCTGCAATCCGGCATCCATGGCAATGTCGAGGTGGCCGGCCGCCAGCAGCGCAAAGAAATAGGCGTCACCGCCATAACGGGTGACTTTCACCGCATGGCGCAGACGCTCGAAACCATCGCGGTCCTTGCCTTTGTAAAGATGGGGAGTTGTGGTGCCAAGGGCAGCATCCTGCAAGGGCACTGACGCCCGCACCTTGATGGGTTGACTATGGCCCCGGTGGTCTAACCAGGCACCGGCGGGATTGCCGTAAAAGGTATCGCCAATGAAAGGCTGGGCCACCACCCCCAGGCGCGGCTCACCCTCTTCATAAAGTCCAATCAACGTGGTCCAGGTGGGAAGGCCGATGACGAAGGCACGGGTTCCGTCAACCGGGTCCAACACCCAGGTCAGACCGGAGGATCCCTGCTTGCTGCCGTATTCTTCGCCGAGAATGCCGTGGGTGGGATATTGGGCTTCAATCAACTGCCGGATGGCGCGTTCGCCGGCACGATCTCCTTCTGTGACAGGATCCCAGGTCTCATGTTTTTTGACGTCAATCGGTGCATTCTGACGGAAATGGGGGAGAATGGCCTTGCCTGCGGCTTTGGCCAGGTGCAGGGCAAAGCGGGTCAGGTGGTCCCAGTCATGATGCTGTGTCATCCCAAGGGTTTAGCGGCTCAGGCCGAACGCGCCAAGCCTGTAGCTGCCAACACTTTCGCAGTCTGTCGTCTACATCACATATTGCACCGCAACATTGCTGATGACCCATGCATCATTTGCATACCTATTCCGGAAAATGGTATTCTGTAATTTATTCAATATCTTAGAGTTTCTTGAAGGAGAGCTTTACCCTGGTTTGAGACGCATTTTTGATCACGCGGTCAATTTCAGGCTTGAAACCCTCGTGCTGCAGTGCCAAATCTTCCCGGTGAGCATGAGGACTTGCGTTCTCCCTCACTGCCCTTTTTGGGCGTTTCCTCCCTAGACTTGGGCCGATCTTGTATCGGCCCTTTTTTTATTCTGCGGCGGTAGCAAAATCTGAGTTTGCCAAGCCTCGCTCTGCCAAGCCTTGGCGGGTTTTGAGCAACTCTGACAATTCGGCTGCAAGGGTGGTAAACACATGTTTGAGGGGCACAAAGCCTGCGTGAGGGTCATGGCTGGCTTCATTCATGTAAAGTGCGCGGTTCACCTCGATTTGCAGGGCGTGGCGGCGCTGTCGGGGGCGACCATGATTCTCGGTAAAAAAGCCTCCGGAATAGGGTTTGTTGCGATTTACGATCAATCCCGCCTTTTGCATGTGGGCTTCCACGCACTCGGAGATGTCCGGGGTGCAGGCACTGCCGTAGCGGTCGCCCAAAACCACATCGACGGACTGCCGCTGGCCGTGGCGCAAGTGCGTGACGGCACTGGATGGCATGGAATGGCAGTCCACCAGCAGCACTGTGCCAGTGACACTGTAGGCCTCGTCCAGCAGGGCACCGAGTGCACGATGGTAAGGACGGTAAACGGTTTCGATGCGATTGACAGCTTCGGCAAAATCGAGAGGTGATCTGTAAATCAGGACGCCGTCGCCAACCGTGCGGGGAATGGTGCCAAGACCCGATGCCACGCGCGGTGAAGCGCAATTCACATAAGCTGGCAAACGCTCGCGGAACATGCGGGCATCCAGTTCATAGGGCTCGCGGTTCAAATCGAGAAAGGCCCGCGACAACAGTGAGCGCATCAGCGGTGCCCCGGCATCTAGGCAGCCTGAAAACAGTTCGTCAACATGGCTGTCTTCCGACGCTCGCAATTGGCTCTCATTGAGTTCGCTGAGTGCTCGAAACTGCTGCGGCAGGCCGTGGCCGCTATGGGGCGAATTGAACACCATTGGTGCCAGCCAGTGGGCGGGGGCGAGAATTTCAAAGCTGTTCGGTGTCAGTTCGGTCAATGGGCGCAATGCTCCTTCAGGTTTTATGCCCAACAACACTTTGCTTGTCCATGGCGTCAACTTCATGGCCTGTTTACGCCTTGGCCCGTATCTTGCTTTGTATCACTGCAATTGATTGACTGCGATGACCGTCGCATAGTGATACAGGACAATGAATTGACAAAGACCATGGCCCGCATTCTGCTTGCTGAAGACGATGATGATTTGCGCCGGTTCCTGGTGAAGGCGCTGGAAAAGGCTGGCCATGCTGTGAAAGCCTTTGGCGAAGGTGCCAGTGCCTATGAGGAAATCAAGCAGGAAAACTTCGATCTGCTTCTCACCGACATCGTGATGCCGGAAATGGACGGTATCGAACTCGCAAGGCGTGCCGCCGAGCTCGACCCCGGTTTGAAGATCATGTTCATCACCGGCTTTGCCGCCGTGGCGCTGAACCCCGATTCGCGTGCTCCCAAGGATGCAAAGGTGCTGTCAAAGCCGTTTCATCTGCGCGATCTTGTGGACGAAGTCAGCCGCATGATGGCGGCGTAAAACCTCAACGGCATTCCCGCACAGCCCGCAGCCTCACGATGACATTGCCGATGTCATCCAGCTCAATGCGGGAACTGGCAAGGGGCGTACGGGGCTGCGATCTTTCTGCCAGGCTTGAACCGGCTTCAACGACAAATCACCATTGAGTGCATTGAAGAGGGTCGGCAGGGTTCTCTCGGGCACGGGGCGACCGAAATGGAAGCCCTGCAATTCTTCGCAACCGGAGGCTCTGGCGAATTCGAGTTGCTGCTCGGTTTCAACGCCTTCGGCCAGAACCGGCACGCTGAGAGCGGCACCCAATCCAATGACGGCCCTGAAAATGGCATCGGCGCGGGCGTTGTTGCCGGTGAGTTGAATGAATGACCCATCGACCTTGATGCGATCAAAGGGAAACGAGCTCAGCAACGACAGGGACGAATAACCTGTGCCAAAATCATCCATGGCAACGCTGATGCCAAGCGCCTTGATCTGCCGGAGATTGTGAAGCGCACGGTTGAGATCGTGTATCAGCGCTGTTTCCGTCACTTCAAGTTCAAGACGACTTGGTGAAATGCCGATTTCGAACAGGGCGGAGCGCACCTCCGTGACGATTGTGGGCTGGCATATGGCCTTGGCCGATACGTTGACTGCCATGCGTGGAATCCAGGGGTACTGCGCCAGAAGCTTGCAGGCCCGCTTCAAGACCCAGTTGTCGATTTCGATGATCAGGCCGTTTTCCTCAGCCACTGGGATGAACTGGCCGGGTGACACAAGGCCACGCGTCGGGCAATGCCAGCGCAACAGCGCCTCGAAGCCCACCAGAGCGCCTGTGTCGGTCATGAACTGCGGCTGCAAGTCGAGGCTGAGTTCATCGTCCTGAATGGCGTGGCGAAGGTCCAGTGCCAAGGTGCGGCGGTCACGGATGTACTGGTCCATGCCGGCATCAAAGATGCAGATGGAACGGTCGATTTCAGACTTGCCGCGATACATGGCGAGGTCGGCGTTGGCGAGCAGTTCCTGGCGGTTGTTGCCGTGTTGCGGAAACAGGGCTACCCCCAGGGTGACGCTGGCTTCAATGACCTTGTCTTCCCATTTCAGCGACATTGAAAGATTGTCGACCACGCGGCGGGACAGTTCCAGGGCGCGGTCCTGGTCACTGGCGGACTGGATCAGAACAAATTCATCACCGCCCAGACGCGCACAGAATTCATTCTCACTCAGTGTTGACCGGATGAGGTTTGCGGCGGTGCGCAGGATGTAATCGCCCGCAGCGTGTCCGAAGAGATCGTTGACCTCCTTGAACTGGTTGAAGTCAAAAAGCAGCACGGCCACCTTTGAGCCATCCAGTTTTGCTGCCTCCAGACAGCCATCGAGATACTCGTTGAAGGCCATGCGGTTTGGCAGCCCTGTCAAGCCGTCCTGCATGGCAATAGCGCGAATGCGCTCTTCCGCAAGTTCGCGCTCGCGCAAGTCATTGACGCGATCCGTCACGTCATGCAGCGCCAGAATTGAGCCGCCATCGGGCAATTGGGTGATGTGGGATTCGAGCACCACCGTACCGATGACGATGTCTTTTTCGACCGCTGTATAAGCCAGTTCAATCAGTTGCTGGCGCGCATTGGACACCTCACCAAAGGCAAGCCTGGCAAAATGAGCCATTTGCGCGTTGGACAGTGTTTCAATTCCATCGGTGCTCATGACCGCGATGGCAGACTTTGTGTTCTTCAGAATACTTTGCAACAGACGCTGCCTGTCGGCATGGGCCAGCGCATAACGGATCGACCGGTCCAGCACATCGGCATTGATCGACGTCTTTGGAATGAAGTCTGATGAGCCTGCCTGCAGCGCTGCGTTGTCGATGAGGTGGTCCGAGATGCCCGTCAACAGGATGATGGGCGTGTCAATGCCTGCGGCGCGTACATTATTGATGAAGTCGACACCGGTGACGGCGCCCAGACGATAGTCACTGAAAATCACGTTGAAGGTGTCATTCGACAGTGCCACCATGGCCAACAGGCTTGATGACGCTGTGGTGATCACGTAGCGCGTTCGCTCAACTTCGCTCAATGCTTCCTTGATGAGATAAAGATCGTCCTCATCATCGTCCACAATCAAGACCTTGACTGTTGTTGTAAAGTTCACTGTATCATCCGCCGCTTCATATGGCTGCCGCAGATCGCCGTTCTCAGGCGATCTTGCGCTCTTCCTGTTGTGCCGGTTGTTCGTTCAGCCGCACGTTCTTGGCCAGCAAGAGACGCCGAATGTCGCTCAGTTTCCGCAGGCCGGAAATTTCCGGCATGGTGAAGCGCACGTGGAAAGCATTTTCCATGGCGAACACTACTTCGATATGGCGCAGCGAATCCCACTTCGGCGTGTTCTGCGCGTTTGAATCTTCGTTCAGCTCAGATGGGTCTACGCCCAATACCTTGCCGATGAGTTGATAGAGTTGCATGTTCAGTCTCCCTTATTGTTCTGTTGACGTTCAAGAAAAAATCACGTTGCGCACGGCTTCGGGCCAGCGCTTTTCGTCGAAACCGTGCTGCGTGAAGGCAGCCAGTACCCAACGTTCGATACCAAGGCCCACGCAGCCGGTTTGTGCGGGCTCACCGTTTTCACAGGTGAAGCCGAAGCGCTTGCCGAAGAAATTGCCGTGCAGGTTGATCGACCCGCAGGCCAGCATTTTCTGGCTGCCGTCATTGCCGAGGGCCGGAATCTTGATTTCATTCTTGACCTCCTGGGCGGCCTGCCAGAATTTCTTGGCGGCAGACACGGTGGCAAAAAACGGGTCAGTTGCGGTTTGCACCTGACAATCAATGTCGATGAATGAGGCGAGTTCTTCCACGATCGGCAGTGCCTTGGCGCGGATGCTGCGGACATAGTCTTCGCTGCCCACGAACACCAGTTCACGCACGTTGAACTCATACAGCCGATCAAGCCCGTTGATGTTGCGCGATTCGTAGCGGAACACGCGGCCAAGCCAGGTGTAGCACTGGCCTTCGTCAAACTTTTGCCCCGTCAATGTCGGGTAACAAGGAAAGCAGGCCGCTGGATTGAGGCACATGCCGTCGATGTGGATGTGATCGTGATGTGGCATCAAGGCGCCTTCCGAGCAGGAGTTGGCGCGACGGAATTCCTCGATGGCATCGAAGTCCTCAATGACGTTGCCCACAAATGTCACAGCATTGGGATGCGAGTCGAAGTAGCCGCATTTGTGCAGCGTGTCGGCGTCGATCATGGCGGGGAAGTGCGAGTCCTTGGCGTTGAAGGTCGCCTTGTAGAGTTCGCCTGATTTGTCGTTGATGAGTTTTGCCAGTTTCAGCACGGGGCCGGAATAGGCGACCTGGCCCTTGCCGTAGTCATGCATCCAGCCGCGCTTGACGAGTTCGTCGTTGACGCCGACGTGATAGGGACCCTGATCCCTGCGCTTGGTGTCCACGAAAACCTTGATCTCGAAACCGGAAACCTGCTTCACCATGACGTCAAGAAAACGCTGGGCCTTTGCCTTGATCTCGACGAGGTCAGCGCCGGGGCGTGTGACGACGCGGGCGGTTTTGCCATCGGCGTTGACGAAGATGCGATCAATGAAAGGAGATACGAACACTGACTCTTTTTCAATGTCACCTGCAATCTCGCTGTCCACGTCGCGTGGCAGGTCAAGAACGAAATCCTTGAACTGATGATTGTGTGTGTTCATTTTTGCCTACTCCCGTTTTTTCTTGTTAGAATTTATAATAGAGGAACCCAGAGCTGGATCCGATTGAAGTGATGCCGATCGTGAAGATGCAGGCGCTCACGAGTGCTGCACTGAATGAGGGTCGCCATGTCACGAGGCCTGCCGCTGCTGCTGCTTCCTCAGGCTTTGAGTCCACAACCGGCCATTCGTGGTGCAGGATCTGTTGCGTGTTGGGCAGCAGAAGAGTGATGGCACCGAAGATGACAATCATCGACATGGCCTGGGCTGTATCAATGGTTAGAACCTTGGCGGCGACGTCCGTGCCGGACACACCCCACATGTGCGCCAGCAGATTGAGTGCCGTTGACACATCAGGGGCGCGGAACATCACGAGACCGCACACCACAGTCAACATGGTCAACAACCATGCCGCAGGTGCGGGAAGCCTGATTTTTGAAAATTCGCGCCAGCCCAGGAAGATTGCAATCGCCAGACCGTGGATCACGCCGTAGGCCACATAGGTCCAGCCCGAACCGTGCCATATGCCAGCCACCATGAAGGTAAAAATGGAGGGTAGGGCTGCAACCAGCATGAAGCGGCCCACACGGCCCAAACCATGGCTCATGCCTTTGCGCATGCCCCACATGGCCATGCCGGAATAGAGATAGGCGGTGAAGAAGCGCGTCATGGTCATGTGCCAGCGACGCCAGAAATCAGATATGTTGGTGGCCTTGAAGGGTGAGTCAAAGTTCAATGGCAGTTTGATTGCGAAGATCGTCGCAAGGCCAATCGCCATGTCGGAGTAGCCGGAGAAATCGAAATAGAGCTGCAAGGTGTAACAGAGGCCGCCGATCCAGGCGGTGGCAGCATCCAGCGCCATGCCGCTGTGAGCGCCATCAAACACCTTGTTGGCATAGGGGGCGATGGAATCGGCCAGCACCACCTTCTTGAACAGTCCCATGGCAAACATGGTGAGCCCGATGGTGACGCGCTTCACATCAAAAGCGCGCAGCTGCGGATTGGCGAGTTGTTCCATCATCTCCCGCTGCATCACCAGCGGACCAGCGGTGACGCAAGGGAAGAATGCCGTGAATACAACGTATTTGGCAAAGTTGTGCTTCAGCATCTGGCCATTCAAGGCGTCAATCAAGAAGCCGATCTGCACAAAAGTGAAGAATGACACGCCAAGCGGAACTGCGATGTCGAAGTGCGAGATTCCAGTACCGGCGATCTGGTTGGTGACGTCAATGAAGAAGTTTGTGTATTTCAAATATCCCAGCAGCCCAAGGTTGGCCGCTACGCCGCCGAGCAACAGGTTCCTTGCGACCTTTGGATGACTGGTGAGACAGGCGATCACATTGCCAACGGCAAAGTTGAAGATCATCGACAGCAGCAGAACCAGCAAAAGCTGGGTGCCGAACATGGCGTAGAATAGAATTGAAACAACGGCCAGCAGGTTGATCGATTGTTGAGCGCCACCAAAGCGGTGTGCTAGCACGAAGCCGAGATAGGCCAGCGGCAGAAACACGAAAATGAATGTGAGCGATGTGAAGGACATTACTTGGCCGCCAGTTTCTTGTCGATGGCCACGAACTGATCAAACACTGCTTTCAAGCAAGTGGGGTTTGCATGTTCAGCGTCAATATACATTTCGGCTGTGCAGCCCAATGTGTGCGGGTTGAAACTGCCGAACAGCGGAAGCTTGTGATCGGTGGCGATTTTTTGAACCAGCTTTTCAAATTCCTTGAGACCTTCGCCATAGGGTGTGCCCTGCACACGGTCGTAGAACATAGGATTGAAGGGCGGATGGACGAGGTAAACCTGCACGCCCTTGTCTTTCAGAAATGTCAGCAAAGTGTTGAACGCAGCCAGACCTTTGGGATCAACCAAAGGCGGATTGTCTTTTTTGACGTCAACAAAGGCGAGAGTTTCCTCCAGGGTGCGTTCCTGTGTGAACAGTTTCATCCTGTGCTTTGCCCACATGATGGAACCATCTGGCAGAAGCGTGTCGAGGGTTTCAAAGTTGGTTTTGTCGGTGGGGCCTGGACGCTCTTTCGCATTGTGCCAGCGCGTGACATTTTCAAACAGCATGGGCAGCGACACCAGGGCGCGCGCACGATCATAGGGCAGGGTCTTCAAATAGCTTTCGGTTTCAAGGCCAAGCCGTTCCGACATCACGCGATAGGCGGGAATGCCCGGCTCCCACAGGAAGTCAGTGCGCTTCTCAACCGGCTTGAACTGGTTGTCACGAATGCTGATGATCAGTTTCTTGGGCAGCCTGTTGTGGCGCACTAGCAGTTCCACCATGCCCAGCGGGTCTTCCCAATAGTCGCGATGGATGTGGGCATTGAAGGCATCATAACCCTTCAGTAGCCCCATATGGGCCTCCTGCCAGTGGCTGGCACCGAGGAGTATCACTTCCGGGGTTTTGGTCATGCGCCTGAGCTGCTCATCACGCAGCGCGCGAATGTTGAGGTTCAAGTCGAAGACGGCATAATTCTGATTTTTGGCGTTGGCTTCCGCAGCCTTTGCCATGCCGCCATCACGATACATTTCCGGCGCATAGGCCTGGTTGCCATAGCAGATGGCTGCCATGCCGAGCGCTGTTGCGAACAGGAAAGCAAGACCGTATCGCTTGGAGTTTTTTGATCTCCGCGACAGCAATGGCGTTGCTGCCTTGGCTGCTGGCTCAGACTTGACCGCCGCAGATGCCTTCGCAGCCTGTGGCTGCGCCTGCATGGCAGCGCGCAAGGCGCGCACTACATCATCGGTGTTTACCACACCATTTTCGACAACTGTACTCACGCCGCTTACGCCCCAAACCCGTACTGAATTGAGTCACGACGCTAGCATGGGGGCACCTAAACAACGGTAAACCAGAGCGTTAGTGCAACCTGAAAAAGCCATGATCAGAAAACAGGCTTAATCAAAAGCTACTGATTTTGTTTCAGGTTGCAGGTTGCAGAGTTGCTGCTTTTTGACCGCGCACAAACAGGCTCAAGACAAGCGGTGCCAGAAAGATCGGAATCTGCGATACGCCCACATATTCCGCAGTGGATTGTCCTGCCATGCTGGACAACAGCACAAAACCCAGGCCAACATTGCGAAAGCCGCTGACGATACTGGCGGTGAGGCTGTCGCTGATGCCCTGACGGTACATGACAATGGCGGTCAGATAGGCCATGCCCGCGCCAAGCAGTGTCACAATCAAAAGATAGAGCAGGAAGCGGCTGGGCTCGTTCCACATCAGGTCGCGTGCCGGACCCACAATGCCGAGACCAAACACCATCAAGGCAAAAATCGTGGAGCGCCGCGATACGCCTTCCACAGCATCAGCGAGGCGTTTGGGCAGGCTGCAGGCAACACCCATGTAGATCAGGAACAATCCGAGTGGCAATACCAGATAGATCATGCAACGGTAAATGAAGCCCATGACGTCGATATCGACGTTGGCATGCAGCACCACAGTGAAAAAGAAGAAATAGGATACCGGCATCAGAAATGTCGACAGCACCATGCATTGCAAGGCCTTCTGCTTGTTGACCTGCAACAGTTCGGCAAATGTGGGTGAGGCAAACAGCGAACCCGCTGACGATGTGGTCACCAGCAACAGGGTTATCGAACTGTCAAGGCGAGCGAGGTGGGCCGCAGACACGATGATGGCCGGCAGCACAAGCAGCTGCCACATGACAATTTGCCAGACTTTTGTGTCCAGTGTGAAAACTTCATCACCCTCCATGCGGCCCATGGGCAGCAGCGACATGATAATCAACAGCAGCAGACTGCCCTGGGAAAAGGGCGCAAAAATTTCAGACAGGCCAGGAACAGCAAAACCAGCAAACACCGTGCCTGCCAGCAGCCAGCAGGCAATCGAACGCTCCACATTTGACAACATACTCTATGGTTCCAATTCTCAGGCCTTGTGCTGGCCTCTGCCACCGTTGCCGCGGGTTATGCCGGAAAATCGTTAAATATCGAGAAACGTTCCACGTGTTGAAGGGCTTAGGGCTTTCACGCTTCATTCATTGCTTGGGTGTAAGGAAGTGCAGGAGATTTGGGGAGAAAGCTGTGCATTCAGACAACCGTGTCGCATCCATTCCGAGCAGTTTTGCAGGAAATCTGCAAGAACCGCTGTATGAACGCGACAAGACAGAAATCGCGGATTTGTTCGCAGGTGCTGATGTCGGACTTGCCCTGTTTGATGCGCAACTTGGCCTTCTGGCCTGCAATGATCTGTACAGGACACTGTGCGGCTATCTGAGTTCAGATCTGCTTCCAGGCGTGCGGTTGCAGCACCTGATGAAGATTACCTTCACGCGTCTCAACGTGGCAGACGACCAGGTTGAAGACAAGATTGCAAAGATCATTAATCGCCTGGAGCCGGGCACGGCCTATACATTCCGTTACACGGCACCCAGCGGCAGCGTTGTTGAAATCAGGCGCAGGCGGCTGCCAAATGGCAGTGCTGTTGAAACGGCGCGCGAAATTGATGCACCGGCATCGGGCCTCGACCTCAATACACAATATGAGATGATCGCCGAACAGTCGCGTTCACGGCTGATGCATGCACTGGATGTGATGGCCGATGGCTTTGCGCTTTATGATGCAAGCGATCACATCGTTCTCTATAATCGCAAATATGTTGATTACAGCCCGCTGGTGGCGGATGTCATCATGCCGGGTGTGGCGAAGGAAGAGATCCTGCGGAAGTCCGCTTCGCGCGGTGCCTTTGCTCTTAATGGCATGTCGCAGGAAGAGTATGTGCAATGGCGACTCGAACGCCACCGCAATCCGAAGGAACCTGTTGAAGTTCAGTTGACAGATGGCCGCTGGCTGTTGATTACCGAAAAGCGCACCAACGATGGCGGCATTGTCGGAACACGCTCTGACATTACGGAATTGAAGCTGCGCGAAATGGAAATGCTGCGGATTTCGCAACAGCTGCATGCGCGAAACCTGCAATTCGACACGGCACTCACAAACATGGTGCAGGGCCTGTGCATGTTCGACAAGGATCAAAAGCTGATCGTTGTGAACAAGCGCTATCTTGATGTCTATGGGTTCTCGGCCGACGTCGTGAAGCCTGGCATTACCTTGCGGGAATTGATGCAATATTCGGTCAGTCTCGGCAACTACACCGCCGAAGAGGCAGAGCGGGCGCTTGCCGAACGCAATGACCCCACGCAACTGGCCCGGCGCAGCGTGATCAAGCAACGGCTGAAAGACGGGCGCGTGATTGCTGTCATGAACGAGCCGATGGCTGATGGCGGCACCATTGCGACCTATCAGGACATCACGGAAAGTGAAAACAACGCAACCATGATGTTGCAGTACACGCAAAAGCTTGAACACTCCAACCGCGAATTGGCCGACTTTGCCTATGTGGCGTCGCATGACTTGCAGGAGCCCTTGCGCAAAATCGAAGCGTTTGGAGAACGGCTGGTCAACAAATATGGACAGATTCTGCCGGATGACGGCAAGATGTTTGTGGACCGCATGCAGAATGCGGCAAGCCGCATGCGCAAGCTGATCAACGATCTTTTGTCCTATTCCCGCGTTACCACCGATGCCAAGGCCTTCCAGAAAGTGTCGCTGGCAAAAGTTTTGACTGAAGTTCTGTCTGACTTGCAAATCCGCATCGAAGAGACCGATGCCAAGGTGGAGTTTGCCGAACTTCCGACGATTGAATGCGAACCCATGCAGATGCGGCAATTGTTGCAGAACCTGCTGGGCAACGCCTTGAAATTCAGAAAACCGGGCGTTGCGCCCATTATCACAGTTTCGGCGACCACAACCGAAAAGGTCGACCTCACGTCAGGAATACCACAAGTCGTGTTGACCGTTGCCGACAACGGCATTGGTTTCGACAACCAGTTCAAAGACCAGATTTTCACAATCTTCCAGCGCCTTCACAGCCGCAATGACTATGAGGGTACGGGCATTGGCCTGGCCACGGTGCGCAAGATTGTTGAACGCCACGGCGGCAACATTGATGCCGACGGCCAAACCAATGTGGGCGCAAAGTTCCACGTCACACTTCCAGTACAACAAAACTCCAAGGACAAAACGGCATGATACGCAGTACTTCTCCGGTTCGCATCGTTGTGGCAGACGACGATGCCGATGATCGCATGATGATCAGGGATGCATTTGACGAATCCAAACTTGGCAACCCTGTCGACTTCGTTGAAGATGGTGTGCAGTTGATGGAGTATCTGCGACGCGAAGGTGCCTACAGCAAACAAGCTGGCCAGCCCTATCCCGGTTTCATACTGCTCGACCTCAACATGCCGCGCAAGGATGGTCGCACCGTGTTGAAGGAGATCAAGAACGATCCCGTACTGCACAGGATTCCCATCATCATCCTGACGACCTCGAAAGCCGAAGAAGACATCATCAAGACTTATAATCTTGGAGTGAATTCATTCATCTGCAAGCCCGTATCGTTCGACAAGCTTGTCGACATCGTCAAGACCGTGGGACACTATTGGATCGAAATCGTGGCCTTGCCACCGGAGTGTCAACGCTCGGCGGCGTGATAATGCGCAAGTCTGGATAGATCCGAAACCCCGGTGCAAGCCGGGGTTTTTTGTTCAGTGTACGGATTAATTTGAATCGCTGGACGATCAATCCAACTCTTACCTCGACAACGCCGTCATGACCGGATTTATTCCGGTGATCCATTATGGTGCAGGCGGAATTTATGAGGTGAAATCGGACTCGCTGAACCATGGATTGCCGGAATAAATCCGGCAATGACAATGGAGAGAGTGCGATTGACTTTCCGGGGGCACTAGCTCGCCGTCGTCGGCAGCATCAAGCCTGGCAGCCAGGTGGCAAGACCGGGCAGGGCTATCATCACGAAGACCATGGCCAGCATGATCAGGAACATCGGCAATGACCAGCGGGCAATCTTGAAAATGTTGTGTCCTGTCATGGACTGCAGCACGAAGAGATTGAAGCCCACGGGCGGCGTGATCTGTGCCAGTTCAACCACCAGCACAACGAAAATGCCGAACCACACCATGTCAATGCCTGCCTGGCGTACCATGGGCTCAACGATGCCGATGGTCAGAACAACGCAGGAGATGCCATCCAGAAAGCAACCGAGAATGAGATAGAGAACCAGAAGCGCCATCAACAAACCGAAGGCCGAGAGATGCAGTGTGTTGACCCAGGCAGCAAGATCATTGGGCAGTCCGGTGTAACCCATGGCCAGTGACAGCGCAGCGGAGCCTGCGAGAATGAACGCAATCATGGCGGATGTTCGCGTGGCGCCCATCAGGCTTTGCACGAAGTTTTCCCAAGTCAGAGTTCTTTGCCACCAGGCCAATCCAAGCGCACCGGCAACGCCCATGGCAGCTGATTCTGTAGCTGTGGCAATGCCCGCAAACATCGACCCCAGCACGATGAAGAGCAGCACATGCACCGGCACCAAGAGCCATGCGGCGTTTAGTTTTTCCTGAAACGTGGTTGGTTTTTCTTCTGTCGGCTTGTAGCTCTTGTCGGTCTTTGAAACGATGACGACATAGGCGGTAAACATGGCGGCCAAAATGAAGCCGGGCAATATGCCTGCAATGTTTATGGCGGCAATCGATTCATTGGTCATCACGCCATAGACGATCATGATGATGGAGGGTGGAATCATGAGGCCCAAGGTGGCGGGGCCTGCCAACGTTCCCACCACGAGATGTTCGGGGTAGTTGCGCTTCTTCAACTCGGGCACCGTCATCTGTGCCACGGTGGTGAGGGTTGCCGCAGAGGATCCAGAGACCGAGCCAAAGATGGTGCAACCCATGACGTTGGTGTGCAGCAGACCGCCAGGCCAGCGACCCATGATGGGGGCCAGGCCACGGAACAGGTCCTCTGACAGTCTGGTGCGGAACAGGATGTCACCCATCCACACAAACATCGGCAGGGATGACAGCATCCAGGATGATGATGACGACCACAGCGTTGTGGCGATGGGGGCACCCGATGAGCGCATGGCAAAGAATTCGATTGCCACAGCTGCAACGCCAATCAGCGTGAAGCCAACCCAGGTGCCTGATGAAAGCAGAACGGCGAGAACTGCAAGCAGTGTGATCAGCAGTTCAAATTGTTGCATGAATCAGTCGCTTTCACAGAGCATCAGGCGATGCGGGCAGTCGATGATCGCCTGAGATTATCAGGCGCAGGCTGTGATCGACCACGCTGAAAGCGAGGATGGACAAGCCAATGGCCATGGACAACTGCGGAATCCAGATCGGTGTTGCATCCAGTCCCTGGCTGATGTCGTTCAGCGCTGATGACCAATAGACCATCGACCATGCAAAATACGAGAGCCACAATGCGATCGCGGATGATGCAAGGAATGAAAACCATTCGGCGACAACGCGATAACGACCCATCATCGACATGAAGAGTTCAATGCGGATGTGGGCACCCTTGTTGAAGGTGTGGGGGAAGGCGAGAAAGGCCGATGCTGCCATGAAGTAACCGGCGTAATCCGTCAGTCCACGGATGTTTATGCCGGACAGGCGCGACGTGACCTGCAACATGGTGGTTAGAAAAATGCAAACCAGGAAAAAAGCCGCGAGGTAGCCGCAATAGAGATAGACCCGGTCAAATGCCGACCAGACACTGTCCAGTGTCAGGCGTTTGCTTATGGGGGCATCTGCGGCGAGCGTCATAGTGGTTTTTCCCGGCAATGCCTTTTTCGGCACGCGAGCTTACTTGTTCATGCTTTTGACTATGGCCGCACCGGCGTCACCGGCCTTGGCTGCCCATTCTCCCGCCATGGTCTGGCCAATCTTGCCCAGTTCGGCGGCAAGAGTTGCCGATGGCGGCAACACTTTCATGCCATTGTTCTTGAGCGTGGTCAGTGCCTTGTCGTTTGAAAGTTTGGATTTTTCGAGACCGGCCGATTCGGCCTTTTTTGCACAGTCGGTGACAACGGCCTGTTTCTCCTTGGCCAGACCATCCCACACGCCCTTGTTCAGGATGACAGTGTTGCGCGGCATCCAGGCTTTCACTTCATAGAAGTGATTGAGCTGTTCCCAGGCCTTGCTGTCCTGACCGGTTACGGCAGAGGTGATGAGGGAAGCAATGACGCCCGCTGACAAGGCCTGGCTGATTTCGGCTGCCTCAATGGAAATGGGAGCCATGCCGGTGAGTTCCGCCAGGCGAGCGGTGGCCTTGTTATAGGACCTGATCTTGACGCCGGCCATGTCGGCGACAGAGTTCACCGCTTTCTTGTAGTAGAGACCCTGTGGCGGCCAGGGTACGGAGTAAAGCAGCTTCAGGCCCTGCTCATCCAATACCTTTTCAAGTTCGGGTTTTGCTGCTGCATAAAGCTTGACTGAATCCTCATAGGAGGTCGCAAGAAACGGAATGGAATCGGTTCCGAAAATGGGGTTTTCATTTTCGTGCGATGAAAGCAGGCGTTCGCCGATCTGCGTCTGGCCAGTTTGCACCGCGCGTTTGATGTCGTTGCCCTTGAACAGGGCGCCATTGGGATGCAGGATGATGTTGATGTCACCGTTGGTGCCGGTCGCCACGCACTTGCTGAATTCCTGTGCGTTCACGGTCTGAAAGTTCGTGGCTGGATAGGCCGTTGGCATATCCCAGGTTTCTGCGGCCTGGGCCGAAAGGCTTGCCGGAATCAGCGTCAGGGCTGTGGAAAGAAGTATGAGAGAACGTTTCATCAGTCTTGGCCTGCTTTTTTGTCTATTTTCATGATCAAGCCAGCTGCCACCGCGGCTCGCCCAACCATTTTTGAATGTTGTGCTGTTGTTATAGGCTGACACTCGTTAAAATGGAGTTGGTGCGGCGGGCATGTTTTGAACAGAGCGGGGTGGTCCCGCTATTTTTGCGACGGTTGGTTTATGAATCGTATGTATTCCTCTCAAGGGCCGACGGCTTTTGCTACCCATATGATCTGGGCCGATGCCAGGTTGGACGGCATGGTGGTTGCGGCTGCGACAGACAATGATGCAATCATTGACGGTGACCTGGCGTTCTATTTGTCAGAGCCAGAATTGAACGCCTGTAACCTCATCATCGATGTGGCGGAGCGTCGACACTACATGTTCCGGCGCGCGTTCCAGCGTGTGTTTGTCCATCAGGCCTTGGCATGGACTGGGCCGATCCATGAGATATCCCTTGTTCATCAGCGGGATAGACAACCGGTTTGTGTGAATGTGCCGACGCTCAATCTGTCATTTTCGAGCAGTGGTTCTGTTGTACTGGCCTGCGCAAGCCTCAAGCTGAGTGTCGGAATTGATGTTGAGAAAAGCCGGACTGTTGAAAACGTGACGCCACTCGCGAAGCGGTTTTTCAGCCTTCCAGAATCAAATTTCATAAGAAACTTGCCCGGCTCGGAGCAATCGCTCGTATTTCTGCAACACTGGACAGCAAAGGAAGCGGGATTAAAGGCGCTTGGCAAGGGCATCGAATCAGGTCTGAACAGTTTTGTCCTCGTCCCGCGGGAATGTGGCTATACCATTCAATTACAACAGGAATTCGGTACTGTAGAAGACTGGATTCTCACGCACATGGAGTTTTTGCCAGGTCATGTTGTTGCAGTTGTGCACAGGGCTGTGAATAACCTCGGCCGTGGTTGAATGCGGGCCATGGGTCATTTACCAATTGTTAATTAATCGGGTGTTGGTAAATGATTCGGCGTTTTCTGTTGTGCATCGTGTTGAGTTGGTTTGGTTTTGGCTCAA
>JANNNG010000270.1:0-3708 GCA_031398425.1 Hyphomicrobiales bacterium | reverse complement strand
ATCCCCGCCACCTCCACCGGCTTCTTCATCGCATCCCGCCGGAACGGCTCACCCAGTTCCTGGTTGATCATCGCTTCAATCAGCGTGGTCTTGCCATTTTTCATTTGATCTTCAACGGCCTTCGCCAAAGCATCTCGCAGGTCATCCATGGTTCGTGCCACCACGCCTTGAAGTCCGCAGGCCTTCGCAATACCTGCGTAGGACACCTGCTCATCAAGTTCGGTACCCACAAAATTATCGGCATACCAGAGCGTTGAATTGCGCTTCTCCGCCCCCCATTGATAATTGCGGAAGACAACCATGGTGATGGCAGGCCACTCTTTGCGGCCGATGGCCGTCAACTCAGTGACGGCAATGCCAAACGCGCCATCGCCTGCAAAACCGACGACAGGCACATCGGGGCAGCCGATCTTCGCACCGACAATGGAAGGCAATCCATAACCACAGGGGCCAAACAACCCTGGCGCCAGATATTTCCGGCCCTCGTCAAAGGTCGGATAGGCATTGCCGATGGCGCAATTGTTGCCGATGTCGGAGGAGATGATGGCGTTGCGCGGCAAGGCCGATTGTATGGCACGCCAGGCCATGCGCGGGCTCATCCAATCGGGCTTTGCAGCCCGCGCCCGCTCATTCCACGTCGTGCCCACATCGTCCTGCTCATGATCCATCGATGAGAGTGCCTGCGCCCAGCGCGACTTCGTCGTCGCAATCAAATCCTTCCGTTCCTTGCGTCCCGCATCACCGGCGGATGGCGCAAGCTTTCGTAAAATTCCCGTCGCGACTTTTTTTGCATCGCCCACAATGCCCACTGTCACAGGTTTGGTGAGGCCAATGCGGTTGGGGTTGATATCGACCTGAATGATTTTCGCCGTTTTCGGCCAATAGTCGAGACCATAACCGGGCAAGGTCGAAAACGGATTGAGCCTCGTACCCAGCGACAACACCACATCCGCCTGCTGGATCAACTCCATTGCTGCCTTCGAGCCGTTGTAACCCAGCGGTCCTGCAAACAGGGGATGTCCGCCCGGAAACGCATCATTGTGCTGGTAGCCCACACAAACCGGAGCATCCAGACGTTCCGCCAGATCTTTCGCAGCGGCAATGGCCCCACCAATGACCACACCGGCCCCATTCAGAATCACCGGGAATTTTGCATCAGACAACAACGCTGCTGCTGCCGCAATCGCCTCATCACCACCGGCCGGCCGTTCGAATTCTACAACAGCAGGAAGTTCAACGTCGATCACCTGCGTGAAGTAATCCCGCGGCATGTTGATTTGCGCCGGCGCCGACAAGCGCTTGGCATTGAGGATCACGCGGTTCAAAACTTCCGCCACGCGCGAAGCATCGCGGACCTCTTCCTGATAGGCAACCATGTCCTTGAACAGGGCCATCTGCTCCACTTCCTGAAAGCCTCCCATGCCAATGGTCTTGTTGGCGGCCTGCGGTGTGACAAGCAGCAAAGGCGTGTGGTTCCAGTAAGCGGTCTTCACTGCCGTCACAAAATTGGTAATGCCCGGCCCATTTTGCGCAATCATCATAGACATTTTGCCTGAGGCCCGCGTAAAGCCATCGGCCATCATTCCGCCGGACCCTTCATGGGCACAGTCCCAGAAGGTGATGCCGGCTTTCGGAAAAATATCCGAGATCGGCATGAAGGCCGATCCGATGATGCCAAATGCGTTGCTGATGCCATGCATCTGCAAGACTTTTACGAAAGCTTCTTCTGTGGTCATTTTCATGGGAGCGTCTCCTGCGCAGCAGGAATACGGTATCAGTGTTGAAATCACTAGGTCCAGTTTGACCAAACCGCCCAGCACATCGTAGGACGATGGTCACGCGTCTTGGTAGCCAAGCACGCTAGAGCAACGGGTTCCTCATTGTATGCTCTGGGTCAGAGAAGGCGATTCGGATCAAGCGCTTGGGGCTAGTCGGGCCGTATCAAGTACCGTATAGGTACCGCTTGGCGCACTGTCTCGGTAGCTCAGCAGGATAGAGCACGGGTTTCCTAAACCCGGGGTCAGGGGTTCGAATCCCTTCCGGGACGCCATTCCGCCATTCGCCATTGTTCGCAATCATTCACGACAGCGGAAATATGCTTGAAATTACTCATTTATTTTTCACTGGGTGTTCATAGTTGTGCATGGACGTCCACCAGCAGCCATGCTATTTTTGGGTACAAATTAGGGTATAAAATATGCCAAAGCCCAAGGGTCAAAATCACACTAGAAATGCAATGACAGAATTGGAAGCAAAAGCTTTCAAAGGGCCGGGTCGTTTAAATGACGGAGGTGGGCTATCACTGGTCGTGACCGCAGCAGGATATCGCCGTTGGATTTTGCGTTTCACATTTGGTGGAAAGCAACGTGATTTGCTTCTTGGTTCTACAAGTAAAATTACGCTGAAGCAGGCAAGATCAGCGCGTGAAAAGGCCCATGGTTATTTATCAGAGGGCATCAACCCCAATGGTGTCATGAGCGCCAGAGCTAGAAAATCCCAAGAAGTGATCGCCGCTGGTATCCCAAATTTCGGAAATTTTTCAGAGCAGTATGTGAATGAGTTGGCACCATCACTGAAGAACAAGAAATCACGCCAACCATGGGACCTCACCATCAATACTTACTGCAAAAGCATCAAGAATTTTCCTATCAACATCATAACTGTTGATGATGTTGCTGGGGTGCTCAGACCAATTTGGACAGCAAAATTTGAGACAGCAAAAAAAGTGCGCTGGCGCATCGAAGCCATATTTGCTGCGGCCATAGTCAAGGGCTACAGAGAAAAGGATCAACGTGGCGAAATTATTCAGCGCGAAAACCCAGCGAAACTTGAATATATTTCCCAGCTTCCTGGCTTCAAAAAGCCCAAGGGTGGAAATCATACCAAACATCTTCCTGCCATGGCCTATCAGGACACCCCTGCTTTTGTGAGCCAGCTCAGGCAAGCAGAAGGCTTTTCAGCTAGAGCGTTGGAGTTGACTATATTCACTGCCTGCAGAACAGGGGATGCAATTGGAGCAGTGTGGAGTGAGATTGATTTCGATAAGGCCATCTGGACCATTCCTGCCATAAGGATGAAGATGGCACGAGAACACATGATACCCTTGGTGCCTCACGTTGTTGAATTGCTAAGCTGTCTGGACAGAACAGAAGCCAGCCAATTTCTGTTTCCAGGAACACTGTCAAAAAAACATCTCAGTAACATGGCCATGCTTAAACGTCTGGAGCGCATGGGCCATGGTGATGTGACTACACATGGGTTCCGCACAGCCTTCAGAACCTGGGCATCTGAATGCACAGAGCATCCCAGAGAGATTGCAGAGATGGCTTTGGCGCATCAAATTGGCAGTGATGTGGAAAGAGCGTATAATAGGACAACGTTGATTGAAAAGCGCAGGCAATTGATGGGTGAATGGACTGCATATTGTCTTTCAGGTGTTTGATCATTGCACTGTTGGTGGGTTGCTCATGAGTTTCACCCACTTGTGGCAATTGACCCCTTTTGCCATAGGTGTGGTGGGCCTCAATTGCCGAAACTAGCGCTGCCAAAAATGTCAATAGTTGAGTTGGTAATCCCCCCAAAAATAAGAGGGGTTTGGAAGTGGAATTTTCTCGGTATTTTTAGACGAGGAGATTCGAATGAAGAAGAGCAGATTTACGGAAGTGCAGATCATGTCTGTGCTGAAGCAGGCTGAAGGCGGGATGGCGA
>JANNNG010000269.1:0-15924 GCA_031398425.1 Hyphomicrobiales bacterium | reverse complement strand
TAGCCGACAAAGACAGCGAGCACAAAGATGCCGAGGAGCGAGATGAAGGGATCGATTGTCATGTGTTCCATTACTTCGCTTCCTCATAAATCTTGTGCACCAGACTGCCACCCTTGGCGATCATGGTGCCGGAGATGCATTCATCGGCTTCGTCGATTTTCAGTGTGCCATCCTTCTGGATAATGAGGTCCAGAAAATTGGCGATGTTTTTGGCAAACAGCGGGGCGGCATTGCCCGCGAGTTTGCCTGCAAGGTTCACTGTGCCGATGATTTTGACGCCGTTATATTCGACAATCTGATCTGGTTTCGACAATGGGCAGTTGCCGCCACGCTCCACGGCGAGATCAACGATGATGGAGCCGGGCTTCATGCTTTCCACCATCTCTTTGGTGATCAGCGTGGGTGCAGGGCGCCCCGGGATCAGGGCTGTGGTGATGACGATGTCTTGTGACTTGACGTGGCCAGAAACCAATTCCGCCTGCTTGGCTTTTTCATCAGCGGTCAATTCACGAGCATAGCCTGCCGCGGTGGCGGCTTCTGCAAGATCGACGTAGATGAATTTGGCACCCAGTGACTTCACCTGTTCCTCGGTGGCCTTGCGCACGTCCGTTGCCGAGACGATGGCACCCAGGCGGCGTGCCGTGGCGATGGCTTGGAGACCAGCAACTCCCACACCCATGATGAACACCTTTGCCGCGGCCACGGTTCCTGCAGCTGTCATCATCATCGGGAAAGCGCGGGTGAAATTGGCGGCAGCATCAACAACGGCCTTGTAGCCGGCAAGGTTTGCCTGAGATGAGAGAATGTCCATGCTCTGAGCACGGGAGATGCGGGGCATGAGTTCAAGCGCGAAGGCGTTGACACCGGACTTGGCGAAGGCTTCCAGTTCCTTCCGATCACCATAGGGTTCAAGGCCGCCCGCGATGATGGCACCGGGCTTCAGGGCCTTCACAAGCTTGTCCGATGGACGGCGAATGGTAACGACGATGTCGGCATCCTTTACCACCGCCTCGCCTTTGACAATGCTGGCACCGGCTGCTGCAAAGGCGTCGTCGGAAATGCTGGCTCCCTGCCCTGCGCCTGCCTGCACGGCAACTGTTGCACCTTTCTTGATGTAGGCTTTCACCGTGTCCGGTGAAGCCGCCACGCGCGCCTCCCCGGCCGTGGTTTCCGTGGGAACCGCAATTTTCATGGAAGCCGTCCGATCAGACGCTGGCTGCGACGAAGAGGCCGAACAGGATCAGCAGCACACCGGAAACATACCACTTGCCGGTCGAGCGCACATCAATGACGACAGCAATGATGCCAGCGATGAGCCCCGCAAAACCTGTGAACACGTTCCAGTTCTGCATGAACGCGAATGCACACAGCGCCACCAATACAAAGAGACACACCATGGACACGGCAATAGACCCTGTGAGGAAACCCTCGTAAGTGTCCTTGTGATCCTGAAGTCCGCGCGGCGTGTGTGTGGGCGAATGGTCTGCCATGGTAAATATCCCCTCCAAACGGAATCTGATTGCACTGGCTTTAGCGAAGCCCGAGTCTGGCCGCAAGGCGGGCGTTTTGGCGCAGAGAAAGTCCCTCTCCGTCAGGCTTCGCCTGCCACCTCTCCCGCAAGCGGGCGAGGAAAAGAAACATATCCTCGCCCGCTTGCGGGAGAGGTGATGACGGCGAGGGGAATTCTCACTCCATCTTCTCCAACTCATCAATCATCCCCGAAATCACGCTCAGGCCTTTTTGCCAGAATGCGGGGTCTGTTGCATCAAGGCCGAAGGGTTTCAGGAGTTCCGAGTGATGCTTGGTGCCGCCGGCTTTCAGCATTTCGAAATATTTGTCCTGGAAGCCTTCGCTGCTTTCCTGATAGCGGGCGTAGAGGGAGTTTACGAGGCAATCGCCGAAGGCATAGGCGTAGACGTAGAAGGGCGAGTGGATGAAATGGGGGATGTAGGTCCAGAAGACTTCGTAGCCGGGGCCGAACTCTATCGCATCGCCCAAGCTTTCGGCTTGCACGCTCATCCAGATTTCGCCGATCTGTTCGGGTGTCATTTCGCCTACCTTGCGAGCGGTGTGGAGTTTGCGTTCGAAGCTGTAGAACGCAATCTGGCGTACCACGGTATTGATCATGTCCTCCACTTTTGAGGCCAGCATGATCTTGCGCTTTTTCGGATCATCGGCGGCTTTCAGCAGGCGCTGAAAGGTGAGCATTTCACCAAAGACGGAGGCTGTCTCAGCAAGTGTCAATGGTGTGTTGGCCATCAGTGCGCCCTGCCGTGCGGCCAGCACCTGGTGCACGCCGTGACCCAGTTCATGGGCCAGTGTCATGACGTCGCGCTGCTTGCCTTGATAGTTGAGCAGTACATAGGGGTGTGCTGATGGCACTGTTGGATGAGCAAAAGCGCCGGGGGATTTTCCGGGGCGTGGCGGAGCATCAATCCAGTTCCTGTCGAAGAATGTTTTCGCGATCTTCGCCATTTCAGGCGAGAATTCTCCGTAGGCTGACAATACAGTTTGCTGCGCTTCGTCCCATGGGATTTCTCGGGTATCTTCGCGCGGCAGTGGCGCATTGCGGTCCCAGTGCATGAGCTTGTCCTTGCCCATCCACTTGGCTTTCAGACGATAGTATCGATGCGAAAGATCGGGATATGCGGCGCGTGCGGCTTCGACCAGTGCGCTTACCACTTCGGGTTCGACGCGATTGGAAAGGTGCCGTGCATCCGCAATGTCCTTGAAACCGCGCCATTGGTCAGAAATCGATTTGTCTTTTGCCAGCGTGTTGGTGATGAGGGTGAAGAGTTTGACGTTGGCCTGGAAGGTCTTGATCAGGGCATCGGAGCCTGCCCGGCGTTTGGCTTCATCGGGGGATTGCAAAAGGTTCAACGTGGGTTCGAGGCGGAGTGTCTCGCCATTCACCTCAAAAGTCAGGCCCGCCATGGTTTCATCAAACAGGCGGTTGAAAGCCCCTGCCCCAGTCTGGGATTTTTCGAGGAAGAGCTGTTCAAGTTTCGCATCAAGCTGGTAGGGCTTTTCCATGCGCAGATTGTCGATCCATGGCTTGTAGTGGGCGAGGGCTTTGGATTGCATGGCCTTTGCGAGATGCGCATCATCAAGCTGGTTGAATTCGAGTTCATAGAACAGCAGCAGCGTCGACAGTTCCGTGAGGGTGGAATTGGTGTCGCCATAGAATTTGGAGCGTGCTGAATCCGTGGTGTCGCCAACATAGTAAAGCTGCGCATAGGAGCCGATACGGCCGATCAGATCGGACAGGGCTTCATAAGCGTTGAGTGAGGCCGCCAGGTGTTCGCCCGAGAGTGATGCGAGTTTATCCTGATAAGTTGCGGCAAATGTTTTGCAGTCGGCTGCGGCTTTCGCGGTATCGGCTTTCAGTTTGGGTGCGTCAGGCGCTGCGTAGAGATCATCGAGGTTCCACTCGGGCAGATTGGCTGTAACGGGCATGTTCGATTCCTTATGTTTAAGAAGAAATATGGCGAGGAGAGGGGCAGATGGCAACCTTGCGAACGGCAAAGTGAGTGCTCCGCACCGACAGGGCCTTGCACTGTCCCCAAATCGCATCCTCCGTTAAGCCGCCCTTTACCCTTCGCTGGCAAAACTTGCAGCACCTCTCTGTTGCCCCGTTTGTCTGGAATGTGATCTCTGCATGGCCTCTCGCGTATTGATTATCGAAGATGAAGCCGCGCAACGGCGGATTCTTGAAGAAACCGTCAAGAGACTGGGATTTGATGTATCAACGGCCGAAAGTGGCGTACGCGGGCTTGATGTTCTGCGCGGGCCTGGTGGGGCTTCGGTTGAACTTGTCATTCTCGATCTCGTCATGCCGGAAATGGGCGGTCTTGAATTCCTTGAGGCCATGCAGGCCGTGCGCGGTGATTTGCCGGTCATCGTGCAGACGTCACAGGGGTCCATCGAAACCGTGATCAAGGCCATGCGGGCAGGAGCAGATGATTTTGTGGTGAAGCCGGTTTCGCCCGAACGCCTGAAAGCCTCAATCCAGAACCTTTTGAAGGTGACGGCACTGACCGAAGAGGTCAAACGCCTCAACAAGAAGATTGGCGGGGCTTTGACCTTCAATGACCTCATTGCTTCCGCACCGGCCATGAACAATGCCCTGCGCCTGGGAAAGCGCGGTGCTCAGTCCAACATCCCCATTTTGATTGAAGGTGAATCCGGTGTTGGCAAGGAGATGATTGCCCGTGCCATACAAGGGGAAAGTGACCGGGCGGGCAAGGCCTTTATCACCGTGAATTGCGGCGCGATTCCGGAAAACCTCGTGGAATCGATCCTGTTCGGTCACGAGAAGGGTTCTTTCACGGGTGCCACGACCAAACATAACGGCAAATTTCTCGAGGCCGATGGCGGAACGTTGTTTCTGGATGAAGTGGCGGAATTGCCCCTGGATATGCAGGTCAAATTGCTGCGTGCCATTCAGGAGGGCGAAATTGATCCCGTGGGTTCGCGCCGCACATTGAAGGTCAACGTGCGGCTTATCTCTGCCACCAACCGCAACATGATCGAGATGGTGAAGGCGGGCCAGTTCCGCGAAGATTTGTATTACCGCCTCAATGTATTCCCCATCATGGTTCCGCCCTTGCGCGAGCGGCGCGATGACATTCCCGCACTTGTGTCGCACTTCATTACGCGCATTGCTGCGGAAGAGGGGCGCAAGGTGCGGGGCGTTCAACCCCATGCACTCGCCATGCTGATGGCCTATTCCTGGCCCGGCAATGTGCGGCAGCTTGAGAATACGGTATTCCGCGCCATTGTGCTGTGTGAAAGCGATATGCTGGATGTGCAGGATTTCCCACAGATCGCCTCGCTCGTCGATGGTTATGATGTCGTCATCCCTGCGGCTCCTGTTGCAGCGGTGGCTGCGGCTCCGCAAAACCGCAGCGGCGGATCGCAGGTCAGTGATGGGTCGGCCCTTGGCATTCCCGTCGTCACGGAAGGCGGGCACATCCGCAAGCTTGAGGATGTGGAAGCGGACATGATCAAGCTGGCGCTTCACCGCTATCGCGGGCAAATGTCTGAAGTTGCCCGCAAATTGGGCATCGGCCGGTCGACGCTCTACCGCAAGATGCGGGATTTCGGCCTTGAGGAAAACATCGCGTCGTGACATAAGTGCATCATGCGCAATTTTGTGCAGCCTGCCGTTGCAATGTCACAATACCGCGTATAGCTTCTCGTCTGTTCCGGGATGATCATGAAAAAAATTGTTGTTGTGTCGTTGTCTGTGTTGCTGGGCTTTGCCGCACTTTCTGAACCGTCGTACGCGAGGGATGGACGTATCGGTTTTTTTGATCGGCTGTTTGGCAATGTGGATCGACCGCGTGTGCGCGTGGAACGCAAACGGGAAATATGGGGCGATGAGCGCACGCGCCGTGAACGGCGTCGCGCCTGGTGGGAAGGTCCGGCTCCGGAGGAAAGAAGTGTTATCCGTGATCGCCGGGCAAATCCCAAAAACATCGTCAAAGCGGCCAAGAAAAAAAAGCCGTCTTACGTCGTTCCGATTGATCCGGAAGTTGGCGAAAACCTGGGCATGGGGAATCTGGATTATGTGCAGCCGAAAATGGCGGCGTTGTTTGACCCGGCATTTGCCAAGCTGACGACAGACACAACTGAGGCTTCGGCCATTCGTGTCGTCCTGTCTGATCGCAGTACCACGGTGCGGACCACAGCTGAAGTGCGAAAGGCAGTGCTTGAGTATTACAAGTCCAGCGGCTTCAAGTCGATTTGGACGGAGAACGGCAATATCAATGTGCGCGGCCTGGCTGTGCTCGATGTTTTGTCGAAGGCCGATGCCGAGGGGCTGGAACCGCTGCGCTATAAACCTGGGGTGTTGAACGGCTTCTCCGGTGCCGTGGCCCAGCTCGACGGCGATGGCCTGGGTCTGGCGCAATTTGACGTGGAACTGACGGCGGCGGCTGTGACCTACGCCATGCACGTGTCTGGCGGGGCCTATGAGCCGGAGCGGTTGTCGGCCTATCACGACATCAAACCAGAGCGAGTGAGTCCGGACTTTGCCTTGAAGACGCTGGCAAAATCTCCCTTTCCTGCCGAATATCTGGACGTTCTGCTACCCACCCATCCAACCTATATCGCCATGCGTGGGGAACTGGCCAAACTGCAGGCAGAGCGTGCCTCTACCGCTCCGGTTTTCCCGGATGGCAAACGCGTGCGCATCGGCCAGAAGGACCTGCGCGTTGGCTTGTTGCGGGACCGTCTGATCGAGGATGACTTCATCAGTCTTGCTGAGGCGGAAGTACCTGATGACAAGCGCAACGTTCTCGACAAGGTGCTGGCGAAAGCCCTGAAGCGTTTCCAGGGTGCCAAGGGTGTGGCGCAAACGTCCAACCTCGATGCCGCAACAGTCAAGGCTCTGAACGGCCCGGATGTGACGGAAATGAAGGAGAAGCTTCTGTCTTCCATTGAGCGTGTGCGCTGGTTGCCGCGTGACCTCGGGCAGCGGCATGTGCTGGTCAATCAGGCCTCCTACCGCGTGGACATGGTAGAGGACGGGCGCGTCATCTGGGCTTCGAATGTAATCGTGGGCAAACCTTTGACACAAACGGCGGTGTTCAGCGACACATTTGAAACCGTTGTTTTCAACCCGACCTGGGGTGTGCCGCAATCCATCATTCTCCAGGAATATCTGCCAAAACTCCGCGCGAACCCCGGTTACCTTGACAAGATCGGCTTCAAGGTGATCTCGCCCAGTGGCAAGATTGTCTCTTCGCGCTCAGTGAACTGGAATTCCATCGGGGCGAATTCCGGCATCGGCATCAGCCAGCCTGCAGGTAACGGAAATGCTTTGGGTGAAGTGAAGTTCCTGTTCCCCAACAAGCATTCGATCTACATGCACGACACACCAAACCGTGAATTGTTTTCGCAGTCCAAGCGCAATTTCAGCCATGGTTGCGTGCGGGTGGAAAATCCCCGGGAATTTGCCGAAATGCTGTTGCGCTGGAACCGCGACAGGGTGGACGCCGAAATTGATGGTGGCGACACCTCATCGGTCAAGGTGACGCAGAAAACCCAGGTGCATCTCAGCTATTTCACAGCCTGGCCAGATGAAAACGGGGTCATGCAGTATCATTCCGACGCCTATGGACGCGATGCCTCGTTGAAAAAGGCGCGGGCGCTGATGGCCAAACAGGCCGGTGTGGACCCAGACTCCAAGATCGTTCAAAATGCAACGTCGGCACAAGTCGATTGATGTAAAGTGTTTTCAAAGCAATAACCTTGCGTTAAGCACATTCGGTCATAGTGATAACCAGAGGGTGGCTGCCACATCGGCGTCACAATCTTGTCTGAAGAGCAGATCGGTACTAGAGTGGGATTCTTGCCTCGCTTGGTCCGGTCGTTAACACTGGTTCAAGAAACGGGTTGTGACCCGGGGTGAGTAGCGTAATGGGTTTTGGTAATTTGAACGTCGGACAAGTACGACCCTTGCACAAGACAATTAAAAAGGCCGTGGCCACCGCCGCGCTCGCTGGAACCTTGGGGCTTGCGCTCTTCATGGGGTCCGTGGGCACAGCCATTTCTGCTGGTGAAACTCGCACCATTTCGATGGTGCATCAGCACACCAAGGAACGCGTCACCGTTACTTACATGCAGAATGGCCGCTATGTGCCCTCAGGCATGAAGAAGCTGAACTACTTCCTGCGCGACTGGCGCCGCAATGAAACCATTCGGATCGACCCGCGCACCATTGACCTGATCTGGGAATTGCATGCGGATCTGGGATCGCGCAAACCCATTCATATCGTTTCCGGTTATCGTTCGCCCAAGACAAACGCCTTCCTGAAGCGCATCGGCCGCAAGGTGGCTGGTAAAAGCCAGCACATGAAGGGCAAGGCCATCGATTTCTTTTTCCCGGACGTGAGCACACTTAAAATCCGCAACAGTGCCTTGGCACGCAGTGTGGGCGGTGTTGGCTACTACCGGTCTTCCGGTGGCCCGACAGGCTTCCTGCATGCCGACTCTGGCAATGTGCGCCATTGGGGACCGTCCATCAGCCGTTCGCAGCTCGCATCCATCATCAAGCAGGGTCGCAAAAGCATTGGCCGCCATGTGGGCAAGAAGGGTGTGTTTGAGGGTGACGTTGACAGTCAGGTTGCAAGTGCTGATGGGGTCAAGAAAAAGTCCGGCGGTCTGCTCGGCTGGTTGCGTGGCGATAAGAATGAACCCGTCGTAGAAGTGCCAGAACCCAGGATTGCCGATGCGCCAGCCGCACCGACGGGTGGCATTTACGATGGTGATGAAGATGAGATTGCAGCGCTGAGCGAAGACGCTTCCGCCGCCACTGCCGCAGAAACCAAGGCCAAGGCTCTGGCAAAGAAGCCAACGCCAGTGGTTGATGAAGCGCCTGCCTTTGTAGAAACACCGCCGGAGAAGGTGGTTCCCAAGGTTTTGGCGAAGAAGGACGAGGGTGCCCTTGCAGCGCTTGCTGGCACGGCAGCCGATGAACAGCAGGCCGAACAGCGGCCCGTCGTTGTTGCCAGCATGGCCGGTTTCATTCCAAAGCCGCGCATCAAGCCGAAGACGATTTCAGCACTTGCTGCATCCTTGCAGCCGGATGCTGTTGTGATCGAACCTGTCTCCGCACAGCCTGAACAGAACTGGTCGAAAAAGACCAACCGTCCTTCTCAGGTTGCTGATGCCATTGGCACTGTTGAGGCGGCTGAAACCATCACCGAAATTGAACTCGCACCCACATCGGTTGCTGACGGCAAGAGCAATCTCGACACCGACCTTCGCACGGCCAGTGCCGACCAGGCGGTGAAAATCCAGCCTGTAGTGGCCACGCAGACGGAACCCTCATGGGTGACGGCGCTGTTCTCCAGCGCCGAAGCGGGCTTACGCCGCGACGGCATTCAACCCTCCGAAAGCGCCATCACCAGCATGCCGGTGCCTGCCGTTCTGGGGCCGGATGGTTCGGGTGAAATCGAAGTGTCGGCGCCCGTGTCTGCCGAGGGCAAGGGCGACTCGCTGTTCGTGAACCGCGAAGGCAAGCAAAGCTTGCCGACGACGAAGTTACGGTTGTCGTCCAGGCAGTAAGCTGGCTTTCTTTTAGTATTCCCTCTCCGTCAACGCTTCGCGTTGACACGTCTCCCGCACGCGGGCGAGGATTTGCATTTCCTCGCCCGCTTGCGGGAGAGGTGGCACGCGCAAGCGTGACGGAGAGGGATTTTTTACTCGGCTGCTTCTGCCGTGACCGGCGCACCCAGTGCTGCCAGATAGATATCGATCATCGATTCTTCTTCCGACCTCTCTGCCGCATCCTTTTTCCGCAGTGAAATCACCTTCCGCAAAATCTTCACATCAAAGCCGTTGCCCTTGGCTTCGGCGTAGACCTCTTTTATATCGCCCGCGATGGTTTTCTTTTCTTCTTCGAGACGTTCGATGCGCTCAACAATGGTGCGCAGCTGGCCATGGGCAAAGGAGGTCTTGACGGTGTCTGCCATTTTGAAGTTCATCGCATCGGTCCTCAATTTGATTTTGGTTTGGCCGTCTCGGCGGCGAATTTCTGTTGCTGGTCGACGCTGGCCTCACGCTGGTTAAGCGCTTTCCACTTTTCAAACGGCATGCCGTAGACATGTTCACGTGCGGCATCCTTGCTGACGTCGATGCCCTTTGCTTTTGCAGCATCCTGCATCCAGTTTGACAGGCAGTTGCGGCAGAACCCGGCGAGATTCATCATGTCGATGTTCTGCACATCGGACCGCTCACGCAAGTGTTCGAGCAGGCGGCGAAAAGCTGCGGCTTCAAGTTCGGTTCTCGTCTGATCATCCATGTTTTTGCTTTAGTCCCTGAACGCGCCGGCCTCTACTGCGAATGCGATTTCATCCACAGGGGCGATAAAACTGTGGATGCTTTTCGAATTGCCAAAAGTCCTTCCAAATCACGGCGAAAAATGAGAAAAGCCCCGGAAAGAAAACCAATGGTCCGGGAGGATACGGCATGAAGAGTGGTTTGGCAGGTGTTCTCGGGGCCGTGTTGCTTCTGGGTGTCACTGCCTCGGCGGCCAAGGCAGACCTGAAACTGTGCAACAACACCGACAGCCGTGTGGGTGTTGCCATCGGCTACAAGGACAAGGAGGGCTGGGCTTCGGAAGGCTGGTGGACGGCGGAACCGCAAACAGCACAGCCGAAGAATTGTTTGACGCTGTTGAAGGGTGCGCTGATCGCACGCTACTATTATGTCTATGCCGTCGACTATCAAAAGGGCGGCAGCTGGGGCGGCAAATCCATGCTGTGCATCAGGGACAAGATTTTCACCATTCGCGGTTTCGAGAAGTGTGAGGACCGGGCCTACAGCAAGGTCGGGTTCTTCGAAGTCGACACTGGTGATGAAACCGATTGGACGATTTCGTTGTCCGGTGAGAAAACCACACAAGGTACCCCGTAACGTGCATCGCAACCGCAAAGTCAAAATCCTGGCCACGCTTGGCCCGGCGTCCAATACACCTGAGATGATCGAAAAACTGTTCATGGCGGGGGCCGATGTGTTCCGCATCAACATGAGTCACACTAGCCATGACCTGTTGCGCACGTTGCATGGGCATATTCGAGCCGTCGAAGCAAAGGTGGGGCGGCCCATCGGCATACTGGCGGATTTGCAGGGTCCGAAAATCCGCATCGGCAGCTTTGCCGAAAAGCTGGTGCGCATCAATGCTGGCGACACGTTCGTGTTTGACACGGACAAGACGCCGGGAACGGCGCAACGGGTTTATCTGCCGCACCCGGAGATTTTTGCTTCGGCGAAGGCAGGCGACAATCTGCTTTTGAACGATGGTCGGTTGCGCGTGGAAATCACGCATGCCACGCCCGAGCGTTTGACCACCAAGGTCATTTATGGTGGCGATCTGTCTGATCGCAAGGGTGTGAACTTGCCGGACACTGTGATCCCCATCCCTGCTCTAACGGAAAAGGACCGGGCGGACCTCGAGGCTGCTGCTGTGCAAGGCGTGGACTGGATAGCGCTGTCGTTTGTGCAGCGAGCTGCCGACGTTGTTGAAGCGCGCAAGCTGGTGGCAGGGCGGGCTGCGGTGATGGCCAAGATTGAAAAACCTTCTGCATTGACGGTGCTTGATGATATCCTGCAAAATTGCGATGCGCTGATGGTGGCGCGTGGAGACCTTGGTGTGGAACTTCCGCTGGAAGAAGTACCTGCACGGCAAAAGCAGATTACCAGGCTCGCTCGCAAGTACGGCAAGCCCGTTGTGGTGGCAACGCAGATGTTGGAGTCGATGGTGACGGAACCCGTGCCGACACGTGCTGAAGTGTCTGACGTTGCAACCGCCGTTTACGAAGGTGCTGATGCTGTCATGCTTTCGGCGGAAAGTGCCTCCGGTGCCTGGCCCGTGAAAGCCGTTGAAATGATGGACAGCGTGGCCAAGGTCGTGGAGCGCGATTCACTCTATCGCGGCATTATTCACGCCCAGCGGGCAGAACCTGAAGCCACCGCAGCCGACGCGATTTCAGCAGCCGCACGCACGATTGCTGAAACGCTCGCGGTGCCGGTCATCGTTTGTTACACGGGCACGGGTTTGACGGGATTGCGTGTAACGCGCGAACGACCGAGCATGCCGATCCTGGCACTGACGCCAATTCCGCACACGGCACGCAAACTATGCCTCGCCTGGGGCACACATTGTGTTCTGGTGGATGATGAACATTCGGTGGACGCGATGGTGGTGAAGGCGGGAGAGATTGCCCATCGCGAAGGCTTTGCAAAACCAGGTGAACGGATCCTGATAACGGCGGGAGTGCCGGTGGGAACGCCGGGAACAACAAACATGCTGCGGATTGCGTTGATCGGCGCGGATGGGCGCGGGATTTAAGGAATTCCCTCTCCGTCAGTCGCTTCGCGCCTGCCACCTCTCCCGCAAGCGGGCGAGGATAAGGTACTTTTCCTCGCCCGGTTGCGGGAGAGGTGGCAACGCGGAACGCGTTAACGCAGAGGGACTTTCTACAGTGTCGGAAAATCGTGTTCCAGCTGCTTCAACACCTGCTTGGCAGATTCGAGATAGGGATTGACTGCGATAGCTTCGCGCAAGGTGGCTGCCGCTTTCGCGCTGTTGCCCTTCGCCTGATACACGGCAGCGAGCCCTGCCAAGGCACCGAAATGGCGCGGTTCGTTTTCGAGAACAACGTCAAGGTCGGTCTTCGCATCGTCGTAGCGCTTCATGTTGTAATAGAGTTTGGCGCGCTGGTTGAGTGCTTCGGTGTAGTCGGGGTAGCTGCCGATCAACTCGTTCAACATGGTCTCCGAGGTCGCAAAGGCACCGTCCTTCAGGGCCTTGCCGGATTGCGTCAGCAGGATTTCAGCCGTGGGGCTTTCATTTGATGACCACAGAGTCCAGATTTTTTCCATGGTCGCTTGGGGGTTAGTCGACCCTTCCCTGTGCAGCAGACCGAACAGGCGATCAATTTCAGCGGAACGCTTCTTGACGGGGTCAACCGGGGCCACCTCGACCGTGGCACTGCCTTCGGCGGTTTGCGCCCAAACGTAAGTGGGTGCGGCAAATAACAACAATGCGAGGGCGAGGCGGATCATGACCGCACTATCATGCCACATTGTGGCAAAAACAAAAGCGCCTCAGGCTCAGCCGTTTTTGATTAACCTTGGCGGGCCTTGAAGCGCGGATTGGTCTTGTTGATGATGTAGACGCGGCCCTTGCGACGAATGAGCTTGTTGTCGCGGTGGCGTTTCATCAGGCCCTTCAGGGAATTGCGGACTTTCATGTTCACACCTGTATCTGGCGGAATGCCGCCTGAATTGATTTTGTGGGCCGTCCATAGCGGGGTGCCCAAGACCTGTCAACCACACCCCGGAAACCGCTGATAAGGGCGTTGAGAGTGATGCTGGCATTATTGTGTCAGATAAAGCCCGGCGTGGGTTTTTCTGAGTTCCGCCTTCTGCACCTTGGCCATGGCATTGCGTGGCAAGTCGGCCACAAAAAGGATGCGCTTGGGAACCTTGAAGGCGGCGAGCCTGGTTTTCAGTTGGTTGATCATGGCGAGTTCGTCCAGTGTCTGGTTGGTAGCGACGACGGCTGTTACGGCTTCACCAAAGTCCTTGTGCGGCAAGCCGATGACGGCGGATTCGGTCACGCCCGGCATGGCGTCAATGACGTCTTCGATTTCCTTCGGGTACACATTGAAGCCGCCGGTAATGATCAAGTCCTTGGCACGGCCTGTAATGACAAGATAACCCTCGTCATCAAAGTGGCCGAGATCGCCGGTGATGAAGAAGCCACTGTCGCGTTTGTCCTCCTGGGTTTTTTCGAGGTTGCGCCAATAGCCCTGGAAGACATTGGGTCCGCGCACTTCGATGCCGCCATGTTCAGTTCTCACTTCAACGTAGAGCAGCGGAAAGCCGACCGTGCCCGCGCGTCGTTTGCCATCGTAGGGGTTGGACGCGATCATGCTGGTTTCGGTCATGCCGTAGCGTTCGAGAATGGCGTGACCCGTGCGGGTTTCGAATTCACGATGGGTTTCCGCGAGCAGGGGAGCCGATCCCGAGATGAAGAGGCGCATGTGTTTGGTGTTGCCCTGCGTCACGAGAGGCATGAGGCGTGTGTAGAAGGTGGGCACGCCCATGAAGGTGGTTGCGTGGGGCAGATCGCGCATCACCGCTTCGGGTGAGAACTTGCGATGGAAGATGAGTGAGGCGCCGCTGAACAGCACCGTGTTCATGCCCACGAAAAGGCCGTGGGTGTGATAGACGGGGAGTGCATGCAGCAGCACGTCATTGCTTGTAAATTTCCAGGTGTCGATGAGGGCAAGCGCGTTTGATGCGAGATTGGCGTGGGTCAGCATGGCACCCTTGGAGCGGCCAGTAGTGCCGGAGGTGTAGAGGATGGCAGCGATATCGTTCCACGTCGTGTCGGCGTTGGTGAAATCGTCACGGCCTTTGCTCAGGTCATCAATGGTGAAATGGGCAGTGCTGGTGACAACGGGTTTGTCCACAATGAAGGCGAAAGCTTCGGCGTCTTGCAGGAAGTACGAAATTTCAGTTGGCGTGTAAGCCGTATTGAGTGGCAGGAAAATAAATCCGGCACGCACGCAGGCCCAGAACAGGGCAAGGGCCTCGATGGATTTTTCCACTTGCACGGCGATGCGGTCACCGGGTTTTGCTCCGGCGGATGTGAGCGTGGAGGCCATGCGACCGGCGATGGACCAGAATTCGTTGTAGGTGATGTTGCGGCCATCATCACAAGTGGCGAAGAGGGATTGTGCTTTGGTGCGTTCAATGAAGAGGTCAGTGAGGTTGTTTGCGATCAACCCGGCGGCCCAATTTTGATGGCGGAACTCTGACATAATGCGACCTCTTTTTTCCCCTCCCTTGAGGGAGGGAAATGATGATCAAACTTTCACCGGTTTTCCGGTCTGCCACGACAGCGTTGCCGCATCGGCCAGCACGCCGGCCTGCAAACCATCAAAGCCTGATGGCTTTGGATTGCGGTCACCTGTTTCAACGGCGTTGATGAAAGTGTTGAGTTCGTTGGTGTAGGCCTGGAAATAGCGCTCCAGAAAGAAGTTCTGCACGGGGTCAGACTGGGTGCCTTCCCCATTGTGAAGTTGCACCGTGGTGTTGTGCACGTTGGCGGCTGTGAGCATGCCCTTCGAGCCGTGCACTTCCATGCGCTGATCATAGCCATAGGTGGCGCGGCGCGAGTTGGTGATGACGGCGATGCGGCCTGACGCGGTTTGCATTTGGACTGCTGCAGTATCCACATCTCCTGCTTCGCCGATGCCCTTGTCGACGAGAGATGAGCCGAGCGCCTGCACCACGACGAATTCCTCACCCATCAAAAAGCGCGCCATGTCGAAGTCGTGGATCATCATGTCGCGGAACAGCCCGCCTGAACCTTTGACGTAGGACGGCGGCGGCGGGTTGGGATCGCGGGAGATGACTGTCACGATTTCAATATCGCCGACAGCGCCGGAACGCACGCGCTTTTCAAGTTCGGCGAAGTTGGGGTCAAAGCGGCGGTTGAAACCAATCATCAGTGTGGATTGGTTTTTTTCCACGACTTTCAATGTCTGGTGAATATTGGCCACATCCAGCGACACCGGCTTTTCGCACATAATGGCCTTGCCATTGTTTGAGGCGGCCTGAATCTGTTCAGCGTGGAAACCGGTTGGAGATCCGATGAGAACGGCGTCCACGTCTTTCGCCTTCATGATGTCGTCAACGGAAGCAACCTTGGCACCATATCGCGCAGCGAGTTCTTCTGCGGCCTTGGGCATCGCATCGGCGATATAGGCGAGTTGCGCTTTCGGGTTTGCGGCGATGGTTGCGGAATGCACCGTGCCAATGCGGCCTGCGCCGATGACGCCAAATCTGATCATGTGTATTCTCCTGGTTGTTGCCTCGCCAACGCCATCATTTTGGATTCTGCATCGCCCTGCTGAAGGCGGCCATTTCTTCCGGTGGTGCGTGGACGATGTATTCGTTGGATGGATAGGCGCCTGATTGCACGTCGCTGACGAAGCTCTTGAACGCTTTCACGCGAATGTCCTGGATCTTTGCGTATTCGGCTGCAAGGTCAGCGTATTTTTTCGAATGCCGCGGCACCTTGCCCGTGTTGTATCCCAGCACATCGCAGGCGAAGAGATATTGGCAATCACCGCCCTTGCCACCGCCCATGGAAACCAGGAACAGGTTTGTGTGCCTGGCAATTTCAGCGGTGACCTCCGGTGGCACCACCTCGATTTCAACGCCAAAGGCACCAGCCTTTTCATAGCGTTTGCAGCGTTCCCACACATCCATCGCCGAGACTGCGGTTTTGCCAACACCCTTGAAGCCGCCGGTCCATGTGCAGTAATGCGGCACGAGGCCCACGTGGCCGATGACAGGGATATAGTCTTTCGCCATGCGTTCGACAGTGTCAAAGGA
>JANNNG010000223.1:0-1864 GCA_031398425.1 Hyphomicrobiales bacterium | reverse complement strand
CTCACTGACAGTGGCGGCTTTCAGATCATGTCGCTTTCAAAGATTCGCAAGATTACCGAACGGGGTGCTATGTTCCAGTCCCACATTGATGGCAGCAAGCACGAACTGACGCCGGAACGCGCCATGGATATTCAGAGGCTGTTGGGGTCCGACATTCAAATGCAACTCGATCAGTGCATCGAATTTCCGCACACGGAAAAGCAGGCCGTCAAAGCCATGGAACTTTCTCTGCGCTGGGCTGAACGCTCTCGGATCGCATTCGGTGCACAGCCTGGAAAAGGCAGTTTCGGCATTGTGCAAGGCGGCACCAATGAGGCGCTCCGCCGCCGCAGTGCCGAGGGCCTGCAGCAGATCAATTTTGAAGGCTATGCCATAGGCGGTCTTGCTGTGGGCGAAGGTCAGGCGCTGATGCTGTCTACCCTCGATTTTACTGCACCCATGCTGCCCGAAAACCGACCGCGTTATCTCATGGGTGTAGGCACACCTGATGATCTGCTCGAAGCAGTTGCACGCGGTGTCGATATGTTTGACTGCGTCATGCCCACGCGCTCTGGCCGCCATGGCCAGGCTTTTACGCGGTTTGGCAAGATTAATATCCGCAACGCCAAATACGCGACTGACAAACGGCCACTCGACGCCGAACATGCCTGCCCGGCATTGTCGCAATATTCCCGTGCCTATCTCCATCATCTCGTGCGTTCGGGAGAACTGCTGGGCATGATGCTGCTGTCCTGGGCCAATATCGCCTACTACCAATCGCTGATGCAAGGCATGCGCGATGCCATCAATGCGGGACAGTTTGAAGATTTTCGCGTTGCGACCAAGGAACAGTGGAAGCGTGGCGAGAACTGACCTAATCTCAGTTGCACAGGAGACACAGCATGAAAATGAGCGGTGAAGAAATCATTCCGGCGGATATCCAGACCGTTTGGAACGCGTTGAATGATCCCGAGGTCTTGCAGCAGTGCATTCCCGGCTGTGAAAGCATCACCAAGAAATCAGCCACTGAAATGTCTGCCCGAGTGGTCGCAAAAGTCGGACCCGTCAAGGCGGGCTTCAACGGTTCTGTGCAACTGAAGGATCTGAAGCCACCCCATTCCTATCGCATTGAAGGCAAGGGCGAGGGCGGTCTGGCGGGTGCGGCCAGTGGCGGTGCCACAGTGCGACTGGAAGCCGTTCCTGAAGGCACAAAAATGACCTATGACGTGGACGCGCAAGTCATCGGTAAGATGGCCATGCTGGGTTCGCGATTGATCGATTCAACAGCACGATCTCTGGCTGGGCAGTTTTTCGAAAAGTTCGCCCATGTGGCCGCCAATTTGAAGGCAGCACCTGCTGCCAGAATAGCACGTCCGGCAAAGAAGAAAATTCCTGCGAAAAAAACAACGCCCAAAAAAGTCGTCGCTAAAAAAGCCGTCAAAAAGAAAGTCATCAAAAAGAAAACTGCCAAGAAGTGATGAAGGCAGGGGCACCGATTATGGTGCCCCGTTGGTCACACCATGATAAAATCGCCGACATCAAGTATGGTGCCTGCAGTGACGATCGCAAACTGGGTCTGTGCTGCGCCACCAAGGCCATCGGCATCAAAAAACATGTTGCCGGTCGAGCCGTCGTAAATGATGCGGTCATTGGCGGTGGTTGCAGCGCTGCCAAGCTTCAGTTCATTCGCATCCAGCGTGATGCCGATGTTGGTGAAAATGGCTTGCGACAACTGCAAGTCATCTGTGCCGTGTACGAAGTCAGAAATCGTGTCCACATTCGTGCCGCCAGCAATCGCCGTATTGAAAAAGAATTTATCTGCGCCCAGAGCTCCCGTGAGGGAATCATTGGCCAGGCCGCCGTTGATTGTATTGGCGCCATTATT
>JANNNG010000272.1:0-5230 GCA_031398425.1 Hyphomicrobiales bacterium | reverse complement strand
CGCACGCATCGACAAGGAAAACACCACGATCATCGATGGCGTTGGCAAGAAGGCTGACATCCAGGGCCGCGTGGCCCAGATCAAGGCACAGATCGAAGAAACAACATCCGACTACGACAAGGAAAAACTGCAAGAGCGTCTGGCCAAACTGGCTGGCGGTGTTGCTGTGATCAAGGTTGGCGGTTCAACCGAAATCGAAGTCAAGGAAAAGAAGGACCGTGTCGACGACGCGCTGAACGCAACCCGTGCAGCGGTTGAAGAAGGTGTGGTGCCCGGTGGTGGTGTGGCACTGCTGCGTGCCAAGAAGGCCGTTGATGCTCTGACCTCGGACAATCCCGACATCCAGGCTGGCATCAAGATCGTCTCAAAAGCCCTTGAATCTCCTCTGCGCCAGATCGTTGAAAATGCTGGCGTTGAAGGCTCCATCGTTGTCGGAAAGCTGTTGGAGAAATCCGGCAACTACGGCTTCAATGCCCAGACGGAAGAATACGTTGACATGGTGGCCGCAGGCATCATCGATCCGACGAAAGTCGTGCGCGTGGCCCTGATGGACGCAGCCTCGGTTGCATCGCTGCTGATCACCACCGAAGCGATGATCGCCGAAAAGCCAAAGGCACCAGCCGGCGGCGGCGGCATGGGCGGCGGCGGCGGCATGGGCGGCGGCGGCATGGGCGGCATGGATTTCTGATCCGAACTCACTCTCACCCTTCCCCACGTTGTGGGGAGGGGCAGGGGTGGGGCCTTCGCCAAAAATACAAATGCAAAACCCCCGGAGCGATCCGGGGTTTTTTAATGACAAACAATGATCAACCGCCAACTCCGTCATCCCGGCGAAGGCCGGGACCCTGCTGGACAAGCGCCGAAAATTCAAAAAACTCAATCATTAACTTTACCTAAAAATGCACTGTCAACGTGATCAGCCGTAATCTGTCACCGTAATCTCAGCCGCATAGTTATCCAGCAGTTGTAGTAGCGTTTGACAGTGATGGTAAATTTTCCTTCCGCATTCCAGCGTTCTTGCCTGTTTTCAACAACCGTTGGAGTCATATCCATTCTTTGACTAAAATCTGTTGTCTCGTGAACTTTCCCAATCAATTGTTCCCAGCCTTTAGATCCTTTGACATATGTTTGGGGATTGCCAGTGTAGAGAGCAACAACAGCAGCAATAACTTTGCCCGCCTCAACCAATATCTTTGCGTCTTTACTAAGTCCTTTTTTTAGTTGTCGCTGTCTTTGCACTGAACCCCAAAGAGTGCCGGCGTCGTTGCGGCCGAACTTAAACTTACCTTTTGTTGCTTTGGCTTTGTCGCGTCGATAGCAAGTATAAACTCCTTGAGCTTCAGTCAATTGCTCTTGCTCGCGCGCGGTGAGGGGAGTCATATAAAAACCCGGATCACCCTTCAATCCGTCTCCGGGAGCTTTGAAATAGGCCGTGCGCAGGAACCATCCGTCTTCGCGAGGACCCTCCAGTTTAGCCGTCACACCAACTGGTATTTTCAACAATTGCTCAGAATTGCCGATAAAAACTATTTTGCCTTGAGCCGCTAAAGGCATGAAGTACAGGGAACAAATGGCAACTATTATACGTAGCATAGTATCCTCCTCAATAGTGAGCGTCTGTCAGTTTCAGTTCAGGTAAAGTCGATTCCGCATGTCCCGATGTCATGGCGGAATAAGGCGATGAGCTTTCTCACCCATTTTTTTCAATGCGGCTTCTGGATTGGTGTAACTCAGTCGCCGCCGTTTGCGACGGTTACTTCAACTGCGCGTCGATAAACGCCACCGCGCGTTCCTCGGCTTGCTTCGTTGCCGCTTCGTCGTGGGCAAGGTGGTGTCCATCAACATCGAAAGGCTTGTCAAAGGGCATCGTGAAACCGTGCGTCGCACCCGGATAGACGACGACCTCGAAATTGGTCTTGCCTGTGACGGCCTGGCAGTTCGCTGCCGGAGTCCAGTCATCCTTCTCGCCGATCAGCACCAGAGTGGGAATCGAGGGATCAACGTTGTCATAGCAGTAAGGATAGTAGGCGATGAGTCCCGCAATCTGCGTGTCGTGCGTTTCCGGTGTCTTCATGTCGGTCGCATAAAACGACGATATCGCCCCATAGGAATAACCTTGCAGAAAGATTCTTTTGGGGTCGATGTCGGGCATGGCCTTGAGAGCCTTCAAGGCCGCGACGACGTCATCCCCACCCCGCGTAAACGCCTTAACATCGAGTTTGTTGCAGACTCCATCCTTTTCACCACGCGGCGTGAAGGGATCAACGATCAGCGTTGCAATGCCCTTGGACAGCATGCTGTCGATTACCCGCTTCTCCTGCTTGACCTCCGGGGGGAAGTTCAGCCCATTGCATCCGCTCATGTAGACGACAGCCGGGAATGGTCCCGCACCCTCGGGCTTGAACAGCGCCCCGGCGATTGCCTTGACAGCCGGGTCATTCACCGGGATCGGAATGACATTTTTGTAGCCGCCGCCCATTGGCGGCGCGTCAGCCGCCTGCAGCAGTTGCGGGAAGAGTGTTGCGCCAAGCAGAGCCAGTGATGTCAGTGAGACGATGTACCGAGCTTTCATTTTAAGTTCCCCTTTTTTGTCGAAAGATACTGTTTGCCAACTCAGGCTAGCGGAAGCGCGTAAAACGCCTGCTCGCCAAGCCGCAAAAAATGTATAAAAGACACTCATGATCGACAAGGCCCGCAACGCGACGGTGCATCGCGTGTCATCTGCACTGCCGGGACTGGCTGCTTCCGGCAGTTTTGTCCTGTCCCTGCTTGGTCCCTTCGCGCTCGTCGGTCCCGGTGGCAAGGCCATCGACATTGGCAGCAGGAAGAACCGCGTGTTGCTCGCGATGGTGGCATCCGCTCCAGGACGCAGCATCAGCCGGGATGCGCTCGCCGGTGTTCTCTGGGCAGAGCACGGCGAAGAGCAGGCAAGAAACAGTTTGCGTCAGGCACTCGCTGTGCTGCGCAAGGAACTGAATGGCAATGACAGCAATTTTTTCGCCGAGGTCAATTCCGCAGTTGCCCTGCAACCAGGCCAAGTCAGCCTGGACACTGACGCCTTTCTGAACGACATCAGGCTTGGGACGGCGAAGTCGTTGCACCGGGCCGTCGAACTGTGGCGCGGATCATACCTTGCCGATGTCATTGTGTCCGAAACCGAACTGGACCATTGGCTGACCGAGCGGCGTGAACACTACACCAGTCACTACATATCGGCGATGGACCGGCTGGTGCCGCTTCTCGATGGTCCTGCCCGGATCGAAATGGCGCGAACGCTCGTCCAAGCAGACAATCTGCGCGAGACCTCGCACCTGCATCTGATGCAGGCCTATTACGCCGCCGGCGAGAGGTCGCAGGCCCTTCGGCACTTCGACAAGGTGCGGAAACTGTTGCAGGACGAACTGGGTGTCGAGCCGTCGCCTGAGATCGAAGACCTGCGCCAGGAGATTGCTTCAAACAGGCTCCATGGCAATGGCACGAAAGTTGTCCCGGTGCCTGCGCCCCCGGCACTCGCCATAGCACAATTGCCGCCATCGGATGGTGTTCCAACGCAGCCAGCCGCTCCGTCTAAGAAATCACGCGGCAACCTCGCCACTGCCGCCGTCATCATGGCTTTTGTCGCCGTTGCGGCTGCGGGCTGGTTCTTCACCCGCAAGACACCGGAGCCAGTGACACTGCCATCGGTCGCGATCCTGCCCTTTGAAAGTTTGTCTGGGAGTGTGGAAGACGCGCGTATTGCCACCGGACTTACCATTGACACGATCACCGACCTGTCGCGCTATGCGGACTTCCGTGTCATGGCCAAGGATACGACGGATGCCTACAAAGGCAAAGCGGCGGACATTCGCGCCTTGGGCAAGGACCTCAAGGTCAGCCACGTTCTCAAGGGCACTTACCAGCGCGACAAGGACCACATCCGCATCACGGCGCAGTTTGTCGACGCCTCAACCGGTCGGACGCTGTGGTCGGACCGTTATGATCGGCTCATCGGCGAGATCTTCGCGGTGCAGAGCGATGTTGCGGACCATATCGCCAATAGCCTGGGCGGCAGGGCAGGAAAAGTCGGTGAGGCCATGCTCGCCAAGGCCAGACGCAAGCCGCCTGCTGATCTCGGTGCCTATGAGATCTATCTCCTGGCGCAGGAGACTATGTATTCAGACCTTTCCGCCGAAAAAATGCGGGAGGGCCAGAAGATTCTCGAGCAGGCCATCGCCAAGGACCCGACCTATGCCCGTGCTTATGTGAGATATGCCAATGCCTATGCCTGGCGCGCCACCTATGAGGATGGCGCGGCGGAATTGTTCCGGCAGATGTTGGTCTATGCCCGCAAGGCCGTTTCCCTTGACCCGCTTGACGCCGATGCCCATGCGGCGCTGGGCTATGCGCTGACCTTGACAGGGGACGAAAAGCAGGGCGGGCAGCACCTCGAAGAGGCACTGCGCCTCACGCCCAACGCCTTCGACATTCTGATTTTCCAAGCCTGCCTGGCCGCAGACGTGAACAAGGCGGCGGCGGCCGCAGACCGCGCCCTCGCGATCAATCCCGCTTACCCCAACTGGGCAGTCCCATGCATGCGGCTTGGGCTCGTCCTGGCCGGGCGCTATGAGGATGTTATCCGCGTCCAGTCGCGCCAGCCCGAGGATCAATGGAACAGCGACGGCTTCGTCATCATAGCCGGAAGCCTCGCGTCGCTGGGCAGGAAAGACGAGGCGGCGGCGCTTGTAAAACGCGGCATCGCCAGATTCCCCGGCCTGCTGAGCATCGAACGCTTCGCACTGAACCGCGGCTGGCCACATGGAGCCGACAAGGTCATGGCTGACCTGATGCGACGTGCCGGTTTCCCGGCTTGTGCCAATGACAAGGAACTTGCCGACACGACAAAGCCCGTGCGCCTTCCAGAATGTCTGGGATGAGGCACCAATTCTCGATTGCGGTGACACCCCTAATCACGGTGACGCCTGTGGAATGAACTGCAGCCCAAAATCGAGACACGCTAGAGCATCGTGCTGATTTTGTGAATCGGTAGGATTCACAAAACCTGTTTTGCGTGATTCACTTGTCGCGGAGGTGGATCATGATTCGAAGTTATTCTCTTGATCTTCGTGAACGTGTGGTTGCCGCTGTTGACGCAGGCATGTCACGACGCGCTGCCGCACGTCATTTTGCGGTCAGCGAAAGTTCGGCGGTGCGGTGGTCGTTGCGTTCTGCCAGTGAGGGCTCATGTGCCGCA
>JANNNG010000265.1:0-7328 GCA_031398425.1 Hyphomicrobiales bacterium | reverse complement strand
TGCACGCCTGAATTTTGTTGGTTCTCCGCAGGCGCAGGTGAGTTGGGATGTTCGACCAATAGACGGGGTCAAGATCTCGTCGTTTCTCGGAATTTCACAGAAACTGGCGCTGAAGCCCGGCACCTATCTAGCCGAAGCTCGAGTCAACGGCGAAATCCTAACGGCAAAATTCAAGATCGTCGCAGGCCAGGAACGCGACATCATGTTAGGCAATTAGGCGGGCAGCGGGATGAAATCTTTTTCATCCCCCGGTACAATCTGAAACCGCGCCCGCGCCCAGTCATCCTTGGCAGCATCAATACGCTCCTTGGAAGACGATACAAAATTCCACCAGATATGCCGTGGACCGTCCATGGGTTCGCCACCGAGCATCATGAAGCGTGCACCGCGTTCAGATGAAATCACGATCGGGTCCTTGGGGTAAAATACCAGCAGCCGCCCCGCCTCGAACATATCACCTGCCACCTCCAGCGAACCTTCAGCGATGTAAATGCCGCGTTCCACGTGTTCTGTAGGCAACGAAATTCGACCTCCTGCTTGCAAGGTCACGTCCGCGTAGAACAGGTCACTGTGTGTGCGCACGGGTGATTTCGCACCAAACATAGAACCCGCAATCACCCGGACCTCGCAGCTTCGATCTGACAGGACCGGCAAATCCGTGACTGCCACATGTTCAAACCCGGGCTGCGTTTCCTCGTGCTGTTTCGGCAGCGCCACCCAGCTTTGAATGCCATAGAGTTGAGACGACGCCAATCGCTCAGCCGGGGGTGAACGCTCGGAATGCACAATGCCCTTCCCCGCCGTCATCCAGTTCAACTCGCCGGGCCTGATGGGCTGGTCAAAACCCAAGCTATCCTTGTGTTGAATGACACCGTCAAACAACCATGACACCGTGGAAAGTCCAATATGCGGATGCGGTCTCACGTCCATGCCCGCTCCTGACTTCAACAGCGTCGGCCCGAACTGGTCAAAGAAAATGAAGGGGCCAATCATCTGGCGTTGCGCCGCCGGCAGAGCACGGCGCACTTCAAAATCCCCGAGGTCTCGCGCTCGCGGAACAATGACAGTTTCGATGGCGTCAGCGGCAGTCAAATCGCCGGGCAAAGGGTCGGGTATGTGTGGAAGCGTCATGCGGCCATTTCCTTTTTGAGCTCTGCGCGTACAAATGGTGCCACTTTCGTACCCAGCAATTCAATCGCCTTCATTTGCTCCGCATGTGGAACAGTTCCGATGGCCATCTGAATGAGAATCCGGGTGTTGATGAACGTCTGGTGCAATTCGATGATGCGGGCTGCAACACGTTCGGGGTCGCCTATCAAAAGATTGCCATTGGGCCCAGCCGCCGCCTCAAAATGCGCTGCACCTTGCGGCGGCCAGCCGCGTTCACGACCAATGCGGTTCATGACCTCGGTTTGAGCCGGACCATAAACAGCTTTCGCCTTCGCGGTCGTTTCCGCCACAAAGCCGTGCATGTTCAAGCTGAGTTCCGCCTTCGTCGAATCCTTGCCTGCTTTGCGCAGAGTGTCGCGATACAATTCAAAGAAAGGTGCAAAACGTTTGGGGTCACCACCAATGATGGCCAGTGCCATGGGTACGTCGAGCGAGGCAGCCCGCACCACCGACTGAGGCGTGCCACCCACGGCAATCCACACCGGAATTTTCTCCTGTTCCGGTCGGGGGTAAATACCGGCATCCGTGAGCGAAGGTCGCAAGCCGCCGCGCCAGTTGATGCGTTCGCTGTCACGCAGTTTCAGCAGCAGATCAAGCTTCTCGGCGAACAGCGCATCATAATCATCAAGCGCGTAGCCAAACAGCGGATAGCTCTCGATGAAACTGCCCCGTCCCGCCATGATCTCTGCGCGACCATTCGACAAACCATCAAGCGTTGCAAACTGCTGGAATACACGCACAGGATCATCAGAACTTAAAACCGTGACAGCACTTGAGAGGCGAATATTCTTGGTTCGTGAAGCGCCAGCTGCCAACGCCACCGCTGGCGATGACACGGCATAATCGGCGCGGTGGTGCTCACCAATGGCAAACACATCCAGGCCAACCTGATCAGCAAGCTCCATTTCCTCAACCAGATTGCGCAGACGTTGCCCCGCAAATTCAGGCCTGCCAGCAGGCACATCGGCGAAAGTGTAGATGCCAACTTCCATGTTTCGAAACTCCGTTCGAAAACTATTTGGAACTTTTGATGTTACTTTTCAAGCCACGGCATTTGTCCGAGCAATATCTAACCTCGGCCCACACCTTTTCCCACTTCTTGCGCCACATGAAGGGGCGCCCGCAAGTCACGCAAATCTTTGTCGGAAGTTCGCTTTTCTTTTTCACGCTTTCACGCGCAAGGTGGAGCGCCCGCCATCAACACCGATCACTTGGCCGGTGATCCACCCAGCCTGATCCGACAGCAGGAACGCCGCCAAAGCCGCGACTTCGTCGGCCTCGCCGAGGCGCTGCAAGGGGTGCATGTTGGCAATTGCCAGCGCCGAAGCCTCATTTGCGGTCATGAACGCAGCAAGCGGCGTTTTGGTCAGCGATGGTGCGATTGCGTTGACGCGAATCTTGGGTGACCACTCGGCCGCCAGCGTGCGCACCAAACCTTCAACCGCGCCCTTGGCCATAGCCACTGATGCATGCGAAGCAAACCCCTGCCCCACGGCCACTGTTGAAAACAGAATTATTGAGGCCGTCGGTGCAGCACTTGCCTTCAATGCGGGCAAGGCGGCTTTTGCAGCTCGCAAGGCTCCAAGTGCATTGATCTCGAAATCCTTCAACACATCCGCATCGGTCACGCGATGCGCGGGCTTCAGATTGATGCTTCCCACACAATAGGCCAGCCCATCAACTTCGCTTCCTGCCGCCTGCACGGCCTTTTCCAGCGCAGTGGCGTCCATCACGTCAGCAATGGCAAACGTGGCCCGCAACTCCTCGGCCAGAGCTTTCACCTTCACTTCATCTCGCCCGATCAAATGCAGCGAAGACCCTTGCCCCGAAAGCTGCCGCGCCAAGGCACCGCCAATGCCTGATGTTCCGATGATGATATGTTTTGTCATGGCTGTTTAACGTATCGCCTGGCGCAAAGGTTCACACCCTGCGCTTGCTCTTTATGTCCGGTGCCGTTGGAAAACGCGACTTCAAATCTCGATCCGTCACACTCATGTGATTTCGCGTATATTGTTCGGAAGCCTTCCGAAGTGGTTGAAAATCCCAAGGGAAGAGGCTTCCATTTTTCAACGCTTGGAACAGCATCAGGCGGGCTTTCTGACTTTCCAGTACCTGTTCCTGCACGCGCGGTATATCAAATTTGGCTTCGACTTCTTCCCGCATGACTTTAGCCAGGGGGTGAGAACCCGCAAGATCATTGATCTCATCCGGGTCATCCACGAGGTTGAACAATTGATCAGGGTCACACGGCGTGTGGATGAATTTCCACGGCCCCCGCCGCAACATGTACAGGGGCGCAATTGCCCCCTCGGCCAGATACTCACCCCAAGCTGTGTGCTCGGGGTTTTCAGTTGCACCCTGCAGCAACGGCACCAACGAACGGCCATCGACCTTGCGGGCCAGCGCAGCAGTGCCGCCGACGCCCAAATCGGCAAACGTCGGTAAAATATCCGCGAGTGTAACAGGTTCCATCACGCGACGCGCTTTGAAACGCGGGGGATTCCAGATCACCATCGGCACATGGGCAGAAGGTTCGAGAAAACTCATCTTGTACCACAGCCCGCGCTCGCCCAGAAAATCTCCGTGGTCTGAAGTAAACACCACGACGGTGTCATCTATCATGCTGGTGGCTTCGAGCGCGCCAAGCAACTTGCCCAACAAATCGTCAACATAGGAAATATTGGCATAGTAACCATGCCGCGCCGACCGCACATCCGCCTCGGTCACCACGTAGTCATCCATGGCCGACATCTCGTACAAGCGACGATGATGCGGATCGAGCACATTGTGCGACATGGGGGGCACGCGCGGCATGTCGATCGACGCATCATCATATTTGTCCCAGAACTGCTTCCGCGCCGCATAGGGATCATGCGGATGCGTGAACGACGCCATCAGTGCCAGCGGCTTGTCGGCATCAAACCGCGCATGATCATAAATCTTTCGCACCGCCTGAAACGCCACGTCATCATCAAACTCAAGCTGGTTGGACATCTCGGCAATGCCCGGCTGCAACACGGATGTCATGTTATGGTACCACCAATCAATCCGCTCTTGCCGCAAACGCCAATCCGGAGTCCAGCCGAAGTCGGCGGGGTAAATGTCCGTGGTCAGACGTTCTTCCAATCCATGCAACTGGTCCGGCCCGACAAAATGCATCTTGCCGGAAAGGCACGTCTTGTAGCCTTCCTTGCGCAGATAGTGTGCCCAGGTCGGAATGGCCGAAGGAAACTCCGCCGCGTTGTCATAAACCCCGGTGCGTGACGGCAGCAACCCGTTCATCACGGTGGCCCGTGCAGGCGCACACAAGGGGCTGGACGAATAGGCATTCTCGAACACCACACCCTCCCGTGCCAAACGTGACAGATAAGGCGTCTGCACCAGCGGGTGACCGTGAAACGGCAAGTATCGCGCCGCGAGTTGATCGGCCATCACGAAGAGGATATTGGGTTTTTGCGTCGTCGCCACTATGTTCGTCCCCATGAAATCGGTTTTGCTTACGCTGATCAGGTTCTATCAGCTTACACTCTCTTCCATCATGGGGCGTCAATGCCGCTTCCTTCCGACATGTTCGGACTATGCGCGGCAGGCCATCGAGATTCATGGGGCGTGGGATGGTGGAATTCTGGCCACAAAACGCATCTGCCGCTGCCACCCCTGGGGCGGCGACGGCTTTGATCCCGTGCCGCCGAAGAGTTGAGCCTGTAGCTAACAAAGGGCCCCATCGCCCTTTGGGCACTTCCCCAACAAGTTGGGGAAGGACTCGCGGTGAATTCTTCCCCAACTTGTTGGGGGAGTACGGCGAAGCCGGGAGGGGGGGCCTTACTACCTGTCACGTACCCCCAAAACACTAATGGGGGGCAAGGCCCCCCACGATTTCTTGTTGTTTCAAATCAGCTCAGAACGCCCAGATGGCGCCCAAACGGACTTCGTGGTTGTCGAAGTCATGGACATCGACGTCACAGCAGCCGTCCTCATATTTGTCACCCTTGTACTTGGTGTAGAGGTAGTCAAGCTTCATGCGGAACTGGTCAGTGAATGCGTGTTCTACGCCGCCGCCGATGGTCCAGCCCCAGTGCTTGCCCTTGATGTTGGACGGGATGGGAGAAGAAATGCCATCGAGATTGCCTTGTGCGTAAGCGGCACCGCCTGTGACAAAGAACAAGGTGTCATCCATGGCCCAGCCGAAGCGGCTGCGCAACGTCACTTCGTGATCAAGAGCAAAAGAGAAATCAGCACCGGGATCAGTGTTCTTCACAACCTTGTTGGTGCGGCTCCAATCCGCTTCGAGACCAAGGACAAAGTGATCCATCTGGTGGTTGTAGCCGATGAGCGCACCACCTTTCCAACCGCAGCCGGACATTTCCCACTGGGTTGCAGCTGTGTTGTCATAAAGCCGTCCATCAATACACGACGATCCAACCATTAGACCGACATAGCCACCCGTCCAGTCGTAAGTCGCCGTGCGCAACTCTTCAACAGGTGGTGGTGGTGGTGGCACATCAAGATCAGCGGCAAGCGCTGAGGCAGCAGGCACAAAGGCCGCGGAAATTATTGCGAGACGCAGGAAAAGCTTGTGCATGAGAAGTGACCCGATACAGTTAACAGACGATGGTGCGACAATGGCCTGTTAAGGTTAATGGTGGGTAAAGCCTAAACACGCTCAGCCAAGTTTTTTTCACGAAGACTTGACCCCGCCCGCCACCCCATGCGATTTCGGCGTTGTTCGACAATGATTTGGCTTACCCGCGCATGTATGCGGGAGTGGGCAGGAGAAGCTTAAAATGATCACAGTCACTTTCCCTGACGGCAACCAGCGCCAGTTCGTATCAGGCACAACATCAGCACAAATCGCTGCCTCGATTTCAAAATCCCTTGAAAAGAAAGCCGCCGCCGCCGTGATTAATGGCGTGCTGTCAGACCTCTCGGACCCGTTGACGAGCGATGTGAAACTGGAACTCATCACGCGGGATGATCCCCGCGCATTGGAACTCATTCGACATGATGCGGCCCATGTGTTGGCAGAGGCCGTGCAGGAACTGCACCCCGGCACGCAGGTCACCATCGGCCCCGTGATCGAGAACGGATTCTATTACGACTTCCATCGCAATGAACCGTTCACCACGGCTGATTTTGCTCCAATCGAAAAAAAGATGCGCGAGATCATCGCCCGCGATAAGCCTTTCACCAAGTCAACGAAAACTCGCGAAGAGGCGAAAGAGTTTTTCCGTGCCAAGGGCGAGAATTTCAAGGTCGAGTTGGTCGATGCCATTCCCGGCAATGAAGACATCAAGTTCTATGATCAAGGCGGCTGGATTGACCTGTGCCGTGGGCCGCATTTCAACAGCACGGGCAAGATTGGCAATGCCTTCAAGCTGATGAAAGTGGCGGGAGCCTATTGGCGCGGCGATTCCAAAAACCCCATGCTGACGCGCATCTACGGCACGGCGTGGCACAACGAAAATGATCTCAAGGCTTACACAACAGCACTCGAAGAAGCCGAAAAGCGCGACCATCGCAAATTGGGCCGAGAAATGGACCTGTTCCATTTTCAGGAAGAAGGCCCGGGCGTGGTCTTCTGGCATCCCAAGGGCTGGGCCATGTTTCAGCAATTGATCGCCTACATGCGGCGCCGTTTGAGCAAGCTGGACTATGACGAAGTTAACGCCCCGCAACTGCTCGACAAGTCCCTGTGGGAAACCTCTGGCCACTGGGGTTGGTATCGTGAAGCCATGTTCATGGCCCGCTCAGCGGGGGACGAAACCGAAGACGACCAGATCTTCGCCATCAAACCCATGAACTGCCCGGGCCACGTGCAGATTTTCAAGCATGGTCTGCGCAGCTACCGCGAATTGCCCATGCGACTTGCGGAATTCGGCAACGTCCATCGCTATGAACCGTCAGGCGCGCTACACGGTCTCATGCGCGTGCGTGGCTTTACGCAAGACGACGCCCACATCTTCTGCACCGAAGCGCAGATGGAAGATGAATGCCTGAAAATCAACGATCTCATTCTTTCGACCTACAAGGACTTTGGCTTCGAACAATTCATCGTCAAGCTGTCAACGCGGCCTGAAAAGCGCGTGGGCAGCGATGAAGCCTGGGACAGGGCCGAAGCCATCATGACGCGCGTGCTCGAACAAATTGCTGCTGCCTCC
>JANNNG010000209.1:0-19583 GCA_031398425.1 Hyphomicrobiales bacterium | reverse complement strand
GAAGGCCGTCTGGTTTTTGCCATGGATGCCACCATGAGCCGCCAGCCGACGTGGGACACAGCCCTTTCCATTCAGGGCCAGATGTTCATGGAGGCCAAGAAAGCCGGTGGCCTTGCCGTGCAACTGGTGTATTTTCGCGGTTTCAACGAATGCAAGGCGTCGCGTTGGGTGGCGGATCCTGAAGCTTTGGCCAACATGACGGCGAAGGTGGATTGCCGGGGCGGCAATACGCAAATCGGTCGCGTGCTGACGCATATCAAAAATGAGTCAGCAAGATCCAAGATCAACGCCGTGATTTTCGTAGGCGATGCCTGCGAAGAAAATGTGGATGGCCTGTGCCAGCGGGCAGGGGAGATTGGTCTGTTGGGCGTACCGCTGTTCATGTTTCAGGAGGGCACGGATGCCGTTGCAGAACGCGCCTTCAAGGAAACCGCCAAGCTCACGCGGGGTGCCTACTTCCGATTGGACAGCGCCTCGCCGAAAATATTGGCCGATTTGCTGGGGGCGGTCGCCGCCTATGCAACGGGTGGCAAACAGGCGCTTGAGTCAAAAAGCGGACAGGCAGCGCGTGCGTTACTGTCGCAATTGAAGTAAGACATGGCCGTGCCTCCTTTTGTCATTGCCTTGATCGTGGTTGTCGGCGGCCTTTGGCTGATCCGCAAGGCCGCCCGCATGCCACAATCGGCCATGCCTGGTTTTGTCTCTAAGATGGCGGGTGTGGGCATCATGGGTGTTGCAAGCCTGTTAGCCTTGCGTGGGTCCATGCAAATTGCCGTACCGGTGTTTCTCTTTGGTCTGGGCCTTGCGGGCAAAGGTCAGGTGTTTCCGAACGGCTTCAACTGGGGCAAAACCAAAACTGCGGGTCAAAAGAGCCGGGTTGCCACGTCGCTGCTGGCCATGGAGCTCGACCATGACAGTGGTGCAATGGATGGCGATATCCTGGCTGGCCCCCACAAGAACCGGCGATTGTCTTCCCTAACGCAAGAGGAGATGATGGCGTTCCATCGCCAATGCAAAGCAGTTTCCGATCAAAGCTTGCCACTCTATGAAGCATGGCTTGACCGTGCCCAACCGGAGTGGCGTGCCGCTTGGGGTGGTGGCGCAAAATCTGCCTCCGCTGGGGCGGGTGCAATGACGCGGGAAGAAGCCTACGCGGTGTTGGGGTTGAAGTCTGGTGCAACGCCAGCGGACGTCAAATACGCTCATAAACGCCTGATGAAAGATTTCCATCCCGACAAAGGCGGGTCGGATTATCTGGCTTCAAAGATCAATGCGGCCAAAGAAGTATTGTTGGGATAACTTTATCCCGCAGGATGCATCACAGTGCAGGCCTTGCCCATCTTTGATGCCTTGACGCAGGACTTTTTCGCGACATCTTCCGAAAAGCCAGAAATCATCACCCGGTAACTCATCTTGCCACCTTTTTTGACGGAGATTGTATAGGCACTCTTGTTTTTCATGTCCTTGCCAATGGCAGCGCGGAAGTTGCTCAGCGTAATCTGGGCATCTTTCTTTGACTTGAGGGAGCTGATCTGCACGGAAAAGCTGTTAAGTTGTTCGACAACGGCGATCTCGTCTGTTTTGTCGCTTGCTGGCTTCACCGCAAAAGGCAATTTGCCTGGTTGTTTTTGCTTGGCTGATTCAGGAGCAACGAGTGCAGCTTCCAACACTTTTGGTGCATTGGGCGCTGTGTCGTCTTCGCCTTCTTCTTCCTTCGTTGAGACGGCGGCTTCAGCTGCAACTGCCGCCAGCAAATCCTTGTCTTGATCGGGCAGTGGCGTGGTAGCGGCCACTTCAGTTTCCATAATTTTGTTTTTGGCAATCGGATTGATAGCGCCCTTCGAAGAGCCTGCCAGCGCCGCGATTGTGGCACCACCTCGTGCATGAGGCATGGCGCGAGAGATCATCGTCATCATATGGGCATTGCGGGTTCCTGAAGAGCGCGCACCCATCACGACGCCCACCACACGTTTGTCACCGCGTTTGGTGGATGTCACAAGGTTGAAGCCTGAAGCGTTGACATAGCCGGTCTTGATGCCGTCGGTTCCCGAAAAACGGCCAACCAAACGGTTGTGCCCGCGAATGACACGGCCCTTGAACACAAAGGACGTGCTGCGAAAATACGGGTAATACTGCGGGAAGTCCCGCATCAGGCGCAGGCCCAGCGTGGCCATGTCGCGGGCGGTGGTTATCTGTGTTGCATTGGGCAAGCCCGATGCATTCTTGAAAGTGGTGCGACGCATGCCCATTTGCCGCGCAACGCGGGTCATGCGGTCGGCAAAAGCTGATTCACTGCCCGCAAGATTTTCACCAACCGTTGCCGCAGCATCATTTGCGGATTTGATGATCAAGGCCTTGATGGATTGTTCGACCGTGATGGTCGAGCCCGGTTTCAATCCCAACTTGGAAGGAGCCATGGCGGCGGCGCGGCGCGACACTTTCAGGGGCGTTGACAGTCTGATGCGACCTGATTTCAAATCCTGAAACACGAGATACAGTGTCATCATCTTGGTCAGGGACGCAGGATGGCGATAGCCATCAGGATCGTCTGCGGAAAGCAGCGCACCCGTGCGGGCATCAACAACAATCGTCGAGAATTTTACGGCCGCCTGTGCCGATAACGCCGAGGTGAGTAAAAGTGCGAAACTCACAAGCATCACCGTCAACGGCTTCATAGCCCGCAGCACCACACTAAGCATCCACATCACTTTCCCACGCTTGCCCGTCACATCGACCGTATCACGGTGCACCCCCATGCTGGCGCAATTTGGTCCAAAAGGCTTAAATTCAGAAATTATCGGAAACGCCGTTACCATCCCGTAAATTCATGCGAGTCAGGATAGCATATCTTAGGCCATGAGCCTCGATGTTGCAATGCAAAAAGTTCTTGACTTATTTTGGTGCAGTGCACATATAGCGACCATCAACCCGATTGGAGAGCCCCCATGAACACATTTGAAGACGCCCAGAAATTCGGCAAAGATGGTTTTGAAGCATTTGTTGCTTCTGCCACAGCTATGACCAAAGGCTATCAGGCCATGGCCCAGGAAATGGCTGATTTTGCAACGAAGACTGTGGAGCACAACAAGGCGACGTTTGAAAAGGCGACCACTGCCCGTTCGTTTGAGCGCGTCGCGGAAGTGCAACAGGGTTATGCCAAGGAAGCCTACGAAGCCTTGGTTGCGCAATCCACGAAGCTTGGTGACATGTACAAGGCTGCTGCGACCGAAGCCTACAAGCCCTATGAAAAGTCATTCGCGGCATTCGGCGTGAAGCCACCTGCACAATAAGTCTTCAAATCTCTTCCCGAGATGTGGTGCCCGCTGATGGTTTCAGCGGGCATTTTTATTGCAGCGTGATTTCAACGGCCACATGGTCCGATGGTTTTTCGTGGCCGCGGAGTGGTTTGTGGATGCGGCTTGCGACCAGACGATCAGCTGCCTGAGGCGAGAGAAGAAGATGGTCGATGCGGATGCCGTTGTTCTTTTGCCAGGCACCGGCCTGATAGTCCCAGAAGCTGTAGTCGCCCGATGCGAGCGGGTGGAGAGAGCGGAAACTTTCCGTGAAGCCGAGATATTTAAGGCTTTCATACGCCTCCCTTGATTGTGGCAAATACAATGCATCAGTCACCCAGTTTTGTGGATGTTTTGCATCAGAGGATGCGGGTATGATGTTGTAATCACCTGCAAAAACCAGTAACTGTTCAGATTTTAGCTGACTGGCGGCATAGTCACGCAGGCGCCGCATCCATCGAAGTTTGTAGTCAAATTTGGGACCAGGCGCAGGGTTTCCGTTGGGCAAATATAGACCACAGACCCTCACTGCGAGCTTGTCATCGACAGCTGTTGCCGCAATGAAGCGGGCCTGTTCATCTGTGTCGTCACCGGGCAATCCTGTCTGAATGTCCTCCAGCGGCAGACGCGAAAGCAGCGCCACGCCATTGTAGGTCTTCTGGCCATACACCGCTGACCGGTATCCCATGTCTTCAAAATGCGCCGCAGGAAACGCCTGGTCCTCACATTTGATTTCTTGAAGACATACAACATCAGGTTTTTCGGCTTTCAGCCATCCCATCACCTGATCAAGATGGGCCTTGATGGAGTTGACGTTCCAGGTTGCAATGCGCATGGGATCAAAACGAAAAACTGGTGCCGCAGCCGCAGGACGACTTGGCTTGCGGATTGTTGACCTTGAAGGCCTGGCCCATCAGGTTGTCTTCGAAATCCAGAACTGATCCATCAACATAAAGCATTGATATGTTGTCGACCAGAACCACAGCACCATCTTGTTCAAAGGCCAAGTCTTCCGGTGCCCGCGCTTCGGCAATGCCAAATTCGTACTGGAACCCCGAACAGCCACCACCGTTGACAGCCAGGCGCAAAGCCGAGATCGACGCTCCTACTGTGATCTTGAGGATGCGTTGTGCTGCTGCTGGTGTTACGATGAGATGAGGAGTCGTCATGCAACAGATTTTGGAACACAGGCGTGAAAAGTCAAGGGCGGGTCTCGTCGCATGACGGCGAGCCTCGCAGCTTTTGCCGTTCATGCCAACAAAAGCCGAGGACGTTTGGTGGCAGAACCAGATATGCCGCCGCGCTCCTGCTTTGCCCGCGACAGGGACAGGCTTGTGCATTCCTCCGCCTTTCGTCGTCTGAAGCACAAGACCCAGGTCTTTGTTTTTCATGAGGGCGACCACTACCGAACGCGCCTCACACACACCATCGAGGTTGCACAGATTGCCCGCGCCATTGGCCGCACATTGAACGTGGATGAAGACCTGACCGAGGCTCTGGCCCTGGCCCACGATCTTGGCCACACGCCATTCGGCCATGCGGGGGAACATGCGCTTGATGATCTGATGCGCGAGCACGGGGGCTTTGATCACAATGCCCAGTCGCTCCGCATTGTCACGCGGCTGGAGCGCCGCTACGCGCAGTTTGACGGGTTGAACTTGACCTGGGAGACCTTGGAAGGACTGGTCAAGCATAATGGCCCGCTGACCGACAATGAAGGTCACGCGATTGGCAAATATACGCAATCCGGACTTCCTGCCGCGATCATTGAGTATTCCGAAGCCCATGATCTTGAACTGTACCGGTTTGCCTCCATCGAGGCCCAAGTGGCCACCTTGTCCGATGACATTGCCTATAACGCCCATGACATTGATGACGGATTGCGTGCGGGACTTTTCAAAGTCATTGATCTTGGAGATATTCCGTTGGTGGGAACTGCTCTGGCCGAAGTCTTGAAACTCTACCCCGACCTTGAACACAACAGGCTGGTGCATGAAACGGTGCGCCGGGTCATCTCTGCCATGGTGCAGGACGTGTTGGCACAATCGAAAAAGAATTTGGCCCGCGCCAAGCCGAAATCGATTGACGATGTGCACAACGCTGGCGAAGCACTGGTACAATTCTCGCCACAGATGCGGGAATACAATCGCGTGCTGCAACAATTCCTGTCGTTGCACATGTATCGTCATCCGCGCGTCATGAACATCATGAGCCGCGCGCAGCGTGTCATTGCCGACCTGTTCAACGCCTACACGAACGACGAAAAGTTGTTGCCCAAGGATTGGCGTGAGCTTGCAGGTGCCGGTGAAAAGCGTCACACTGCGCGCCATGTGTGCGATTTCATTGCAGGCATGACAGACCGTTATGCCATTGACCAGCACAAGCGCTTGTTTGACCTTGACCCGCTTTTCCGTTAGGGCCGGACTTCACGTATTTGGTTGATTGTCATGAACATTTTTGCTGAATTTCAGGCTGAGGTCGTCAAGGCCGTTGAGGTCCTACAGGCCGAGGGTGCACTACCATCGGCACTCGATTTGTCCAAGCTTGCAGCCGAGCCACCCCGCGACGTAGCTCACGGTGATATTGCAAGCAACGTGGCTATGGTGTTGGCCAAGCCAGCGGGTATGAGTCCGCGTGCGCTTGCGGAATTGATGGTCACAAAACTTGCGGCCGTCCCTGATGTCGAATCCTTGTCTATCGCTGGTCCGGGCTTCATCAATGCGACGTTGAAGTCTTCGGTGTGGCCTCGCGTGCTGACGGCAGTCTTGCGGGCAAAAGAAGGCTATGGCACGTCTGAGTTCGGCCAGGGCCGCAAGGTCAATGTGGAATACGTTTCAGCCAATCCGACGGGGCCTTTGCACGTGGGCCACGTGCGCGGGGCCGTGTTTGGTGATGCGCTGGCCTCGCTGTTACTGGCAACGGGACATGCCGTGACGCGGGAATACTACATCAATGACGCAGGAGGCCAGGTCGATGTGCTGGCGCGCTCTGTTTACCTGCGTTATCTGGAAGCCCTTGGGCAAAGCATCGGCGATATTCCCTCAGGCCTTTATCCCGGCGATTACCTGGTCCCTGTTGGCAAGGCTCTGGTTGCAGCATACGGCTCAACATTCAAGGACAAACCTGAGTCGGAGTGGCTGAATACCTTCCGGACAAAAGCCATTGCCATGATGATGGACTTGATCCGCGAGGATCTGGCCGCATTGAACATCCGGCAAGACGTGTTTTTCTCCGAAAAATCGTTGCACACGTCGGGAGAAGTCGATCGCACTACGGCCTACCTTGAAGCCAGAGGATACATTTACAAAGGCCGCCTCGACAAACCCAAGGGCGAAGTGCCGGAAGATTGGGAAGACCGCGAACAGACTTTGTTTCGCGCCAAGGCTTTTGGCGATGATGTGGATCGTCCACTGAAAAAATCCGATGGGTCCTATACTTATTTTGCCTCTGACGTGGCTTACACCAAAAACAAGATCGAGCGGGGTTTCAACGAACTCGTCTATGTTCTGGGGGCCGATCACGGCGGCTATGTGAAACGGCTGGAAGCCCTGGCAGCAGCGCTGCAGACGGATCAGCCCATCAGTGTTGTCGTTGGTCTTTGCCAGTTGGTGAAGCTGTTCCGCAATGGCGAACCAGTGCGCATGTCCAAGCGGGCAGGGGAGTTCGTTACCTTGCGCGAAGTGGTCGAAGAGGTCGGCCGCGATGTCGTTCGTTTCATGATGTTGATGCGCAAGAACGAAGCGCCGCTGGAATTCGATTTCGCCAAGGTGACCGAACAATCAAAAGACAATCCGGTCTTCTATGTGCAATACGCCCATGCCCGGATTTGCTCTGTGTTGCGCAAGGCCAGTGCACTCAAAATCACGATCAGTTCGCCTGAATCGGTGGATTTTCATCTGCTTACGGATGAATCTGAAACAGGGTTAATCCGGAAAATCGCGGGTTTTCCACGGCTTCTGGAGGCTGCGGCGCAGGCCCACGAACCACACAGAATATCCTTTTATCTCCATGATTTAGCATCTGAATTTCACAGTCTGTGGAACAAGGGCAAAGAAGCGCCGCAATTGCGGTTCATTGTTGAAGATGACATAGGTTTGTCTAACAGCCGTCTCGCTTTTCTGAGCGCAATCCGCTATTGTATTGCCAATGGGTTAAGGATTCTCGGTCTGAGGCCAGTCGAGGATATGTGATGGGGCAAAAGGGATAAATGGACCAGGAAAATTCCAAGGGCCAGGATAAGCGCAATTGGCGCGAGCGCCTTGGCATCGGCGCACAGGGAAACGCTGCTGGCCAGTTGAACGCTGGAGCACCGGTAGGTAAAGACTTGCCCAAGATATCTGACAACTATCGCAAAGAGACAGCTCCTGCCGCAACCCGTCCTGTCGCCGTAACGCGGGCAACACCACGGCCTGTGGCTGCTGCGGCTCCTGCAGTGAAACCCGCACCCATGGCACCGCGTGCCAACCCCAAGGCAGCACCGCCCGTCGCCCCCGACAAATTGGCTGAACGTCTGCGTTCCCAGCGGGAAGCGTCAACGAAGCTTGCCGAACAGCGCGTGCAGGTGGCCAAGCAGCGGGCAGAAACGCCAAGCTCACCGCCGCCCGTCATCGCGCCGCCACCGGCCGCTCAGCCCACTGGTTCCGCAAAACCGAAATTCACATTTGCGGAGGAGGCGGAGAACAAGGGCGCTGCAACACCCACACCGTTGCGCCCCAGCCTGGCTCCACCGGTCATGCCACCCGCGACGTCGCCCGTTGCACCTCAGCTTTCGCCGGCCCGTCCGCCGCTCGGTGGCGGGGTGCCGCCCGTCACCCCCGGTTTCCCACAGCGCCCACAAGCTTCGCCTTTCCCACCACAACCGCCACAGGGGTTTCCACAGCAAAACCAACTGCCACCGGGCTTTCCCCAAGGCTATGGACAGCAGCCTGTGCCTCCCTACCGTCCGATTGATCCGGCCTCTGGCTATGCGCCTCCACCCGGTTATGTGCCGCAGCAACGCGGCTTTGCTGTGCCACCGCAGCAAGGCGGCTTCGCGCCTGCAAACGGCCCCCGATTGAACATGCCGCCGCGGCCAACGCCCGGTCTGAACGCAAACTATCAACCCCAGGCGGATTTCAATGGGGCCCAGCAGCCGCAACCAGGCGGCTTTGCGCCGCCGCCGCGCATGAATCGTCCTCCGCTCAGAGCGCCAGTTCCGTCGTCGGCTCCAGACGAAGGTTATGACGAAGAGTTTTTTGACGAGGCACCACAGTCGCCTCGCGCTGCTGCACGTCCGACCAGCAACGATTATCAACAGGCTTACCGTGAGGCTGAGTATGGTTTTGACGATGAGACCCCACGGTCCCGTGCGCCGTGGATTCTTGCAGGTCTGCTGTTGCTTGCACTTCTGGTGGCAGGTTTGGGTGTCCTTGGTTACCAGAAATACTGGAAGCCCATGATTAACGGGCAAGCGACCACACAGGAAGTGCCTGCCGTGGCCGCGCCTGAAATTCCTGCCAAGGTGCAAGCTGAACAGCCCGCTGCCGCTCAGGCACCTGCGGGTGGTGCTGCCATTCCGACAAAAAAACAGATCTATGATCGCATTGTCGGTGATCAGGAAGTTCTGGGTGGCGATGTATCTGCGCCAGCCGAAGTGCCAGCGGCCATCCCTGAACCTGTGCCGACAAATCAGGTTGCACCTCCGCCCGCTGCGGGTGAAGACCCAGCACCACTACCCATACCTCCTCCGCCCGGCGGTGCCGGTGGACAACAAGGTTCGCTGGAGCCTCCATCTGAAAAACAATCTGCTGAAATCATCAATCCTGCCGCCGGCGAAAGCCAGGCGGCAGTTGTCGCTCCGGCCCCCCTTGAGCCTTCAATAGTTGCCGACCCGCCCGCTCCGGCTGTGGCTTCAGCCGATGTGGAACCGCCAGCACCGGGCGAGATTGACACTGGAACCGCAGCGTCCCGATCATTGGTTGCCGATCCCGTTACCGATGATGCAGAAGCCATTGCAGACACGCCAGATCCTTTGGACGTCGTGCCGAAAAAGAAGGTTGAAAAGAAAAAGCTTCAGCCGACAAAGGAAAAAGCCGCTGCAACAAAATTGGGAGCAAAGCCAGTGGTGCTGGTTCCTCCCAGCAAAAAAGCGAAAGCTGCCGCAGAGCAGCCCATTCAGAATACGCAGATTGCTTCGAACAACGACACTGCAGATGGCGGTTTGTTTGGTGACGATCAGGCTGTCACACCTCAGCAACAGGCACCCGTCACCGCTGCTCCGGTCAAGAAAAAACGCACCTTGGCTGATCTTTTCTCACGCAATAAAGACACGCCGCAGGAACAGGGCAATGTCGCCTCGGTTGACCAGGCTCAGCCGACCACAAACCCGGTTCTAAAAAAGCCGCTTGCGGATGATCAGTCGGCCTCGCTTGCAGGCGATTTTCTCGTTCAACTTGCATCATTCCGCAGCCGCCAAGAGGCCAATGCGGAATTCAGCCGCTTGCAAGCCAAGAATGGTGTGGCACTCGGGCAGTTTTCTCCCATCATCAGCGAGGCCAGCGTGGGCGGCTCGACGCGTTTCCGTCTCAGTGTAGGGCGGATGTCCACACAAGCCCAGGCGAATGCTGTATGCAGCAAGCTTTTTGCCAACGGTGTCCGCGATTGTCTCGTCAAGAAACGTTAAGCGTTAATATTGAAGCAGGATAAATAGCTCAGTATGCACTCCGAAACCTTCGCGCAGTGGCGAAGCAATATGGGTGAAACACCATGAGGAACACGGTCAGGTCATTTATCAGCGGCTGCGAAGGCCACACACTTTCGAGTGCCGAACGTGATCTGTTTGCCAAGAGCCAGCCTTGGGGCCTCATTCTGTTTCAACGCAATTGCGCATCAAGCGAACAACTCAAATCTCTTACTGCTGACTTTCGCGATGCTGTCGGTCGCAAGGACGCTCCTGTGTTGATTGATCAAGAGGGCGGCCGTGTGCAGCGCATGGGACCAAGCGCCAATGCCGAATGGCGGAAATACCCCGCAGCAAACAGATTTGGTGCGTTGTACAAGACGTGCCCCATTCACGCCCTTCGATGTGCGCGCAATGTGGGTCGCCTGATGGCGCATGATCTCGAACGCGTGGGAATCACCGTCAATTGTCTTCCGGTTCTCGATGTGCCGCAGCCTGGTTCCCATGCGGTCATCAGCGACAGGGCCTATGATCTGTCTCCGGAAATCATATTGGCGTTGTCGCGCTCCCATGTCGCAGGGTTTCTCGATGGCGGGGTGTTGCCGGTCATGAAACATGTACCCGGCCATGGTCGTGCGACGGTTGACAGCCACAAGGAGTTGCCGCGCGTGACAGCGAGCCGGTCCGAACTTGAGGCGGTCGATTTCAGGACTTTTGCAGGATTTGCGGATTGCCCGATGGCCATGACTGCCCATGTCGTATTCGAAGTGCTCGACAAACAAAACCCATGCACACTGTCAAAACGCATCATTCGCGATGTGATCCGAAAGCAGCTCGGGTTCAATGGTTTGCTGATGACTGACGACTTGTCGATGAAAGCCTTGTCCGGCAGTTTTGCCGACAAGACTTCCGCCGCACTCAACGCAGGCTGCGACGTTGTCCTGCATTGCAGCGGCATCATGAGCGAAATGCAACAGGTCGCCGACGCCTCACCACCGCTTTCGGGCAAAGCTTTGGCGCGGGCAAAGGCCGCTTTGAAACAGCGCCGCAAACCCCGACAGTTCGACGTCAAGACCGCGCTCAAAGATATGGATGCCGCCATGACCATTGCAATCGCTTGACGCAACCGCTTGGGGAAAACCTCAGAAATTGTCTTGGCAGACGGTTTTCGTGTGTGCATTCCCATCTCAAACGGGGTAAATTACAGGCATGTCTGAGCAAACACCAAATCAGCCTGCAAGCTGGCCTGATGGCGAGGGCGAGCCACGCCGTGGTGTGGCCGCCGACGGTGATGTTGAAGCCTTGATTGTCGACGTCGACGGATTTGAAGGTCCGCTTGACTTGCTGCTGGAGTTAGCGCGGTCCCACAAGATCGATCTTCAAAGAATTTCTATTCTCGCATTGGCCAATCAGTACATTGCCTTCATCGAACGGGCGCAGACCCTGCGGCTTGAGATTGCAGCTGACTATCTGGTGATGGCGGCCTGGCTCACCTATCTGAAGTCTCGCCTGCTCATTCCCATGCAGCCAAAAGAAGGGGAAACCGAACCGCAGGACATGGCCCAGCGCCTTGCGTTTCGTCTGCAGCGCTTGCAGGCCATGAGGGATGCTTCCGCAAGGCTCATCAATGGCCTGCAACTGGGGCGCGACATTTTTGAACGCGGTGCGCCTGAGCCTCTGGTGATCGAGACGCAGCAGGAGTACGGCGATACGCTCATCGACTTGCTCAAGGCCTATGCCGAGCGCCGCCAGCGCAAGATGGTGCATCAGAGTTACACCATCAAGAAGCAGGCGGTATGGTCAATCAAAGAGGCGCGCGAAATCTTGCAGCGCTTGATTGGAGGTATGGAGGACTGGGGCAGTTTCGATGGCTGGCTTGCACACTATAACGTGGCCCCTGAGACCCGACGCTCTGTGCGTGCCTCCAGCTTTACCGCCAGTCTGGAGTTGGCCCGTGAGGGCGTGATTGAAATTCGACAGGAACAAGCCTTCAAGCCGATATTCCTGCGCCGCAAAGCTGCGGCCGCTTGATCAACAGGAACGCGATGATGAAAGCCCAGCATAAAATGGAACAATTGGTGGTTGAAGACATGATGGAAGAGGGCATGGCTGATGCTGGTGAAACGTTGACAGGCTCGCGATCCGGAATTGCCATTCACCCGCGCCTGGATCGTGATCAGCATCTGCGCATCGTGGAAGCCATGCTGTTTGCTGCAACCGAACCCTTGAGCGCTGAAAAGCTGGCGTCTTTGTTGCCTGCGGGAACGGACATTCAGGCCCTGATTGACGATCTCACCACGAATTACCAGAACCGCGGTATCAATCTGGTGCAGATTGCCGGACATTACATGTTGCGTACTTCGCCAGAAGTTTCGTTTGTACTGCGCCGCGAGACTGTGCAGCAGAAAAAGTTAACCAAGGCGGGCCTCGAGACGCTGTCTATTGTCGCATACCACCAGCCCGTGACCCGGGCCGATATTGAAGATATCCGCGGTGTTGCAATTTCAAAGGGAACGCTCGATATCCTGCTGGACATTGGCTGGGTGCGCATGCGTGGCCGCCGCAAAACCCCAGGCCGCCCTGTGACCTATGGGACGACAGATGCATTCCTGCGCCATTTCGGCCTGAACGAAATCACGGATTTGCCTGGGTTGCACGAGTTGAAAGCTGCGGGATTGCTGGAAGGCAATTTGCCTCCGGGTTTCGACATGCCACTTCCCAAAATGTCTGAAGAACTGACGGATGATGAAGATCCGCTTGATGGCACGGAGATACAGCCGCCACTCGAAATGCATCTTGTTGATCACGATGTCACAACGGACGACAATCTTTAACACTGTTATACTTCGAATATTTACCTTACCTGTTCAGCTTAACAGATGATTGCCCAGCGTTTACCATAGGTTACGCTGGCTCCACCGGCTCAAAAAAGCTATATTCAGTGCACGAATTAGGGCGACCGGCAGCACCAACAAAAATCGGAAACCCATCTCCAAAAGGAGAGGCGGCACTCTTTCCAGGGCAGTTGCCGTCTCTCCTTGATCGTTTTGGGCAACCATGCCCAGTGAAATGGCCCAGGGTTCAGGCCCGCCGCATCTCCTGAACCAAGGGTCCGCCGGTCCGGGCGCGAATCGAGTGGCCTCCTCGTTTGCATTATGTCCGGGCCGGCACTTTTTTCAATCGAAGCGCAAAACGAAGGCGCCGCTTGCGCGGCGCTTCAGAGCATTGAAACAATAACTGGTTACTTGATCTTGGTTTCTTTGAACTCGACATGCTTGCGCACAACGGGATCGTACTTTGTCATGGAAAACTTCTCCGTCTTGGTGCGGGAGTTTTTCTTTGTTACGTAAAAGTAACCGGTGTCTGCAGTGGATTGCAGCTTGATCTTGATCACATTGCCCTTGGCCATAGTCGTCTCCGAAACTGGAATTTGTCCGGGATAGACCCGATAGGCACAGTAAAGTCAAGCGTTAGCGCGCAACATACTTGCCGTAGACCCAGCCACGGCCACCGCCATATTTCACCTTCAGCCACTTTCCCTGCTGGCTGCAAATCGACACTCCGTTGCCGTTGAAAATGCGGTCAATTTCCTCGTAGCCCGTGCCCGGACCTGTTCTCACCGACAGGAAATTGTCGCCATTGGGATCAAGCCCGCGCACCTTGCCAAACCGGTTGCAAGCATCGGAGGGCGGCTTTGGCACAGCTCGCTTGGGCGCAATTGCAGCTTCCTCCTGCGCTTCTGGAGCAGGCCTGGGCTTTGCCACCGATGCTCGCATCAGCTTGTCACGCGATGCCTTTGCGTAGGGCGCGTAAATTCCGTCGGGATGTTGTCCCAGAAACACATTCCAGCCATCAACCGTGTTGATGTTTTCCGCCAGCTTGTAGGCTTGATCTTCAGTCAAGCCAGGGGCGACGGGGGTCGGTGCCACCACCTTGGGCGGAACATAAACTGCAACTTCCGGATTGTCGGTTGCATTACCGGCCGGCACCAGTGCAAAATTCTCGGGCAGATCGTCGTAATAGGCGGGCCGTTGCTCGTGCCCGACAGACTTTCCAAGCTGTTCCACGTCGTCACGAATAGAAGCCGCGAGGTCACGCAACTTCAACCCCGGCGACGACAGGCGTGCCAGCAACACGCGCGTGTAGACTGACGTTGTATCAGGGTCATTGTCGTCCAGCCGGTCAAGCGCGGTTTGCCCCGCCCCTGCCGAATACATGATGAATGTGCCTTTGGTCGTGGCGGCATTGGCCAGGCCACGCGTGCCGCCTACACCTCTGGTGCCACCTGCTGTGAAAGGATTGTCGCGACATGCGTCAAGGATCAAAATACGCGCACCCGCGCCTTTCTGCTCCAACGTTTCCACCAGAGTGTTGACTGCCAAAGCTTCTGACTTCATCAATTCCGCGCCGCCTTCCTTTGGCAGGGGGATGTCCGTTGGCAAAAGATAATTCTGGCCGCCGAGTTCAACACCATGGCCCGAATACTGCACCAGCACCGTGTCACCAGGTTCAATTTTTGAATAGAGCTTTGAGAGTTCCTGGTTCAACTTGCGCCGGTCGAGATTGAGCGCGGTGGTCACTTCAAAGCCAAGCCCAGAGAGCTTTTCGCCAATCGCAGTTGCATCGCCAACAGCTTTGTTCAATTTAGGCACTTCGAGATAGTCATTGTTGCCGATGACGAGGGCAAGACGCTTTGCCGCAAATGACTGCTGAGCAAAAGCCGGAATGGCCAGAATGATTGCGAAACACAAGAATACCCATCGCTTCATGTCCAAAGACTCCATCTCTTCCTCGACACCCTGTTTGTCAACAATCCGCCAGCGCCAGGCAGCCCTTTCGCTCAACTGCGATGAACTAAGGCTGAACGCGATCAAGCGCTCCTGTCAACGCTCAATCGTCACATTCCGGGGCAGCCCGGAACAGTTCACAATCCACGTTGGCAGGCGGCAGTTCAGGCGAAATGGGCGCGTCATTGTTCTTGTCCTTCTGGTTGAGAAGAATGACGGCGGGGACAGCCAAGGCAGGAATGATCAGAAGAGGTGCCTGTGGTGGAATTCCGGGCGCACCATCATTCAATCCGAGGAAAACCGCGCAGTTGTCGACCGGCAGATAGAAGGCCGTATCAAGACCGCTCTGGTCCGTGATGTAGGGCAGATCATTACGCAGGGCTCTCGACTTTTCGCTGCCTTGCAGTTCGCGCGCCTTGACGCTGTTGGCACCCGCTTCGGCAACGCCGCAACCGGCTTGTGTGGTCACGCTGTTGCCATTGCTGCCTCGAATGCGCAACGCGCCCTCCAGAACCGCAAGCAACGTGCGATCATTCACCGTGAAGTCAAACCCCGTGCCGCGAATTCCGATCGTGGCGTTACTCGTGCCAACCTTGTAAGCAGACTTTGGACTGTTGCCTGTGATGAAGCGAAACGTGCCGCGCAGGGCCTTGACGCTCACTTTGGACGCTGACCCTTTGCCGCGACGCAAATAGGTTTGCAGCACAAGCCTGGACGATGGTCCGACAACCAGTTTTGTGCCATCATCCAGTTCAAGCTGGGCATTGCCGTCAGCCACGGTGACAGCGTCGCCTTCAAACACTTCCGATCCTGCCTGCAAAGCCCGCGATCCTCCCGGACCGGCGGCAAGCGGACGTCCTTGCACCGCGATTACCGATCCCATGGGATCAGCCGCCGAGGCCTGGCTTTCAAAACCGACTGATAGAAACAAAACGGCGGCTGTTGCCGCCAGAAAAAGACGCCGACTCATGGTTTTTCCCTTGCCCCTTAACATATTGTTAACACAATTCATGCAGGTCGTCACCCCCCGAAACGACTGGCTTTCCAGCACAGGCAGACTGTGGCATGTTGGCACCATGGCTCGCGTTGGTTTCTATCCCGGATCGTTCGATCCCGTCACATTCGGGCACCTCGACATCATCGCGAGGGCAGGTCGGCTTGTGGACCGACTTGTGATCGGCGTCGGTGCGCATGACGTCAAAAAGGCACTTTTGACAGCTGAACGGCGAGTTGATCTGGTTGAGCGTTGCACGCAGCCTATATCAGAACACGCTGGCCTTAAAATTGAAGTGACCACCTTTGCGGGTCTCGCAATTGACGCTGCACATAAGGCCAAGGCCCACATCATCATCCGTGGCCTTCGGGATGCCTCCGACTTCGACTACGAAGTGCAAATGGCGCAGATGAATGGTGCACTTTCACCAGAACTGGAAACTGTTTTTCTGGCGGCCTCGCCAGCCACCCGCATGATTGCCTCATCGCTGGTCAAGCAGATTGCCAGAATGGGCGGCGATATTTCTCTGTTCCTGCCCAAGGAAGCAGAGCAGGTGCTTCGAAAAGCCATGGCTTCATGACGCTGTCGAAGTTGCGCCACGTTTGCCATTAGGCTAGTTGGCTTCGCGTCAACTGGAGATTCCCATGAAAAAACTGATTTTGGCCGGGCTATGTTTGGCCGCCCTGACAGCACCCGCATTGGCCGCCGAGAGCCTAAAGGTAGACACCAGCCTTGGATGCAGCTTTACCATCAAACTGCGGGCAGATCTTGCTCCAAACCATGTGGCACAGATCACCAAGCTTGCCGCCGCTGGAGCTTATGACAAAGTGGTGTTCCATCGTGTCATCGACGGCTTCATGGCCCAGACCGGCGATGTTCAGTTTGGCAAGATCGGTGGCGATACGGCGGGCGCTGGCACAGGCGGGTCGTCCGAACCTGATATCAAGGCTGAATTTTCCAAAGAGCATTTTGCCCGTGGCATCGTGGGCATGGCGCGCAGTGCCAATCCCGATTCAGCCAACAGCCAGTTCTTTGTGATGTTCGCCGAAGGCGGCTTTCTCGATGGACAATACACCGTCTGGGGCAGCGTGGACGAGCAGGGCATGGCTTGCGTCGACAAGATCAAGCGCGGCGAGCCCGTAGAAAACCCAGACTCAATGACGAAAGTGACAGTGCAATAATGGCTGACCTCGAAAACACCTTGTTCCTCGACATCGCCGATCATGGCGGCAAGGCCAAGGGCCGTGTGACCATTGAACTTCTGCCGAAGGTAGCTCCTGGCCACGTGACCCGCATCAAGGAACTCGCCCGTGAAGGCTTCTATGATGGCGTGGTGTTCCACCGCGTCATCGAGGGCTTTATGGCGCAAGGCGGTGACCCCACGGGCACCGGCATGGGCGGCTCGAAAAAACCTGATTTAAAAGCTGAATTCTCGGCCGAAACCCACTCCCGTGGAGCCTGCTCCATGGCCCGTTCGTCCAGTCCCAACTCAGCCAACAGCCAGTTCTTCATTGTCTTCGACAACGCGAAATTCCTCGACAAGCAATACACACTTTGGGGCCGCGTGACCGATGGCATGGACATTGTTGACACGATCAAACGCGGGGAACCCGTGAAGCAGCCGGACAAGATTGCAAAGGCGCAAGTGGCGGCGGATGTGAAGGCCTGAACTTGAACGCGAACCTCAGATGGTGTATATCATTGATATCTACCAATTGAGGTTATCATGCCCAAAACCACTGCCAAACTCTTCATGCACGGGCGCAGCCAAGCTGTGAGACTTCCGAAGGAATTTCGTATGCCTGGCACCGAAGTGGAGATTTGGAAAGAGGGTGAAGTCATCTATCTGCGTCCATCACAGCAAACGCCAGTGTCTTGGAAAGCCATCTTTTCCGAATTGCGTCGACTGCCAGACGTAGGCGGATTCATGGAGGATAGAATACAAGACCCCGCACCACCACCTCCACAAAAACTCACAGATGAAAATTGAGACTTTGCAACGGCTGGTCTTTCTCGACACCAACATTGTTTCCAAATCCATTCGCAAGCCCAGTGAAAAATTGGAACGTCGGATGGATGAGGAATGGCAAGCAGGCACGCGCTTTCTCTTGTCAGCGGTTGTGCTGCATGAAATTGAAGTATCTGCCTTGCGCAGCGAAAACCCTGTAGCAGCGCGTGACAGGGTGAGCGCATTTATGAGAGGTGTGACCGAGGTTGTCACTTTCGAAGCAAAGGATGCGCTTGCGTCCGCCAAGATACATGCTGATCTGCTGTCACGCGGACTGGTCATTGGGGGTTACGATACTCTGATCGCAGCACAAGCACTGCAAAGAAACTTACCACTTATCACGAATAATGTTCGTGAATTTTCACGAGTGTCCGGATTGATTTGGGAAGATTGGACGATCTGAATCAATGCGCGTTTCCGATTTTGATTTTGTTCTCTTGCCGGAAAACATTGCCCTTCGCCCAGCCGTACCGCGCGAAACTGCAAAGCTTTTGCATGTCAACAGAGATATAGACGACCATTCCATCGCTGACCTTCCGTCACTTCTCAAACCAACCGACGTCCTCGTCTTCAACGACACCCGTGTCATTCCCGCCGCACTTTCCGGCATCCGCACAAACCGTTTCGGCACCACGCCCAGAATCGAAGCTTTGCTCCACTTGCGCATCGACGGCGCACGATGGAAAGCTTTCGTCAAACCCGCCAAGAAACTGGAGGAGGGTGATACTGTTCGTTTTGGTGACCTCGAAGCTCGAGTTGAACACAAGGCCGAAGCAGGCGAAGTGACACTTTGCTTTAACGTCGCGAACGCGGACCTCGATGCAGCTCTCATGAAATGGGGCAGGGTGCCGCTTCCGCCCTATATCGAGAGGAAGCGCAAGCAAGATGCGCAGGACCGCACGGATTATCAGACATTTTACGCCAAACATAATGGTGCAGTGGCCGCGCCAACGGCTGGATTGCACTTTACACCCAGCTTGATGACGCGCCTGCAAGACATTGGGATACAACAGGAATATGTCACCTTGCATGTGGGCGCGGGCACGTTTTTGCTTGTCAAGGTCGATGATACCAAAGATCACAAGATGCACGCGGAATGGGGCAGCATTTCACATCAAACCTCGGCCCGACTGAAAGCCGCAAAGGCCGAAGGCCGCCGCATTATCGCAGTGGGCACCACATCACTGCGGCTGCTCGAAGCCTCAGGCCTTGAACCTTTCAGCGGTGCCACGGACATTTTCATCACACCCGGTTACCGCTTCCGCGCCGTCGATGGCCTGTTCACCAATTTCCATTTACCCAAGTCCACGCTCTTCATGCTGGTCTGCGCCTTTGCGGGAACCGAGCGCATGAAGGCAGCCTACGCGCACGCCATTGCCAACAATTATCGGTTCTATTCCTATGGTGACGCCAGCCTGCTATGGCCCGCGCCATGATGCAGGATTTTGGATTTACCCTTCATAAAACAGATGGCAAGGCGCGGCGTGGCACCGTGCACTCCGGGCGCGGCGATATCCGCACGCCTGCCTTCATGCCTGTCGGCACAGTGGGCACTGTCAAAGGTCTCTACCTCGACCAGGTCAAGGCAGCAGGAGCCGATATCATCCTCGGCAACACCTATCACCTCATGCTCCGACCCGGTGCTGAACAAACCGCCGAGCTTGGCGGCCTGCACCACTTCATTGGCTGGGATGGTCCGATTCTCACTGACAGTGGCGGCTTTCAGATCATGTCGCTTTCAAAGATTCGCAAGATTACCGAACGGGGTGCTATGTTCCAGTCCCACATTGATGGCAGCAAGCACGAACTGACGCCGGAACGCGCCATGGATATTCAGAGGCTG
>JANNNG010000185.1:0-3279 GCA_031398425.1 Hyphomicrobiales bacterium | reverse complement strand
CACTCGAGGGACTGCGTGCTTGCCTGTGACTTGAATAAGGACGCGCAACGGTCGTTGACTTTCAGGCAAACCATCGGCACGCGTGAGTTCGAGCACCAGTGAAAATCGCTGTCTGGAGCGCACGTCAACGTCAACCACGTGGCCAGTCATTTGCTGTTGCGGGGAATAGGCTCCAAGCAAAGGCGTCGCCACCCAGAGTGTGCGCAGTTGGGCTGCGGAAAAACCAAGCAGCACGATGGCGAGAACTTTCAATGAGCGCGAGGTCCGCGGCCAGAAAATCAAACCTGAACAGGTGATTGCGAGGATCAACGCAAGTGTTGCAGGAGGTTCACGCGCGAGGGAAAAATAGCCCCAGATGCCGGTGACGAGCAGCAACGGGCTCCATATCATGAGGCGCTGACTTTCAACCTCGAAGGCCTGTGCCCAGCCTGACAACAACAGTTGCCCCCCTTTGACGGGCCTAACCCATGTGCTAACCGCCTCCACAACAGCCATCGTGCTTCTTTCCACTTCGGACTTAAAAGGAAATCGGCGTCAATGTCATCGCCTGTTATCACCCGCTTTGCCCCCTCGCCCACGGGCTATCTGCACATCGGCGGAGCCCGAACCGCCCTGTTCAACTGGGCCGTCGCCAAAGGTCAGAACGGCAAGATGTTGCTTCGTATCGAAGACACCGACCGCGAACGTTATACAAAGGGTGCCGTGGATGCGATCCTCGATGGGCTGACGTGGCTGGGTTTGACATGGGATGGCGATGCTGTTTCACAATTCGAGCGCGCCCCTCGTCATCGCGATGTTGCGCATGAACTCTTGCAACGGGGCAAGGCTTATCACTGTTACTGCACACCTGCGGAGCTTGAAGCCATGCGGGCGAAGGCCGAGGCCGAAAAGCGACCGATCCGCTATGACGGCACCTGGCGGGATCGTGATCCATCAGAGGCGCCCGCCGGAGTGAAACCCGTCATTCGGTTCCGCGCTCCTCAGGATGGCGAGACGGTGATCAACGATCATGCCCAGGGTCGCGTGGTCATTCCCAACAAGGACCTGGATGATCTCATCATCCTGCGATCGGACGGCAACCCGACTTACAACTTGTCAGTGGTTGTTGATGATCACGACATGGGTGTCACTCACATCATTCGCGGCGTTGATCACCTCACCAATGCGGCTCGGCAAACACAAATCTATCTCGCCATGGAGTGGGCCGTGCCATCGATGACCCATGTGCCGCTCATTCATGGTCCTGACGGGGCGAAACTTTCAAAGCGCCATGGTGCGCTTGGCGTAGAAGCCTATCGTGAAATGGGTTATCTGCCCGCGGCACTTCGCAATTATCTCGCCCGTCTGGGCTGGAGCCACGGTGATGACGAGATATTCTCGACGGCACAAATGGTGCAATGGTTCTCGCTCGACGGCATTGGCAAATCAGCTGCGCGCTTTGATTTTGCAAAACTCGAAAATCTAAATGGGCACTATATTCGAAGCACCGATGATGCAGAACTCTTGCAACACCTCATTTCTTTCCTGCCCCATGTTGCGGGCGGCGCAGACATGCTGGCACATCTGGATGACGGCATGAAAGCCAAACTCCTGAAAGCCATGCCCGGCCTCAAGGAACGTGCCAAGACGCTGGTCGAACTCAAGAACTCGGCCAGCTATCTCTTTGCGCAACGGCCATTGAAAATCGACGAAAAAGCCAGGGCCCTGCTCAATGATGAAGGCAAGGCCGCCCTAGTCGGCTTGCTGCCTGTTCTGGCCTCTGCCCCTGATTGGACAGCGCATGCCCTGGAGGAGGCTGTGAAAGTCCATGCTGAAACCCAAGGCCAAAAGCTCGGCAAGCTGGCGCAACCATTGCGCGCCGCCCTGACAGGTAAAGGCACGTCTCCGGGCATATTTGATGTGTTGGAGGTTCTTGGACAGCAAGAGAGTTTGGGTCGGATTGCGGATGTTCTGACCTAATTGGCCCAGAGTAAATTCTATGCTAGTTTGCCGCTATGGAAAAAAGACCGCATGAACTAACAGCTATTGAATTACTGAAGCTTGGTCCGCTTGCAGTGGCGGAAGCTCTCAAGAAGGATATGAGAGTGTTCGCCAGTAAACACCGCTTGAAAAACTCCTTGCCTAAGGTGCAGTCGCCTCGCGCGGACAAGAAGAAGCCAATTGCAAGTATCGGCAGTAAACCCAAACTATCGGCCGAAAGGCCACCTAGAGAACGCAGCAAGTCTGAGGCTTGAACGTGCCCTTCTTAACAGTTGTGGCTGGCCCAAACGGTTCTGGCAAGACAACCTTGTTGTGTTATCTTCGTAAGTCAGGTGTCATTTTGGGCCACTACATCAATGCCGATGACATTGCGAAAGCCTTTTCTCTGGAAGGCGAAAGGGGCTCACGACTTGCGCAACAGATGGCTGATCAATTGCGCGACTATTATTTGGAAAAAACACTCGATTTTTCATTTGAGACGGTGATGTCTCACGAAAGCAAGCCATTGTTTATGCAGCGCGCCAAAGCAGCTGGCTATCATGTGACACTGTTTTTCGTTTGCACTGATGACCCCTTGAAGAATGTAGAACGGGTTGAATTCCGCGTTGCGCATGGTGGCCATTCTGTTCCGCAGGATCGCGTCATCGCCCGTTATCAGCGCAGCATCAGCTTGCTACCGTTGGCACTTCAAAATTCCGATCACGCAGTCCGTTCGACAACAGTGCGGAACGCGCTTCAGGAGTGGCAGAAACGATGCGCGCTTTCGTAATTATGCGCAAGCGTGGGCCATTAGTTGCGGTCGAGAAGCTGAGGCAAACTCCAGTCTGGGCTAAGCAAGCTGTGGAAACAATTGCGGGCGATGACGAATCGGGACAATGACAGCAACATTGACCTTCTTGTTGCGCTGCAATATCATGCTTCAAAAGGGAGACGATCATGGCTGAGACCTCGAAGAAAGCGACATTGACGCTGGACGGAACGGCTTATGACTTCCCCGTGCATTCCGGCACCCTTGGTCCTGACGTTGTTGATATCGGCAAGCTCTTCGCCCAGACCAAGGCTTTCACGTTTGATCCGGCGTTCACGTCCACGGCTGCCTGCCTTTCGTCGATCACCTACATTGATGGTGATGAAGGCGTGTTGCTGTATCGCGGCTATCCGATCGAGCAGTTGGCCGAGAGGGGTGACTTTCTCGAAATCTGCTATCTGCTGTATTATGGCGAGTTGCCGAATGCCGCCCAGCGCAAGCAGTTCGAAAAGAACATCACCTACCATACCATGGTGAACGAGCAGATGGTG
>JANNNG010000129.1:0-9139 GCA_031398425.1 Hyphomicrobiales bacterium | reverse complement strand
CTCACCGCATCGCAGCCCATTTCAAAACCCAGTGCCTTGAAACCATTGAACAGCCGGTCGGAGTTTGCGCGAATACTGTCCCGTCGTTCAGGTTCTCGTGCGAGAACGCGCACCGCTTCCAGCGATGTGGCAATGGTGGCTGGCGAGGATGATGCCGTGAACAGGTAGGGCCGCATGGCATAGCGCAGCACTTCGAACAGCGGGTGATCACCAGCGCCAAAACCACCGATGGAGCCCACACTTTTCGAGAATGTGCCGACGACAAAATCAGCCTCATGCTCAAGCCCTGCTTCATCGGCAAGGCCACGACCATTCGGCCCCAGCACGCCAAAGGAATGGGCTTCGTCGACTAGCAACTGAAATCCATGCTTCTTTTTGACTGCAACAAAATCCTTGAGCGGTGCCCGGTCGCCGAGCATGGAATAGATCCCTTCAAGCACCACAAGCTTGCCGCCCTCTTCACCTTCAGAGCGCGACATCCGCTTGTCGAGATCAACGGCATCATTGTGCCGAAAGCGTACAAGCTTGGCACCTGAAAGTGTGCAGCCGTCATAGATCGAGGAGTGTGAGTCACTGTCGAGGTAGATTGTGTCGCGTGGCCCTGCCAGGCCCGACATCATGCCCAGATTGGCTTGATAGCCTGTGGTGAAAACGATGCAGTGTTTCTTGTGTAAAAACCGCGCCAATTCCTGCTCGAGCTCTGTGTGCATGGCGTAATTGCCATTGGCCACGCGGGAACCCGTGGTGCCCGTGCCAAACTCGTCCAGCGCCTTTTTGCCAGCATCGATGCAGGACTGGGTGAAGGTCATACCCATATAATTGTTGGTGCCTGCCAGAATGGTTTCGCGGCCCTTGATGATGGCACGGGTGGGGGACAGGATTTCATCATTGGTCGGCCCCATGGCATTGACGCCAAGCTGCATCATGCGTTCGAATCGGTCGACGATGTTCTTGTGCTTGTCGAGAAGGTCAACCATCACTCAGTCTATCTTCATGCGCTTTTGTACCACGGCCACGAGATCACCAACGGTTCGGGTTTCAGCCACCACATTCATTGGAATTTCAACATCGAACTTGTCTTCCACATCCATGATGAAGTCTAGCACGCCAACGGAATCGATGTTGAGCTCCGCGGGAATGTCTGTTGATGATTTCAACTTCACGCCGTCCTTGTTGTGGGGTGTGAGCAGGGCACAAATTTCGCTGGTGATTTCGGCTTCTGTCATGGCTTAACTGGTATGTCCTATGTCACCTTTGCTTCTATCGGCAACGCCGCGTCGGGGCAACAAACCCCGCATCTGATACCAGCAAATAGTCTGCGGCAAACCGTCCTGCAATTGAATCGGATTCTTTAATGGCCAGGCCTTGCCTTTGACACGCCAGTCCAGATGGTAGATCTGTTTGATCTGGCCGCTGCTGGTGAAGGACACAACGTTGCGAAGCTGTGCAATTTTGTCACCCACATGACCAAGCGTCATGGCCAAGGTTCTGGGAATGTAAAACACGCGGCGCGGTGTACCATAGTGCTGGCGCGTCATGGCGATCAACTCTGGCCAGTCATGACCGTTCGAACCATCATGCAATTCGAAGGTACCGCAGGGGCCGGTTACAGCCTCCGTCAAAGCCCGCGCCACGTCGTCAACATGGACCATGGCAAATGCTGCCTCGACCTTGCCCGGAATGAAAGCGATATGAGACAGCAGCGCTTGCAACAATGGCAAGGTTGCTGTGTCGCCCGGACCGTAAACTGCTGCGGGCCGAATGATACAAATTTCCATGTCACCTGCCAGTGCCAGCAATGCCTGCTCAGCCGCAGCCTTGCTTTCACCATAAGCCGCAAGGCCGGGTTCCCGTGCAGCGAGTGAGGACACATAAACGAAACGTTTGACGCCGTTTGTCTTGGCAGCCTTGGCAAGTGCCACTGTGCCATTGCAATTGACAGTCATGAAATCAGAGCGGTGCGCGGCGCTGACGACGCCTGCAACGTGAAGGACAACATTGGAGTCTTGAGTGAGTTCATGCAGAGCTTCGTCATCTTTCAAACGGCCCTGAATGACGCGGACAGTGTCAGGAACTGAAGTTGCCGTTGGATTGCGCACGAGCAATGACAACGTGTGTCCGGCTTTGATCAAGTGGGGAATGAGGGCCTTGCCAACAAATCCTGTTGCACCTGTGATGGCGATGTGAAGGGTCATGCAAAGCAGACCGGAATGTAGAAGTCCCTCAACCCGTACTGACTTCTGCAATAGCACCTGCAAGGTAACTTTCTCTCGCCGCCGCACGAGACAATTTGCCTGATGACGTGAAAGGCAGGCTGCGCGGTGGCACAAGAACGATCTTGCAATCAACCCCCGCCACCTGGTGCACCGATGTGTGCACGGCACGGCGCAGGGCTTCCTGCTGATCAGCGTCACTGAGCTTGCATTCAACCAACACGATAACGGCATCATCGCCGTCTTCATCTTCAATGGCAAAAGCCGCAGCTTCACCGGACTTCAGAGGTGCGTTGCCTTCCGCTGCCCATTCCAGATCCTGCGGCCAGATATTGCGGCCGTTGTGCAGGATCAGATCCTTGACGCGACCAGTGATCACCACTTCGCCATTGAGCAGATAGCCCATGTCACCCGTATCAAGAAAACCATCGGCACCGATGGTTTGCGCCGTGGCTTCGGGGGCATTGAAGTAACCGGCCATGAGGCTGGGTCCGCGCACGTGAATCCGTCCCACCATGCGCTCGCCCAACTTCATGCCGTTGTCACCACGAACTTCGAGTTCATGATCAGGCAAGGCAGGTCCGCAAACAACAAAACTGCGGGACAGGCCTTCGCCGGATTTCTTTGAGGGAATGGCCCGCTGTTTGGTTTTCAGCGCGGCCAGATCCACAGTATCAATTCTGATGGGGTGATCCACATCACTGATCGTGATCGCCAGCGTGGCTTCTGCCATGCCGTAGCTTGGCAAGAAGGCCCTTGCATTGAAGCCCGATACTGCCAATGCTTCAGCAAAGCGCGTCAATACATCGGCCCGCACCATGTCGCCACCTATGCCTGCTGCGCGCCAGTGCGACAGATCAAGCGTGATCGCGTCTCCAGCAATGCGCTTGGCAGCGAGGTCATAGCCAAATGTGGGCGATGAGCAGATAGTGCATTTGTTCTCGCTCATCAAGCGGAGCCACAGGGCCGGGCGACGCGCAAAAGATGTGGTGGCAAGATAGTCAACAGTGACTTGCGCCACCATGGGAGCAAGACAGAAACCCACAAGCCCCATGTCGTGGTAGAGCGGCAACCATGAAAACGCCCGGTCTTCTGGCCGCGCTTTCAGTCCATGCAACACCATGGCCGTCGTATTGGCCATGATTGCAGCTTGATTGATGAGAACACCTTTGGGCGCTGACGTGGATCCCGATGAATACTGTACATAGGCCACATCATCGGCAGCAAAACCTTCCAGACGCACCATGGCTTCAGGATACGCATGGAGTTCATGATGCGTCAAAACCAGCGGAACACGGGCATCCGCTGCACCCGCAGTCACATGCTCCTTCAAATCATCCGACGTGATGACCGCCGCAACATCTGCTGCCCGGAACATGCCCGCCACCTTTGCGATGTAGGCATCCTTGCCCCCGATATACATGCTGTATGGCACAGGTGCCGGGATCAGGCCCGCATATTGGCAACCAAAGAACGTGGCCATGAATTCGGGCCCGGTTTCCGCCACAACAGCGACACGTTGTCCGCGCTTCAACCCGGCACTCAAAAGCTTGCGCGCTGTGGAAATGGCGCGGTGACGCAAGTCCGAATAGGGCAGCACATGGGTCAATTGCCCTTTACCACCGTAGAAATTGAACCCAGTCTTGCCTTGAGCGGCATAGTCCAACGCTGCGGCGATTGTGGAAAAGCCACCGAGCCTTTGCGGCAATACACCATCGCCCTTGGGCGTCGGCATCAAGTGTGGGGTCGCTTGGGAAAGAGGCATCTAGAACCGATTCACGAATTTGTCACATCACAGGTAACAAGCCGGCGCCGTCGTTAGAAATCAAAAGCTGTTACCAATTGTAACAGTGAATGCGACGTCAAAGTACGAGCTTTTTCAATATGATGGCATAGACCGTCAAAGCTGCAACGCCAGTGACCAAGCCGGTAAACCAGACATAGACAAGCGTGGCTTGATCCCAGACTGGCGAAGCTGCATCAACGCCCTGCTCTCTTGCGGCCTGCACCCTCGAGTGTGCCAGGATGCGCGAACAAGTCGCGACCATGTCATCAAGGCTGCTGGTTTCAAGAATGTTTTCGATATTTTTGGCTCCGTGGAAAGCCAGATGATAGTTTGCAGCATCGGGTTTCATAGTCACGCAATGACTGAGGTTCAGCCACAGCGCTGGTTCTTCACCGGGTGCCAGTTTCAGATCGAGGCTTTCAGCAGCAACTCCACGATCTTGCAAAACATCACGCAAGCGCTGCAACCGAAGCGACTTTGCACCTGAAACCCTGAGTGCGGCCTGCAAATGGGCAGACTCAGCATCTCGCGCACGTCGCACGTCGTCCCGGATTTGCAGCTGCTTGACACTCAAGACTAATTCTCCGTGATCCCTGTGCCATTTCGACACAACAACCCCACTTCTGGGCCGCCCATCGGTCGAGATGCATGGGAAAGGCCAGTGCGGTTAACGCTGGAACGGCTTGGTCACAAGGTGAAGCAAATCGCGCTCGGGCCGGCCTTCAACGCCAATCGCCATGTCGGGCATTCGGAGCATGGCGTTGCTGCTGCCAAATATCCTGTCCCAGACAGAGAGCACCGTGCAATAGTTTGAGTCTGTATCGCGGCGTCTGGCGTGGTGATGCACCCAATGGATTGACGGCGTGACGATAAACCAGCTCAACACGCGTTCAAGACCTGCCGGCAATCGAAGATTGGAATGATGGAATACGGCAGACACCAGCACCACAGCCTCAAACACGATAACCGAAGAGAGTGGAATGGCCGTTGCAAAAATCACCAGAGCCCGCACAAGTGACGACAGCAGCACTTCGCCAAAATGAAACCGCAGAGCCGACGTCGTATCCAACATCTCGTCAAGGTGATGTACTTCGTGAAATCGCCAGAAAAACGGAACGACGTGATTGACCCGGTGCCACCAGTAGATCCAGAAATCGAGCAGCAACAGGTCGAGCAATAGTCCGGGCCACCCTGACCAGAGTGCCGGGCGCCAATCCAGCATGTGAGACGCTGCAAAGGCCGTGACCGGAATGACGATCAAGGGCGATGCGACAAAGTTGAAGCCCGCCAGCGCAAGGTTTTTCACCACACGCCCTGCACCACCAAGCCAGCGCGCAACCGGGAACAGCCGCTCGAGCACAAACAGAATCAGAAACACAAGGCCAACAGCCACGCCCTTCCCAAATGGTAACTGCTGTAACGTGTCCATAATGCCTTATACGTGGTGCGCGGCCAGAAGGCGCTCGGCAAATTCGGCAAAGCCTTCCCCGCCTTCCCCTGATGTTACATAGGCAGGCAGGTGCTGCATCAAATGCGCCAGCGGTCGGATATTGGCAACACCGATGCCAAGTGGAAAGTATCCGAACATTGGCGCGTCGTTGGGCGAGTCGCCGCAATAGGCAATCTGGGCGCGGGCCGTTGCGGCATCCCAGCCAAAACAATCCTTGAGCATGCGAAGCGACATCGACAGTTTGTCGTGGTGTCCAAACCAGGCATTCACATGAATGGAAGACACCTTTGCCTCAGCACCGGCCGCATGGAAAGTTTCAGCGATCAGCTGTGCTGTGGCCAGCGGCAAAGCTGGAACATCCTCGCAAAAATCAATCGCCACATCAATCTCGCGATAGGCCTGGTCGGACGCCAAGGCCGTTCCCGGAAATTGTTTCAACACCTGTTGAGCCAGCCCGTGCAATCGCGCCACATTGTTTTTTCGCGTCGCATCATCTTGCGCATAGACCCGCAGCATCCGTTTGGCCTCGGCATCATAGCGAAAGTAAAACGCGCCATTCTCGCCAACCACGCCCTCAACCGGCCACATCCGTGCGATGTGATCACACCACCCGGCAGGCCGCCCCGTGATGGGAATGATTTTGATGCCAACAGCATTGAGCCTTTCCAACGCGGCATAGGCAGCTGCGGGCAAACGGCCATGTGTGGTCAGAGTGTCGTCAATGTCGGTCAGTACCGCACGAACGGACTTCAATTCAGTGTTTGAAATTGCAGCGCAATCGCGCATCATTGGCCTTTGCAAATATTGGTAGCGGGAGAGGGACTTGAACCCCCGACACCAGGATTATGATTCCCGTGCTCTAACCAACTGAGCTACCCCGCCAAACCAAAAGGCTCGGCGCCGTATAGGCAAAGGTACCAATTTCGTCAAGCTTTGCCGTCAGCCGGTTCTTCGTCGTCACCCTTGTCACCCAGAATGAAGGTGCGCCACAGGGAAATCCAGGCGAAGTAGACGGAGGCAGCGGCAAAAATCCAAAGCTCCAGCTTTTCCACAAAGCCAAACTGGTCGGGAAAGCGTTTGGCCAAAATCAGGCTGAAGGCCATCGCTGCCCAAAGAATGGTGATGGGGATGGTAAAGCTGCGCCAGTGTGTGACGCGCAGGGGATGAACGAATTTGACGGGTATGAAAGTGAGCACCGCCAAGAGTAGAACCGTGATGAGATTGACCACCGCACCGGATTCAAACAAGTAGAAATACAACACCACCACATTCCAAAGAGCAGGGAAGCCCACGAAGTAATAGTCCGACGATTTCATGCCCACATTGGCAAAGGTGTAACATGACACCGCCATGATGATGACGGCAGAGATCAGGCTCCACGTGCTGCCGGAGAAAATGAAATTCAGCGGCACCATGTTGAACCAGTAAATCATCAGAGCAGGCACGGCCACGTAAGTGAAATAATCAATGACGAGGTCAAGCGAAGCACCATCAAAATTCGGCGTGTACTCCGCAACCCGCGCCCTTCGCGCGAGGGAACCGTCGACGCCATCCACAAACAGCGCCACGCCAAGCCAGACGAAGGCCGTGAAGGCATCGCCTTTCAACACGGCAACCAGCGCCAGAAAGCCTGCCACAATGCCAAAGGTGGTGAAGGCATGGACTGACCACGCAATGCCCTTCTTGATATCCTTGTCGAGTTGCGGATCGAGCTTGATTTGCAGTTTGGCCACGAATGGGTTCCCCTGGGTGCGTGCGTCTATAGCACTGGCTGGCTGGCAATAAAACCACCACCCAAAACCTTTTGCCCAGGCCCCGGCGCATCATACAGCACGCAAGCCTGCCCCGGTGACACGCCAAATTCCCCCGATGGGATCGACACAACGAAATCACCAGCCTGACGTCGCACACTTGCAGCAACAGGTGGCCGTGTCGAACGGATGCGGGCATAGCAGGGCTGTGGCGCTTCGCTCAAAGTTGCAGCACCCAGCCAGTTCAAATCCTTGACTGCAATATCCGTCTGACGCAGCGCCTCTCGCGGACCCACGATCACGCGCTTTTGCAAAGCATCAAGCTTGATCACGTAAAGCGGATCAGCTTCGGAAATTCCAAGCCCGCGGCGCTGACCAATGGTATAATGCACAATGCCCTGATGCCGCCCCATCACACGGCCATCAAGGTGCACGATATCACCCGCATCAGCAGCATCAGGCCGCAGCTTCAAGATCAGATCGGCATATTTGCCATCTGGCACGAAACAAATGTCCTGGCTGTCTGGCTTGTCGGCCACCATCAGACCCAACTCTGATGCAAGACCGCGCGTTTCAGTTTTCGTCAAACGCCCAAGCGGAAAGCGCAGATAGTCCACCTGCTCCTGCGTCGTTGCAAACAGGAAATAACTCTGGTCTCGCGCCATGTCTTGAGGCGTGCGCAGTTCCCTGCCCTGTGGCGTCACTACACTGTCAATGTAATGCCCCGTCACCAGCGCCGAAGCACCAAGCTCCCGCGCCCGCCACAAGAGATCGGCAAACTTCACTGTTTGATTGCAGCGAACGCAAGGAATGGGCGTTGCACCCGCAAGATAGGTCTCAACGAAATCATCAATGACGGCTTCGCGAAAGCGCGATTCGAAATCCAGCACATAATGCGGAATATCAAGCATGGCAGACACGCGCCGCGCATCATGAATGTCCTGCCCCGCACAACACGCTCCCTTCCGACGAATGGCTTCACCATGATCATAGAGCTGCAAGGTGATGCCCACGGTATCGTAACCAGCAAGCTTCAACAGCGCTGCGGCCACTGATGAATCAACCCCGCCCGACATGGCCACGACCACGCGGTGGTCGCGGGGTTCACCGGCAAGCGCCATGGCCGCATGCACGGCGTTGAGTATGGTGGGGCTCAGTTTCATGGCATCTCCATGGCCCACATCCCCGGCGAATGCAATTCTGTTCCGTTATGGCGCATCCAAGGCCTTGAATTTGCGTTTTGTTTACGGAGGTTGAACCTAAAATTAAGTCCCGTGGCGTAGCTTGCCCGCAGTTGGGCAGAGTAAGCACCAGTTGTGCGCCCGGTGTGTGTGAGTGTGAGTAAAAGCGTATGAACGGAAACGGTCAATTGCGTCCCCGCGTCAACTATGTCATCGGCCCCGACGGGTCGCCGCTGACCATAGCGGACTTGCCACCACCAGGAAGCCACCGCTGGGTCATCCGGCGGAAAGCCGAAGTTGTTGCAGCCGTACGCGGGGGCCTTTTGAGCCTCGAAGAAGCCTGTGATCGTTATACACTGACCACGGAAGAATATCTGTCCTGGCAAAGATCGCTTGACAAGAACGGTCTCGCAGGCTTGCGCACCACGCGGATACAGCAGTACCGCGCGTAGACGCCACCAACACTTGCAGTGAGGGCCGTTCTTCTCAGGACGTATCAGGCCTGAGCGCCATCCACGCCAGCGCATGACATTCCTTGAGAACACTGTCGATGTCTTCCCGAGGTCTCTGCTGATGGCCGGGCGGCGGGCCGGGCCGTAAAGGGAAAATGAAAGCCGGACTTTCCATCAAGGCTCTGCGTTTGAGCCAGCGCGCCATGCGCTTGGCCTCACGCGGCAGTTGATCAAGGGCGCGGGCGAGGAGCTTCAGACGCTGACGGATGCGGATGGTTTCCGCTTCGCTGCACCGATCATCACGGG
>JANNNG010000088.1:0-13992 GCA_031398425.1 Hyphomicrobiales bacterium | reverse complement strand
TTGGTGAGTGAATCATATTGGCTGTCAAACGGGCGCACGCCATAGGGATAGTGTGAAATGATTTCTTCCCACAGTTCCGGCGTCCAGTTGAGATCATCAAGATTGAAGCGGACGACGACACCTTCTTCACCGATGATGCTGTCTTCGAGTGTTACGACATCGGAATTCGTCGACAACGAATTCAAAAGCCGGACGGCACCCTGGCGATAGATTTCCATTTCCTCATCAGAGGCGCAGGAGGCTTTAAGGTTGGCCAGCGACAGATAGCGCGTATTGAAACGACGGTGTTCAGGCAGGGCACCCAAGTCCTGGTACATGACGTTGACCAGATCCTTGTAAGGCATTTCGTAGGGCTTGCACTTGCTCGCTCCTGCCTTGCCGGCTTCCGCGATCCACTCACGCAGAACAGTGATTTCTTCAGCTGTCGGTGTCGGCTTTTCGTAGTCACCTTCCTGATAAACGTCATAGGGCATGGTCTTGTTGGCCAGCACCTGGAACAGCGGCGATCCATCGGCATTGCCCGGCAAAATGCGCTTGGGATTGGCAACCATGTCATCAAGCTGCATGACATCGCCAAAACCTTTCGCGGCTTTTTCACGCTTCACAAGCTTGCCGGTCTGATGGCAGCGTGCGCAATGCTTGTCGAGCACGCCTTGCGCCTTCATTTCAAGGTCGTTGGCGGGCTTGTACATCATGGGCGCTGGGGCCTTTTCTTCTGCATAGGCGGGCTGCCCGATGCAAATCAATGCGGCCACTGAAACGAGTAGGTGGGTCTTCAAAAACGAATGTGCCACGGAAACCTCCCGGCTGAAAAAGTCACGAATCCGGCTCATCGCCGTTGCCCCACTACCGAAACATTGACGCGGACTGGTGCCCGCCGTCAACTGGAAATTATTCAGTCAACTTTGGTGCGTCGCGTTTCAGCAGCTTGCCTTGCTAACATGACGGTTTGATTCTGAATGTGAACTGAACAACAGAAAGGATGGTGGGCGCAGTAGGACTCGAACCTACGACCCGCTGATTAAGAGTCAGCTGCTCTACCACCTGAGCTATGCGCCCATCCTTTGGTGAAACCGGCGGCGAGGCCCAAGGCGTCGCCGACTTACCGAACTCTTAAGCGAGGACGCCGGCCTTGTCCACCCCTCAATCGCCTGCGGAAACGAGGTTCCAGCCGCGCACGGTTTCGTCGTAAACGTGCAACTCTCCCAGCGCGATATCGAACCATGCACCGTGAACAGTCAGCTCGCTTTTGTTTTCCCGCATGCGCAGCCATGGGAATGTTCTGAGGTTGGCGAGGGAGTGTTCTACACTGGCATGTTCGACCGAGGTTTGCAGATCGTGGTCATGATCATGTCCCTGCCGCACCGCTTCCGCCACATCCTTTACATCCGACATCCATTTGCCGATGAAATCCCCTGCCGAAAGCGGCATACCTCCTTCGACCACCGCCCGAATGCCACCACACCGGCCATGCCCCATGACCACGACATGTTTGACGCCGAGAGCAATCACTGCAAACTCTATTGCCGCAGATGTAGCATGATGCTTGCCATCAGGCGCATAGGGCGGCACCAGATTGGCCACATTACGCATGACGAAGATTTCGCCGGGTCCCGCATCGAAAATGGTTTCAGGTGCCGCGCGGGAGTCGCAGCAGGCGATGATCATGACCGTCGGTTGCTGGGCACCTTCGCCCAAGCGCTTGTAACGACCACTTTCTTCCGCGTAGCGGCCTGAACGAAAATTGGCATAACCTTCCATCAGTCGCTGCGGAAACGGCATGTTTGATCCTTCAAGTTTATTTGGAACCGTCGTAGGTGTATGCGGTCCCGCACGATGTTGCAACCTGATGACAAAAACTTCATGTTACGCGACATGAGCACGATCACCAGACTATTTCCCACAACCATTTATCGCGCTGACGAAACCAGTGCCGATACCTTGAACGCCGCACTTGAGGTGGCCGCACTGTCATTGGCTCATCACGACGTAAAGGGTCAGCGCTGGTGCGAGAAGCATGGCTATGCCGGTTACACCTCCTATGGTTCACACACGGCTCTGAGTGCTGATATTCCAGCCTTTCGCAGGCTAGAAAAAATTCTTGACAAACATGCGCTTGAATTTGCGAGAGCGTTGCAGTGGAACATCGGCAGGGCAAAGCCCGTTTGCGATTCAATGTGGGTGAATGTTTTGCGGGAAGGCGGCAGTCATACCGGGCACATCCACACCAACAGCGTCATCAGCGGCACATACTATGTCAAGGTCCCCCCGGGCGCAGGTCCCATCGTGTTCGAAGATCCTCGCCTCACTCAGATGATGGCGGCACCACCGCGACGGAAGGATGCCGATGATGATATGCGGTCGCATGTCAGTGTCATCCCTGCTGCCCGCTCGCTTCTTCTGTGGGAAAGCTGGCTGCGCCACGAAGTGCCGCCGAACCGGGCCAACGGCGAGCGCATTTCCGTCAGTTTCAACTATGTGATTGGCTAAAACTCATTTCCGGTTTTCATCCTCCAGATGAAAGCTGTGCAGCACCCTGTGCAGCAGCGGCGACAACACCAGACCTGCCACGGCAAAAAAGATCAGCCCACTGATCAATGCATACAGGCCCTCGAAATAAAGACCGGCGGAAGTTTCCAGCTTGTCGAGTGGCCCCATGCCTGAAAGGATCATCGCGGCATTGGCAAAGGCCTGGGCAAAACCCATGCTGCCGAAAAACATGTATCCACTCATGCCCACCGCCATGGCAACAACAATGACAAGCATGCCCCAAAAGCTGTTGCGAGACAGCCTTGCGTAGAGCACCGTACGGCTGGCCAGCTTGCTTTTCATCAACTGAAAATCCGGTCTCCCGACTGATCGACAATCAACTGACCCTTGGACATGGCGCAATCCGCAGCTTCATCCTGTGAGCTGAATTTATCGGCTCGAACAAACTCATGCACCCGGCCATCCTTGCTGATACGTCCTGCAAGTTGCCATTGCGCACCATCCTTGTAGGGCCGCGCCTCGATCACAAAACCCTTGTATTCGAGGCTTTTGCCTGGCGACGTGTCGGTTTTCTCAGAACTGGAAAACCATTTTGACCAGAATGCCATTGTACCCCTCCGTTTCCTTACAAAAGCGCCGCCCGGATGGGGGCGGCGCTTCCGTGGTTTATGCTGTGGTCTGGAACGAGGGAGGTGCGATGCTCCCCCAGTGTAGATACCAGATTAAAGGGGCTGCCCTTTAAAGTTAGCAATCCGCACCATAGCTCCATTCACAGTGAACGCACTCGACATCGGATCACCTCCTTTCAAAACGTTGACGACGGCCTCAGGTTGCGCGATTGCTTGGCTTCTGACAAGTTAAATTTTGGGCAAGATACCGTGGCCGCAGATCTGATCATCACCAATGCCCGCATCATCACCATGGACCCTGCTCAGCCTTTTGCCGAGGCCTTGGCCATCAAAGGCAATCAGATCCTGACTGTTGGTAACAGCAGCGATGTGATGCAGACACGCGATGCGCGAACCAGGGTGCATGACAACAAGGGCAACAGCGTCATCCCGGGAATCATTGAGGGTCATGTTCACCTGTTCATCGGTGCGGCTGAATTGGACCTGCTCAACATCCGTTTCGATGAAAGCGTCGAAGCACTATCACGGGCTGTGGCAGGGTACCGGATGAAAAACCCCGGTCTGCAATTCATCCACGCCATCGGCGCGACCCATGAACAATTTGGCCCCCGCGTTCCGATGACCCGGCGCCTGCTGGACCAGATTGTTCCCGATATTCCGTTCGCCATCGGGTGCTTCGACCACCACACCGTATGGGCCAATACGAAAGCGCTGGAAACAGCGGACATTCTGCGAGGGCGCAGGCTCAACACCGGCAACGAAATCGTGATGGGTGCTGATGGTCTGGCCACCGGCGAACTCCGCGAATTCGAGGCATTCGCTCCCGTGCTCGAACTTGGTGTATCGGCTGGGCGCGAGTCAGCGGGTATCATCACCGGCCGCAATCCCCTGCCCGCCGCAACACCAGCGCAGCGGGCACAAGATGTTGAAACCATGCGGGCAGGAATTGCCTATGCAAACTCACTGGGCATCACCTCCATGCACAACATGGACGGCAATGCCTATCAACTGGAATTGCTTCGGGTCTTGGAGCAATGCGGGGAAATGCATGCCCGTGTCGAAGTCCCATTCCACTTCCGCAACAGCATGGCACTTGATGATCTCGATGAAGCGCTGGAGTTTCGCGCAAAATACAATTCGGACATGCTGCATTCAGGCCGCATCAAACTGTTCGTTGATGGCGTGATGGAAACCCTGACGGCGCTGATGCTGGATGACTATCCAGGCTATCCCGGCAACAAGGGTGCGCCGCTCTACAGCGCTGACGAACTTAACGCCGTTGCGGCCAGGGCCGATGCCCATGGCTTGCAGATTTCAACCCACGCCATCGGTGATGGCGGGGTGCGGCGCACGCTGGACGCCTACGAGTTTGCCAAAGGCAAAAATGGCAAACGCGATTCTCGCCATCGCATCGAACACATTGAACTGATTGATCCTCAGGATATTCCAAGATTGGTGGAACTGGGAGTTGTCGCATCATTGCAACCGGTCGCAGGCGTCGGAGTGCCGGGCACTCCGCAGGAGCCGATTCTGAGCCGTGTGGGCGACAAGTTGCCCTTTGCCTATGCCTGGCAGACCATTCGGGAAACCGGAGCCAAAGTGGCTTTTTCATCGGATTGGCCCGTATCACCGCTGGACCCCTTCATCGGCATGCAATCTGCCATGACTGCAAAACCGCTAAGCCCCGATTGCCGTATTCAGGCCCAGGGCCTGCAGGACTCCATCCACGGATTTACCGCAGCGGGTGCCTACATGGAATTCATGGACGATCGAAAGGGTATGCTGAGGCAAGGCTTTTTGGCTGATATCGCCGTATTGGACTGTGATTTGGAGAAGACACCTGCAGAGCGTGTTTCCACGACTAAACCGCTGATGACCATCTGCGACGGTCGTGTTGTATTTGAGGCAAATTCCTAAATTAAGAACTAAAGTGTTGACAAACAGAAATTCAGAGGACGAGCACCAAGCATGAACATCCAGGAATACATACAGCGCCTTGCGCTGGCTTTGGTGGTCATAGCAGGCTTTCTGGTCAAGGCTGCAATCGGCATGTCTTTGCCGGTGACAGAATTCACGCTCGATAATGGCATGAACATTATCGTAATAGAGGATCACCGCTCGCCTGTGGTGATGCAGGCCGTTGTCTACAAGGTGGGAAGTGCTGATGAAGAGACCGGCAAGACCGGCCTTGCACATTTCTTCGAGCACCTGATGTTTAAGGGAACAACGAAATATCCCAAGAACAGCATTGATCTTTTGCTGGACGAAAACGGTGCTGAGCGCAACGCTTACACCACACTGGAAACCACGGTTTATTTCACGAGGGCCAAGGCAGACATGCTGGAAACCTTGATGAGTATTGAGTCAGACCGCATGCAGAACCTCGTGTTGACGCCGGAGGTTCTGGAAACCGAACGCAAGGTGGTACAGGAAGAACGCCGCATGCGCATGGAAAGTGATCCTTTTGGCGCGGCGTTTGAACGGATGAATGCCACAACCTTCAAAACCCACCCCTACGGTCGCCCCATCATCGGGGCGCCAGAAGACGTGGCAAACTTGAGCCTTGACGACGCAAATCGCTTTTACCGCGCCCATTACATGCCATCCAACGCCATTCTGCTGGTTGTCGGCGATGTCAAGCCTGCAGACGTCAACACACTTGCGCAGGCCTATTTCGGACCCGTGCAGAACAGGGTTGTTGCCACGCGTGCACCGCGCAAGGCCGAAGCCTTGCCGACCACGGCTGAGCGGCTTGAAATGCAGGATGCACGCGTGACCGACACAACACTGTTCCGGACTTACAACATGGGTCCGAACGCCGGTATCACCCCTCGCGAGGCTGCCGCCAATGCGGTGTTGGCGTCCATCCTTGGCTCCAACTCGCAAAGCAGGCTGATCAAGCAACTGGTGACGCGCGACAGCGTGGCCACCACAGTCAATACCAGCTATCGCGGCAGCACGGATGAAATTGGCTTATTCTACGTTATTGCAACGCCGCGCAGCACAGTGGATGTCTCGGATCTCGAACGGCGGATTGATATCATGCTGCAAGACGTCAAGACCAATGGCGTGACACAGTTGGAATTGCAGGACGCTGTCAACACTGCTGCCGCCATAGACATTTACGCCCGCGACAGCGCTGTCAGCCTTGGCACAGAGGCTGCCGAAGTTCTTGCCTCAGGCCGCGACATAAAATTCATTGACGAAGTAAGTGCAGCCTTGGTTGAACTCAAGTCAGCCGACATTCAAGCGGCCGCGCAGAAAGTGTTTGATGCAAACAGATCGGTCACCCTCATCATGAGGCCCAAAAGTTGACATGATGATCCGTCTTTCATGGGCCTGCCTGTATACGTTGATGATCCTGCTGTTCACAACGGCAGCGAGCTCTGCCTTTGAGGTGCAGGAAGTCATCAGTCCCAAGGGCATCAAGGCATGGCTCGTGGAGGCGCATGACATTCCCATACTGTCTTTGACCTTCTCCATTCCCGGCGGCCGCAACTTTGAGTCGCCGGGCAAGGAAGGTGCCCACGCCCTGATGACGGAGATGTTGATTGAGGGTGCGGGCACCCTCAGCAGCGACGAATTCAAGGCCGCGCGAACGCGCATGACCTCGCGCGTCGGATTTTACGGAAATGGAGATTATACCTCTGGCTATCTCAGCACCCTGACCAAGAATCGTGATGCCACGGCCAGTCTTTTGAAACAGGCCTTGGAAAACCCGCGTTTTGAAGAAGCATCCTTCGCAAGATTGCGTGAACGGGCCTTGCAAGATGCCGCCCAGTCCAAGGTCGACCAGTCAACGATTGCAGAGGAAACCTGGTTTGCATTGGCTTTTCCCGGTCACCTCTATGGTCGAACCAGACAAGGTAAGCAGGAAAGCCTGAAATCCTTGACGACGGCAGACTTGCGGCGAGTGTGGAATGCCACCGCCAATCGCCGGGAATTGCGCGTGGCTGTGGTTGGGGACATTACACCTGCGGACTTGAGTGCACTTTTGGACAAGACCTTTGGTGGCTTGCCAGATCAGCCTGTGCAGATTGACACGCCAGTTACTGCAATCGCAAAGGGACCCATCGAAAAACGCATCGCCTACGATGGGCCGCAAACCGTGATCCATTTCGGAAACCCGGCTTATGGTGGCGATAACCGGAAGGGCTGGTCGTCTCGTGTGCTGGCAGAAATTTTGGGGGGTCAGGCTAGTTTTGCACGGCTGACACAGACTTTGCGTGAAAAATCGGGCCTCACCTATGGTGTCAGTTTTGTAGATTCCTCCTGGCGCTTTGCCGCCGTTCAAATCGGCTCATTCGCTACCGCCACCGCCACGGCTGAACAGGCATTGCAATTGTTGAAACAGGAAATGACAACACTTGCAGCAGAGGGACCAACCGCAGAGGAATTGCGCAAGATCAAATCCTACATGAACGGATCCTATGCGCTGCGCTTTTCCGACAATGACAGCATTGCCAACGAAATGCTGTTTGTCATGCAGCGCGGCCACGATGTGAGTTACTTTATGACACGGGAAAGCAAGGTAAATGCCGTGACGCTTGAAGACGTCAGAGCGGCGGCGGCCCAGCTTTTAAAGCCGGAAAATCAGATCCTTGTTATCGTGGGGAAGCAATAGAGGCCTTTGAAGCCTCAGTTGTCTTCCTCATCATCCTCTTCGCGTGAACTGATCTTCTGTGCATCAACACATAATTTCGTTCTGACAGGACCAATGGTGCGGGCGCGGTAAAGGAAATCAATCTGCGCGATTCGCCTGGCATCACCACGCAATTCGATGGGACCAACCTGGCCGCCTGCTGGGATCAACTTGCGCACCTGGTAAGTATCGCGCACACCATTCGAATAGCGCACGATCAGGTCGGCGATTTCGATGTCGTAGTTGGCTGAGCGCAACCGCAGGGACTTATAGCGTTCTGGAGTATTGATGGTGAAACTGTTGCGGTCACCCAACAGGTTTACCTTTTCACAATCAAGTTCCACCCACTGGGCCGGGCGGGAAGGTGGTGGTGGCGGGTCTCCGCGGCCTTGATCAGCCAATAGAACAAGCGTCACAGCGCCCTTAGGGATATAAGTAATTTCCACGCTGCGAATCGGGCGTGGTTCGTCCAGGGCGAAGAGTGCCGTTCGTTCTCCATCACGAATGGTCTGGCGGACTTTCACAACTTCGGTTTCGCCATCGGAGTACTTGATCTTGAGAGAGCGCACATCGGCGGTGCCGCCATCAGCCTCAATGCGCATGGCATTGATGCTGCGGTCTTCCCGGCGGATCTGGTAGACGCCAACTTCAGGTGACGCTGGTTCGGGCTCGTATGTGATGGTGCCAACAGAACGCAACCGTGTTTCAGCCTGAGCCGGGGCCAACATCCCGGCAAAACCCAAAAGTGCAGAAATGGCAACGGCGTTCAAAAAAAGAAATCGCATGAATGATCCTCCCGATTTGCGAGACTTCTAACCTGAGTCTCGCAAGCGACAAAGGCGGGATTTGGGCAGTCCCTCTCCGTCTCGCGCTCTCAGCGCGATCCACCTCTCCCGCAAGCGGGCGAGGATAAGGTTCTTTTCCTCGCCCGCTTGCGGGAGAGGTGGCATTGCGAAGCAATGACGGAGAGGGAACTTAATGCAGGATTTGTTCCAGGAACTGCCTGGTCCGCGCACTCTTCGGGTTCGAGAAAAACTCCTCCGGCTCGTTTTGCTCAACGATCTGCCCTTGATCCATGAAAATGACGCGGTTGGCCACCTGCCGCGCAAAGGCCATTTCGTGGGTCACACACAGCATGGTCATGCCGCCATGCGCGAGATCCACCATGACGTCCAGAACCTCCTTGATCATTTCAGGATCAAGAGCCGATGTGGGCTCATCAAACAGCATGATCTTGGGGTTCATGCACAAAGCACGGGCAATCGCCACGCGCTGTTGCTGCCCACCCGACAATTGTCCAGGATATTTCAACGCCTGCTCAGGGATTTTTACCCGCTGTAAGAGTTTTGTAGCGGTGGCCTCGGCCTCCGCCTTTGGCATCTTTCGCACCCAGATCGGAGCCAGTGTCAGGTTTTCCATGACAGTCAAGTGCGGAAACAGGTTGAAGTGCTGAAACACCATGCCGACTTCACGTCGCACTTCGTCGATGTTCTTCACGTTGTTGGTTAGCGGAATACCATCCACGATAATGTCACCTTGCTGGTGTTCTTCCAGGCGGTTGATGCAACGGATCATGGTCGATTTGCCAGAGCCTGATGGCCCGCAGATGACAATGCGTTCGCCTTTCTTCACGTCGAGATTGATGTCGCGCAGCACATGAAATTGACCATACCATTTATTGACGGCAGACAACGTAACGGCGGAAGGTATTGCGGTGGCCATGTTTACCTCTTGTAACCGATGGCAAGCTTGCGCTCGATGAATTGCGAATAACGCGACATGGCAAAGCAGAAGCACCAGTAAATCAGGGCCAGAGCGAAATAGCCGGTATTGCCAGTCTGGGCGCTGGCCCATTTGGCATCGTTGAAGCCCGTCTGCACCATGCCCAGCAAATCGAGAATGCTGACCACAACCACAAGGCTTGTATCCTTGAACAGGCTGATGAAGTGGTTGACGATCGAGGGGATAACGATCTTGATCACTTGCGGCAAGACGATGAGGCCCATCATTTTCCAGTACGATAGTCCGACTGCTTGTGCGCCCTCATATTGGCCCTTGGGTATGGCCTGCAAACCGCCACGAATGATTTCCGCCATATAGGCTGCTGCAAACAGCGACACGCCGATGATGACGATGACCAGCTTGTCTGGGTTGATGCCGGGCGGCATGAACAGCGGAAACATGTTGACGGCCATGAACAGCACAAGGATCAGCGGAACACCGCGCACCACTTCGATGAACACGGTGGAGAGCAAGCTCACGATGGGCATGGTGGAGCGCCGCCCCAGCGCCAGCATGATGCCCAGCGGAACCGATACGACCATGGAGATGACTGAGAGTATCAACGTCACCATCAAGCCGCCCCACTGGGTGGTTTCGACAAAGGGTAAACCGAACACGCCGCCGCTGAACAACACGCCGGCGATGACGGGATAGACAACAAAGAACAGCACCGCGGTCAGCCCCTTTCGGGGAATTGAGGGAATGAGCAACGCCGCCAGCAAAACCGCACCAATCACGAACACAACGTTGACTCGCCAGCGCTGGGGAATATCGTAGAAGCCATAGACCCATTGATGGAATTTCGCAGCGGCAAACGGCCAGCAGGCCCCGGCATCAGGCAGGTTGCAAGGCTCACGATCAGCGGCTGACCACACCGCTCTGATCAAGGCCCAGTCCACAAGGTTCCACGCGATCCACACCACAAGTGTCGCAATCAGAATACCAGCCACACTGCTTCCCAATGAAGGGAAAAAGCGCTGCTTGATGGCAGCCCAAGTGCCAACAACGCTGGCGGGCGGTGTCATCAACGGCGCATCTGACGTGCGAACATAAGCCACCATCTCAGCGCTCCACCAGTTTCATGCGGGAGTTGAACCAGTTCATGAAACCAGCCGTGAACAGGCTGGTGGCGAGGTAGACAATCAGCACGATCGAGAACACCTCTATGGCGGCTCCCGACTGGTTGTTGACTGTGCCACCCGCATACATGAGATCCGGATAGCCGATTGCGACCGCAAGTGATGAATTCTTGGTGAGGTTGAGAAATTGACTGGCCAGCGGCGGAATGATCACCCTCATGGCTTGCGGAACAACGACCAGCCGAAGCGCCTTGTTCTGGTCAAGGCCCAGTGCCTGGGATGCTTCAGTTTGTCCGTGGCTGACGGCCAGAATACCGGAGCGAACGATCTCGGCGATGAACGATGCTGTATAGATGACGAGTGCGATGATCAGCGCAATGGCCTCCGGCACCAGCGTCATGCCACCCTTGAAATTGAAGCCGGCAAGTTCCGGGTAATTCCATTGTAGTGGCCAGCCCGCCAGCAACAGGCCAAGCACCGGCAGCAAAATCAGTGCTGCAACAGATGGCAGGAAAGTAGCCGTGGCCTTGCCTGTCTGCTCTTGTTTCAGCCGGGCCCAGCGTCTGAAAAACCAGACCCCCGTAATGGCCAACACCAGGCCCGCAAGCCCCAGCCATGCGCCCGGACCGAATTCCGGATGTGGTGTCAGCAGACCGCGATTGCTCAGGTAGACTGTATCACCAAAAAACGAATAGGCCTGTTTGGTGCCCGGCAGGGGCTTCAACACGAGCGCATACCAGGCGAGAATTTGCACCAGCAACGGAATGTTGCGAAACAGTTCCACATAGCCCAGTGCAAAGCGCGACACGACCCAGCTTTTGGAAAGCCTCATGATGCCGATGACAAAACCCAGAAGCGTTGCGAAAATAATGCCAATCACTGCCACCAGAACGGTGTTGTAAAAACCAACGAGCAACGCGCGGCTATAGGTTGAGTTTGACGAGTATTGAATGAGGGACGTGGACAGGTCAAACCCCGCCTGTTGGCCGAGAAAATCAAAACCGAAGTTCTTGTTGAGTCGCGCCAGGTTCGCCTGTGTATTCAGGACGATTTCATAAATGCCCCAGCCGAGCAACAGCAGCACGACAATCTGACTGATCCAGCCACGCAATTTCGGACTGTAAATCCAGTCCAGGCTGCCACCACTTGCAGGCGGTGCAGATGAGAATCGTTTGTCAGGTGTATCTGTCATTCTGCGCCCTGATAGGCCCCACCCCTGCCCCTCCCCCTGAAGAACGGGGAGGGGTGAAGTAATTCACCCCTCCCCGATCTTCGGGGAGGGGCCGGGGGTGGGGAATTGCAAGTTCAGCGGATGGGTGGTGCGTATTGCAGGCCGCCTGCGTTCCATAGCGCATTCTTGCCACGGGCGATTTTCAACTGAGCGAGGTTCCGGTCAAAGATTTCGGCATAGTTGCCCACACCCTTGATGACATTGACAGCCCAGTCTGGGCCAAGGCCCATGCCTTTGCCGAAATCATTGTCGGCTTCCGTGCCGTCTGGGTTCTTGACCTTGACGCCCAGCAAACGCTGGATTTCAGGATTGGCCGATGCCTTCATTTCCTCGACATTCGCCGTCGTCACGCCCAGCTCTTCAGCATTGAGCAAACCATAGTAGGTCCACTTCACGATGTTGAACCACTGGGCATCGCCTTGGCGCACCACGGGGCCAAGCGGCTCCTTCGAAATGATTTCCGGCAGCACCATATGGTCGGCGGCGTTCGCGAATTTGAGCACTTCGGCATAAAGTCCTGACTGGTCGGTTGTGAAAACATCACAGCGCCCTTCCTGATAGGCCTTCAACACTTCCTCGTTCTTTTCAAAGGCCACGATCTTGTATTCCATCTTGTTGGCCTTGAAGTAATCAGCAAGGTTCAACTCGGTGGTGGTGCCGGTCTGCGTGCAGACCGAAGCACCGTTCAGCTCAAGTGCAGACTTCACACCAAGCTTGACGGGAACCATGAAGCCTTGGCCGTCATAATAGGTGACGCCAGCAAACGACAGGCCCAGTGTTGTATCGCGACTCATGGTCCATGTGGAGTTGCGCGACAGAATGTCGATGGCACCTGATTGCAACGCGGTGAACCGCTCCTTTGCATTCAATGGCGAAAACTTCACCTTCGTGGCATCGCCAAAAACGGCGGCAGCGACGGCTTTGCAGAAATCAACGTCAAGCCCGGTCCAGTTGTTCTGGTCATCGGGGTTGGAAAAGCCGATCAATCCTTGGCTCACTCCGCATTGTATAAAGCCTTTGGCCTTCACATCGTCCAAAGTTGCAGCACCGGCGGCAACGGCTGACAAACCCAATACCGAAGCGGCTGCAAGCAATTTGATTTTCTTCATCCTGTAAACTCCCTGATTCTTTAGACGTGCTGGCGCCCCGCCAGCTTGTGCAAGAGCAAAGCCCCAATTCGACAGGAGGTCAAGCAAGCAAGAGCGTATCGCTTGTATCGATCCTTGCGTTCGCATTATGTTCTATGCTATGTCGCCCCATGGCCAAATCATCATCCGCCTTTGTCTGCCAGTCCTGCGGCTCCACCACCTCCAAATGGTCCGGCCGCTGTGACGGCTGCGGTGCCTGGAACACCATCATCGAAGAGACAACGGAAGCCCCCGCTTCCGGTGCCAAAGGAAAGACTTTACCCAGAGGCAGACCCACGCGGCTTGTTGGATTAAAGGGTGACAGTGCGGCACCGCCCCGCATAGCCACAGGCATGGCGGAACTGGACCGCGTGGCAGGTGGCGGCTTTGTGCCCGGCTCTGCCGTGTTGATTGGCGGCGACCCCGGCATCGGCAAGTCAACCTTGTTATTGCAGGCGCTGGCGTCGATGGCGCTCAAGGGTCAACGTGTTGTTTATGTTTCGGGCGAAGAGGCGATTGCCCAAATCCGCTTGCGGGCAGAGCGACTGGGGCTGGCCGACGCGCCTGTGTTGCTGGCGGCGGAAACCAATACATCTGACATCATCGCCACGCTGAATGAAGAGGGTCCGCCCGCGATTGTCGTGATTGATTCGATTCAAACCCTCTGGTCACCTGTGATTGAAGCAGCCCCCGGTACGGTGTCGCAGTTGAAAGCGGGTTGCGAGGCGCTGGTGCGCTTTGCCAAGCAGAAGGGCACCTGCGTGCTGCTTGTTGGCCATGTCACCAAGGACGGGCAGATTGCCGGACCAAAAGTGGTTGAACATCTCGTTGATGCGGTTTTGTATTTTGAAGGTGATCGCGGACACCAGTTCCGGATTTTGCGCGCCGTCAAGAACCGCTTCGGCGCCACCGACGAAATCGGAGTGTTTGAAATGTCCGATGGTGGCCTGAAGGAGGTCACCAATCCGTCGCGCCTGTTCATGGGTCAATCCGAACGCCCTGCCCCCGGCAC
>JANNNG010000084.1:0-30194 GCA_031398425.1 Hyphomicrobiales bacterium | reverse complement strand
AGGTGCCACAATCGAGCCAATCACCAGCTTGCGCGATTGTACCTTTTCCGCCAGCCGCTTGATGCCGTCGTCATCAACATCAATCTCCGTGTGCGGCCCCACATGAAAAATATCAACACCGTCAAACTTCCGGCCGTTCACCTCCGCCTTCGCTGTAAAATCGAGCAGCGTATCAAGCGCAATCCCCGGCTCCGAGTCAGCCCCCTTCCCCACTAAGCCCGGCCACATGGCATTGTGAAGTTTCGGAAAATTGTTTTCCGGCATGAAAGGCGCTCCCAGACGATTATCGTTTTTCGGGCAATCTATGCAGGAAAGAGGACGCTGTCCAGAACTGTTATATTAGTATGACAGTGGGGGGCGGACATGCCATTTCAGACCCATGATTCCACCCACACCGTCATCACATTCACCTCGTCACCTTACCCAACCCGGCACCCCGGCGAAGGCCGGGCCCAGTTAGCCACAATTTCAGTAAATCAAGATGGGCGAAATAGTATCGATTGATGCGTGGGAAGTCGGGTAGAAAAGCTTAAAACTGCAAGCACGCAGTTTGAAGTGTGCTGCCGTCAATCAGTTTGTTCAACCTTGTTAGCCGCAATTTGAACAGTGAGAAATTGCAGGAGAACATGACCCGCTAGACTAACCGACAGAAAAATGCCAGGTCTTCATTTGATGCGACAGAAAAACACTATGATCCATTATGTGTATAGGGATGCAGGAAACTGGAAGTTCCGTGGCTCCTTCATTGTAAAGGGGAGCATCGTTTTTAGTGAACTTGAGCTTTACATGTTTGACCAAAAGTTTTTTGTGGCACAGGAAGTTGGCCTCAAACATCTTCTGACCGAACCTTGGACCGAGAGTGATCACTATCTGCACCAGCTTGGAGAATTCAGCGAGACAGAAGAGAAGGACTATCTTTGCAATACTGAAGAGTTAAAAGTTCGCTTTATGAATGCTCACAAGCGTGGCTGGTTTAGCAGGCTTTCTGAATGCCAACCCTTTTAACTGGTACTGACTGGAGTCAAGCTGAGGTTGCCCTATGTGTGGACTCATACTTTGAACATCTTGCCCTCGAACTTTCCAGCATCAAATTCAACAAGGCTCAATTATACCGCACACTTGCAGAAAAAACTGGCCGCACGCCATCTTCCATCGAATTTAAATTTCAAAATATTTCTGCGGTCTTGAATGAACTTGGCAGAGAATGGATGAAGGGTCTAGCACCTCTCGCAAATTTTCAAGAGCTATTGGCCGAAAAGGTATCTGAGCACATTGATATTTTAGACATGCTGCCAATCAAGATAGTTGAAAGTCCATTGCCTGAAAATGCCATGCAGGACTTTGCATCTTTTTTTTCTTGAAGCCCCACCAGAGCTTTTGAAGTCAAAACAGAACTTACCTGAATATATTGAGAAGCTTGCACGTAGATTTGATCCGGGCGAGCGTGACGCCAGAAATAGGACCCTTGGAGCAGCTGGCGAAGAATTTGTATTCAATCATGAAAAAAGATTTCTAAGCCTCATTGGTCGCAACGACTTAGCCGAAAGCGTCCGATGGGTATCAAAAGAAGAAGGCGACGGGGCTGGGTATGACATCTTGAGTTTTACAGATCGTGGAGATAAAAAATTTGTCGAAGTAAAAACCACCGTCGGTGGAAATCGCACGCCTTTTTTTGTGACGCGCAACGAATATGATTTTTCAAAACACAAATCAGAAAATTACAATTTAGTTCGCTTGTTTGATTTTAGGAAAGGCGTCAGAGGCTTTGAAATGAAGGGCGAGATTGACCGCTACGTTAAACTCAAGACCGAAATATTTCGAGCAGAGTTTTATGACTGAAGTTAGCTGACTTGAGAGTTGGCTGACGAGTGGCGGGCGCTCCCTGGACCTTGCAGCGAGATATATACTTGAACTCACAAAACTTGAATTTGTCGTCGACTCAGAAAACTTGCTTGACGACTTGCTGGCCGGGTTGAGTGGAAAATTTCCAACGACTTCTAAATTTTCTGCTTTCGCTCGGAAAATGGCAAAGGACATAAGCCCTTTTGACGATCCAGATGGGGCATTGCTTGCTTGGATGGACCTCGAGGAGCGTCTGTTCATGACGCTTGAACGTCATCTGGCAGGAGAACGCCTTCGGAAGGGTTTCATGACTTCTGCGGGTCCAGATGTTGATGATTTTGTTCAGTTCTCATTGAGTGTTCAGAACAGACGCAAATCAAGAGCGGGCGGGGCATTTGGTAACCACATTGAGGCCCTGCTGGAAACACACAAAATCAAATACAAGCGCGAGGCCACGACGGAAAAACGCAATGGTCCTGACTTTCTTTTCCCCGGAGAAGTCGAGTATCACAATTCAAGTTGGCCGAAGGATGGCCTCACAAAGCTCGCCGCCAAAACAAGCTGCAAGGATCGCTGGAGACAAGTACTCGCGGAAGCAGATCGAATTGATGTCAAACATTTGCTCACACTTGAGCCCGGCATTTCGATTGCGCAAACTGCTGAGATGAAAGACCAGAACCTTCGACTTGTGCTGCCCGAAAAACTACATGCGTCGTTTCGACCGGAACAACTTTCCGATTTGATGTCGGTTTCAGGTTTTTTGGTTCTCGTGCAGGCACGTCAACGCAAGTAGGCAGCCGAATTTCGCATTGATCCGAATCTTATAGAGTTTTGGAAAACCTCGTGGCTACGGGAAATTTGCGCATGGAAGGCGAAGGGGATGCGGCCCGGTATTTTGCGGTGAAGTGAGAACTCGTGGCCCCTCATCCGGCCTTCGGCCACCTTCTGCCGCCAGACGTGGCGGGAGAGGGTGCCCGACAGGGCGGATGAGGGAGAACATGAAACACCCCGTGCGTCCACCGGGTTCCGGCTGGGGTCTCAAGCGGCCAGGACGCTGCTGCCTCGTTCGGCCCGGGCAGCGGGGCACATATTCACGATGTCAATCAGCCTGAGGTTTCCCCCGACCGGTTGGAACGAATATAGAACAACATGTTTACCCTGTCAAGGACTATTTTCAGGTTAAGCCAGGCCTTCGAGCAACAGGGCCACGGCTTCAGCGCCGGGATCGTTGACGCCTTTCAGCTTTTCCGCCGAAACATAGGTGGCGCGGCCAGCCCTTGCGCTCAGCATGTTCGCCGTCCCGTCGGCCCCAAGCCGTGCGGCCTGCGCTGCCTTGGCCACATCAGGCAAGGCTAGCAGGGCGGGCAGAAGGGCATCGATCATGGTTCGGTCGCCAGGTTTCGCCCCGCCATATTCCATCATGCGGGCAAGGCCCGCCTGCAAGGACTTGGGCCAGGATTTTGTCTTGTCTTGCGAAGCGGCGGCAAAGAAGATGGCCAGCAGCACGCCCGATGATCCGCCCATGGTGCGGGTCATGGCATCGCTCACCGCAGCGAAGAATTGATCAGGCTTGGCAAGCGGCATTTTGCTGAGGTTCGCCGCGATATGTCTCGCGGCTGTGGCGATGGTTGAACCCGTGTCGCCATCGCCCACGCGGGCGTCGAGCGCGTTCAGTTTGGCCTCGGCGCTTTCAAGAATGGCGCAGGCCTTTTTTACGAGTGCGGACAGTTCGTCGTTGCGGCTGGCTTTGTAGGCGGTGCCTTTTATTTCCCGGGACAGCTTGACCAATTTCGGCGGCGCGTTCACTTTCACACCGGGCCACACCAATGGCGAAGCGGGAGATTTCAGTGCGGTTTCATAGTCAGCGTTCAGAGGCAGCAAGGATAGCGAGAAGCCGTGCATATCAAGCGACGTTACCAGATTGGCGGGACCGCAGACCAGTTTGATCTTCTTTCCGTGTTTGCCTTTCAGCACTTCGTTGGCGATGACGCCCATTTCAAGCGGTGTGGTGGACCCGAGATTGTTGATGAGCAGCGCATATTTCGAGGCCTTCTTCACTTTTGCAAACAGTTTGTCAGCAACCAGTGCCGTGGCCTGTCCGGCTGATTGATAGGGCACGATGTCAACGCCGGGTTCGCCGTGAATGCCGAGGCCCAGTTCGGCCTTGCCTTCAGGGATACGGTCCTCGCGACCAATGCCCGGCAACGTACAGGACGAAACGGCGATGCCGAGAGAGACGAGATTATCCGCGACGTTCTGCGCAATCGCTGTGACCTTCGTCAAGGGCCAGCCCTTCTCGGCATAGTGGCCCGCGATTTTTTCCACAAACATCACGCCGGCAATGCCGCGCGGCTGGGCGATATCGGGAAGGGCGATGTCCTCTTTTACCAGAACCACTGCAACTTTTTTGCCCAAGGCACGGGCTTTTTCCACGGCCAGACCGAAATTCAGTCGGTCGCCCGTATAGTTCTTGAAAATCACCAGGCAACCGGCTTTTCCTGTGACCGCCATGATCGCCGCGAAGGCGGCATCGACGGAGGGCGATGAAAACACGTCGCCGCAAACCGCGGCCGTCAAAAGTCCAGGCCCGACAAACCCGGCGTGGGCCGGTTCATGGCCGGAGCCACCACCTGCGACGACGGCTACTTTTCGGTCCGGTTTGTGATCGGTCCGCAACACAACCTTGATGGCGGGGAAACCGTCAAGCCTCGCTAGATTGCTGCCGCCCGAACTTCTGAGCAGCCCGTCAATGGCCTCGACAACCAGATTCTCTTTCGCGTTGATGAATTGCGCCATGGTCTGTGTTTCCTATCACGTTATACGGCGAATCGAGGCCATGATTTCGTCTGGCTCGAAAACCCGTTTCCAGTCGTCGCGCATCAATGTTGGCTTGCCAAACTCGATGGCCTTGTTGCAGGCATCAGAAAAAACACCAGGTTGTTCCTTGAAAATGACGGCACCCAGAATATTCATGTGGCCAAGGAGAAAATCCCGAGCCGCTTCTTTGGGCACACCGCGCGATACAACCTCGTCCATGGCTTCGCGCAGCACATCCAGCAATGAGCCACAGACAGTTTCCGCAAGGCCCGGCTCCAGCAGGGCCATCTGATCCACGGTCAAACGGTGCGAGCGCAGAATGGGCGCCCAAATGGTGCGGGCCACTTCTTCTCCGACAGCATAATGTTCTTCAGGCCCCTGCATAAGCGCACTGACAATCGCCTGTTTTGCAGCCACGCCACCGAAGCGGTCAAGTTTCGCAGATATTTCAGTTTCATCGTTAAAAATCGGCGGGTGGCAGGGATGGGTAACGAAATAGGTGATGTCCTTGCGATCCGGCAAGTGGCCGGCAAAGGGTGCAGCGGCATCGAGAGTGATGACGATGGTGCCAGGTTTCAATTTGTCGATGATGCCAGCTGCCACCTTGCCGATGGCTGTATCGGGAACGGCGAGAATCACGACATTTGCATCGGCCAGGGCATAATCGGCATCGACAGCCTGGCAGCCTAGTTCATCGGCCAGGCGCTTGCGGCCAGCCTCACCCACCTCAACGGCACGCACGGTGTAAGCTGAATCCTTCAGATTTTTTCCCAGCCGCATGCCCATTTTACCGCCTGCGCCAAAGAGTGCGATTGTTGTCATGCTGTCATCATTTCATTCAAATTTCGCTGTCGATCACTCGCAGTTACACGCCTTATCCAGAAGTTGAAAGTGCCCGTTGCGGGAACAACCTGCAACCTTGCAATGCGAAGTGACTGCGGTTATCAGAGTCGTTGCAATCTGGAGTTTGCCAGCACAAACATGAATGAAGCTTCGTCCCATGCCCGCAATGTCAAATTTGGATTGTTGATTACTGCGATCGGTGGTTTTCTCTTTACGTTTGATCTTCCGCTACTGCGCCTTGCCGACAATGAAAAATGGGCGTTGGTGTTTGCGCGCGGCATCATGTTGTTTGTGTCAATTTCCGCAGTGTGGCTTGTGATGAAATTGAAGTCGCGCGAGAACATGGCCTATTTTTCGGGTGTGGCAGGCCTCGGAGTGATTGCGACAAACACGGTTTCCAACATAGCGTATATCGGCGCCATGAAGGAAACCAATGCGGCGAATGTGGTTTTTATCCTCGCACTCATTCCAGTCTTGACGGCAGTTTTTTCCCGCGTGTTCCTGCGCGAGGAAGTCCATCGTTTCACATGGCTGGCGACAGTGTTGTCGCTGGTGGGTGTCGGGATCATCGTCAAGGACAGCTTGTCAATCGGTGGAATCAAGGGTGATGTTCTGGCCTTCGTCAGTGCATGCTGTACGGCGGCCGCCTTCACGATTGTTCGTGCCAGCGGCAAAAACGTGGCAACAAGTCTGGCGGTCGGCAGCTTGCTTTCCGCGATGGTTGCGCTGTTCGTTTTCCAGGCCGACATATCGCTGCTTAACAAAACCGCATCGTTTGGTATGTCCAGTTGGTTCTGGGTGGCGTTGAATGGTCTTTTCATCATACCTATCGCGTCGTCGCTGATTTCAAACGGTCCACGTTTTCTGCCTTCAGCAGACGTCAGCATGTTCTTTCTGCTGGAAACTATCCTGACTCCGATATGGATCTGGATGCTGTTCAAGGAAGTTCCAACCCCCGCCGTCTTGTTCGGGGGTGCCATCGTCATCGTGACGCTGGTGGTGCACAGCTTCTGGCGCTTGAAGGAAACCTTGAACCTGGAAGCTGCGGCAGGGGAATAGTCCCAACACGATCGTATCAATCCATCTTGACACCAGACTTGCTTTGATCACACTGGCGCAAAATACTGGGAGAAAAAACAGATGTATTTCGGTGAACCAGAGGGTACGGGTTTCGAAGTTCTGGACAAGCGGTTCAACGGTCTTCTCACAGGCCATGGCCGCGTGGAGCGATTGTGGACGGGTGGACGCTGGACGGAAGGACCGGCATGGTTTGCGGCTGGGCGCTATCTGGTTTTCTCCGACATCCCCAACAACCGCATGATGCGTTATGATGAATGCGATGGACATGTGTCCACGTTTCGGCAACCGTCCAACAACACGAATGGCAACACGACTGATCCTCAAGGACGTCTCATATCCTGCGAGCACTTGTCTCGACGTGTGACGCGCACGGAGTTTGATGGCTCCATCACGGTTCTGGCAGATCGTTTCAAAGGCAAGCGTTTCAATTCGCCCAACGACGTGGTCGTGAAGTCGGATGGCGCAATCTGGTTCACTGATCCGAGTTATGGTATTTTGTCGGACTATGAAGGCATCAAGACGCCGATGGAACTGGAGCGCTGTGACGTTTATCGTATTGATGGTTCTACTGGCGAAATCACCATCGTGGCTGATGATTTCATCAAGCCAAACGGGCTTGCGTTTTCAAGAGACGAGTCGCTGCTCTACATTGCTGACACTGGACTGTCGCACGATCCCGACGGACCAAAACACATTCGTGTGTTCAAGGTCAACGCTGATGGTAAGACGCTCGGCACATCAAAGGTGTTTGCCGATTGTTCTGCCGGTTTTTTTGACGGCTTCCGTGTTGATCGCGGCGACCGCATCTGGTCTTCGGCGGGTGACGGCGTGCATTGCTTTGTGCCAAGCGGCGAGTTGATTGGAAAAATCAAGTTGCCGGAAATCTGTGGCAATGTGTGTTTTGGCGGCCCGCGGCGCAACCGCTTGTTCATGTGCGGAACAACGTCGCTGTATTCAGCTTATCTTTCGATTGACGGGTAAACCACAATGATTGCCATGCCGCTGCCAGACGCTGCCGTGTTGGCACGCCGCGCTGATATTGCGGCTGCACTTCGGCACATGGTGCGGCCTGCCCATGTGATTGATACGCCCGCATCCTTGAAAGCCTATGAAAGTGATGGCCTCACCGCCTATCGTCAACCACCCATGCTGGTGGTTCTGCCGGAGACGACGGCAGAGGTTTCAGCGATTTTGAAGTATGCTGATGATGAAGGCATCAAGATCGTACCGCGTGGTGCCGGCACATCGTTGTCCGGCGGAGCCTTGCCTTTGGCCGATGGCATCGTTCTTGGCATGGCGAAGTTCAACAAGGTGCTCGATATTGATTTCGACAATCGCTGTGCTGTGGTGCAGCCCGGTGTGACCAATCTGGCCATCACGCGGGCAGTGGAACACCGCGGCTTCTATTACGCGCCCGACCCATCATCACAAATTGCCTGCACCATTGGTGGCAATGTGGCCGAGAATTCCGGTGGTGTGCATTGTCTCAAATATGGTTTGACGGCGAATAACATTCTTGGTCTCGAAGTGGTGTTGCCGGGTGGTGATGTCGTGCGGCTGGGTGGCAAACACCTGGACTCTGATGGTTATGATCTGATGGGTATTCTCACGGGGTCGGAGGGGTTGTTGGGAGTGGTGACCGAGGTCACGGTGCGTATTCTACAAAAGCCGGAAACTGCACGCGCCCTGCTGATTGGTTTTCCGTCAAGTGAAGATGCGGGCCAATGCGTGGCCGATGTGATTTCCGTTGGCATCATTCCCGGCGGCATGGAGATGATGGACAGGCCTGCCATTCATGCGGCCGAAGATTTTGTGCATGCTAATTATCCGCTTGATGTCGAAGCGCTGCTCATTGTTGAACTGGATGGGCCACCTGCGGAAGTTGATGCGCTCACGCAGCGCGTGAAATCAATTGCCGAAAACAACAAGGCTTCGACATTGCGTGTTTCACAGAATGAGCAGGAGCGCCTGCTGTTCTGGGCCGGGCGCAAGGCGGCTTTTCCGGCGGTCGGGCGCATCTCGCCGGACTATTTGTGCATGGATGGAACGATCCCTCGCAAGAAACTGCCAGAGGTTCTGCGTGGTATGGAAGAGCTGTCGCGCAAGCATGATCTGCGTGTGGCAAACGTGTTTCATGCGGGCGATGGCAATTTGCACCCGTTGATCCTGTTTGATGCCAATGTGGGAGACGAGTTGGAACGGGCAGAGGCTTTCGGAGCAGATATTTTGCGTTTGTGCGTAAAAGTGGGTGGCGTGCTTACCGGGGAACATGGGGTGGGCGTGGAAAAGCGCGACCTGATGCCGGAAATGTTTTCGGAAACTGACCTGGCGGTGCAGCAGCGCATGAAATGTGCCTTTGATGCGAAGGGGCTGCTCAATCCAGGCAAGGTGTTTCCGACGTTGCATCGTTGTGCTGAACTGGGACGTATGGTGGTGCACAGGGGGCAAGTCAACTTTCCGGAACTGCCGCGCTTCTGATGCCAGAGATTTTTGCACCGAAGTCTGAAACAGAGTTGGCGGAACTGATTTCCGGCGGAGGTCCTTACTCGATTGAAGGGCTTGGCAGCCGTCGCGGACTTGGGCGCTTGACAAATTCCCGTCCCACTTTGTCGCTCGCGGCTTTTCAGGGTGTTGCCGCGTATGAACCGGAAGAACTCATTCTTGAGGCAGGAACCGCGACCCCCTTGCGCGTGGTGCAGAAACTGCTGCGCGAGAAAAACCAGATGCTGGCCTTTGAACCGCCGGACTTTTCGCATCTCTGGGGTACGTCTCATTCCGGCAGTATAGGAGGATTGCTGGCCACGGGACTTGCCGGTCCACGCCGTATCAAAGCTGGCAGTGTGCGGGACCATGTGCTGGGTGTACGCGGTGTGACGGGGCGCGGTGAAATCTTCAAGGCGGGTGCGCGGGTTGTCAAGAACGTGACCGGCTATGACATGCCGAAGCTGATGGCGGGGTCGTTTGGTACTTTGGCAGCGATGACGTCGGTCACGTTCAAGGTCTTGCCTGCACCAGAGACCGAGGAGACAGTTCTTGTTTCTGTTCAAGATGATGTGAAGGCGATGCGCGTGATGTCCAATGCGTTGCAATCCTCCGCCGAAATTTCTGGCGCGGCCCATGTGCCGGGGGAAGGCACCTATCTGCGGTTTGAAGGCATTGCTGTTTCGGTGGCAGCGCGGCGTGATCGCTATGTCTCCAGGCTCACGTCGAATTGTGAAATCATCAGTGCGCAGCAGTCGCGGCTGGTTTGGGCGAAGATCAGAGACTGCAAGGCAATCGCCCACGACGCCGAGCGAGCGCTCTGGCGCATCAGTGTTGCGCCGATGCAGGGCGCTGCCGTTGCGGCCCATGTTGCACGCCAATCTGACGCACGTTACTTCTTCGACTGGGGAGGCGGGCTGTTGTGGATCAGTTTGCCTGCCGCAAGTGATGGCAGAGCGGCATTTGTGCGATCTGCGTTCAAGGAAGGCCATGCCACTTTGTTTGCAGCACCTGAAGATTTGCGAAAGCGTATTGATGTGTTTCAACCGCAAGCACCGACTTTGGCTGCCCTTAGCAAACGGGTGAAATCAGCGCTTGATCCAAAGGGAAAACTGAATTTTGGGCGGATGTATGCAGGAGTATAAATCTGTGCGTGACGAAGACCCCCATCGCCCTTCGGGCACTTTTCCAACAAGTTGGGGAAGGACTCGCAGAACTACCTCCCCCAACTTGTTGTGGGAGAACCCCGAAGGTGGGAGGAGTACTTTCTGAACCATGCAAACACACTTCTCGCCAGAACAACTCGCTGATCCCAAGATCGCTGATGCCAATGCGGTGCTGCGATCTTGCGTGCATTGCGGGTTCTGCACGGCCACTTGCCCTACCTACGTGCTGCTAGGCGATGAACTTGATTCACCGCGCGGACGAATTTATTTGATGAAGGAGATGCTGGAGAAGGGTGGGGCACCTTCCGATGATGTGGTGAAGCATGTGGATCGCTGTCTGTCTTGTCTCTCCTGCATGACCACGTGTCCTTCTGGTGTGAATTACATGCACCTGGTCGATACCGCGCGCAATCACATCGAGAAAACCTACACGCGTGCCTTGCCTGAACGGTTGATGCGAAATCTGTTGGGTTATCTTATGCCACGTCCCAAACTGTTTGCCTGGGCGATGGTGGGTGCCCGGATGGCAAAGCCTTTTGCCGAAACGTTGCAATCGTCTGGCTTCAAGCGTCTTGCTGCCGCCCTCGCACTTGCTCCCTCGCGACCCGCAACGCAGGAGCCTTTGGGTTTGCCCGGAACCTATCCTGCTGCCGGTCCTGCCAAAGGTCGGGTTGGACTGTTGCGCGGCTGCGTCCAAAGTATCACCGATCCGGGGATCAACGCTGCGGCCATTCGGCTGATCACGCGATTGGGATATGACGTCATTGTGTCTGCAGGTGAAAGCTGTTGCGGTTCTCTGGTTCACCATATGGGGCGCGAACATGAGGCGCATGGGTTTGCCAAACGTGTGATTGATCAGTGGACGGATGAAAACCTGGACCACGTCATCATCACTGCATCGGGCTGCGGCACCACCATCAAGGATTATGGTTTCATGCTGAAGCAGGATGCTGATCATGCAGAGAGGGCCGCTGTCATCAGCGCCAAGACGCTGGATATTACGGAGTTTCTGGCGCAGCTTGGGCTTCATCAACTGCCTGCAAAGAATTTGCGCGTGGCCTATCACTCCGCCTGTTCGATGCAGCATGGGCAGAAGATCACGCAGGCACCCATCACGTTGTTGAAGACGGCGGGATTTGAAGTGGTGACCATTCCTGAAGGGCATTTGTGCTGCGGGTCGGCCGGCACCTACAACATGTTGCAGCCCGAAATCGCTTCGCAATTGAAAAAACGCAAGTTGGAAAACATTGCCACCACAAGCCCTGATGTGATTGCAACCGGCAATTTGGGTTGTATCACACAATTGCAGGATGGTGCAGGCAAGCCCATGGTGCACACCGTTGAACTATTGGACTGGGCCTATGGCGGGCCCAAGCCTAAGGCACTTGAGGACGAAAGAACATGATTGATCGCTTGGATCGATTTGGTTTGAAAGTGGATGGCGAGATTGATCGCTTCATCTCCGATAAAGCCTTGCCGGGAACGGGTTTGGACAATGAGACTTTCTGGCGCGGCTTTTCTGCGCTTGTGCATGATCTGGCACCCTTCAACCGCGCTCTCCTGGCCAAGCGCCAAGACTTCGGACAGAAGATTGATGCCTGGTGCAAGGGTCATGCAGGTGCGATTACCAGTGCTGAGCAGGAAGTGTTTCTGCGCAAGATCGGCTACGTCGTGCCGGAACCGGGCGATTTCCAGATCGAAACCGCAAATGTTGATCCAGAGATCGCTGTTACCCCCGGCCCACAGCTGGTGGTGCCTGTCACCAATGCGCGATACGCGTTGAATGCTGCCAATGGGCGCTGGGGCAGTCTTTATGATTGTTTCTATGGCACCGATGCCATGGGCGGACCTGTGCCGAAAGGCGGCTATGATCGGGGGCGTGGTGCGCGGGTGGTGGCGCGGGTGCGGGTTTTTCTGGATGAGGCGTTTCCGATTGAAGGCACCAGCCATGCCGATGTACGGCGCTATGTGGTGCGGGATGGCATGTTGCTGGTGGATGACATGCCTTTGCAGCAGCCAGAGAAGTTTGTGGGCTATCGTGGAAATCCACGTGCGCCTGACTCGGTGCTGCTCCGCAACAATGGCTTGCATGTGGAACTGGTTTTTGACCGGGCGCATTTCATTGGCAGTCGCGACCAGGCCTTGCTGGCGGATGTTGTCATCGAGAGTGCAGTGTCCGCCATCATGGACTGTGAGGACTCAGTCGCTTGTGTCGATGCTGCAGACAAGATTGGGGCCTATGCCAACTGGCTGGGCCTGATGACGGGTGATCTTGAAGCCACACTTGAGAAAGGCGGCAAGACCATTGTGCGCAATCTGAATGCAGACCGGGAATTTGTTGGCCGAGATGGCTCGCTGCTGGTTGTCAAGGGGCGTGCGCTGCTGTGGATTCGCAATGTCGGGCATCTGATGACAACGCCTGCCATTCTGGATCGTGAAGGCCTGGAAATTCCTGAAGGTCTGATGGATGCCATGATCACCGTGATGATTGGCATGCATGATCTCAAGAAGAAAAATGGGGACAGAAATTCCGTATGCGGATCAATTTATGTGGTGAAGCCCAAAATGCATGGGCCGGAGGAAGTGGCATTTACGGATACGATTTTTACGCGGGTGGAGGCGGTGCTGGGATTGCCTGCCAACACGGTGAAAATCGGTATTATGGATGAGGAGCGGCGCACGTCCGTCAACCTCAAGGCTTGCATTCACGCAGCACGGTATCGGGTGGCTTTCATCAACACCGGGTTTCTGGATCGCACAGGCGATGAGATTCATACTGCGATGCAGGCGGGACCATTTCCGCGCAAGGATTTCATCAAGCGCAAGGGCTGGATCACGGCTTATGAAAATCTGAACGTCGATATCGGGCTTGAGTGCGGGTTGTCGGGCCGCGCCCAGATCGGCAAGGGGATGTGGGCCATGCCGGATTTGATGGCGGCGATGCTGGAGCAGAAGGGTGATCATCCCAAGTCTGGAGCCACTTGTGCCTGGGTGCCTTCGCCGACTGCGGCGACCTTGCATGCGCTGCATTATCACAAGACAGACGTTTTCGCCGTGCAGAAGAAGTTGGCGGCAGGTGGACGGCGGGCGCATCTTGATGCGCTTATCGAAATTCCAACGGCAGCTTTTCGCAAATGGTCGCCGCTGCAAATTCAGCGCGAACTTGAGAACAATGCGCAGGGTTTGCTGGGTTATGTGGTGCGCTGGGTTGATCAGGGTGTTGGGTGTTCGAAGGTACCGGATATCAACAATGTCGGACTGATGGAAGATCGCGCGACGCTTCGAATTTCTTCGCAGCATATTGCAAATTGGCTGCTGCATGGTGTTGTGTCTGAGGCGGAGGTGATGGACACGTTGAAGCGCATGGCAGCTGTTGTTGATCAGCAGAATGCGGGTGATGCCGTCTATAAAAACATGGCTCCGGATTTTGAGGCATCGCTCGCATTTCGGACGGGGTGCGATCTGGTATTCAAGGGGCGGGAACAGCCGAACGGGTATACTGAGCCGTTGTTGCATGCGGCGCGGTTGAAGGCGAAGGCGGGAAATTGAAGTCCCTCTCCGTCATGCTTGGCACGACACCTCGCCCGCTTGCGGGAGAGGTGGCAGTCGCGTTAGCGACTGACGGAGAGGGAATGCCTACTCCGCCTCGCCGCGCTCCGCCAACCTGGCATTTTCCTTGATTGCCAATGCTGCCGCTTCTTCGCGGCGTTTCAGATATTCGTAGATCACCGCACCGATCAGCGAAAGTCCTATGATGATCACCGCCAGTGCTGACAGCGCCGGTGTCGTGCCCTGTCGTGTTTCACCGGCGAGGACCGTTACCAGAGTTTTGTCGGCCAAGATGGCGAAGGTTGTGGTGTTGTAGTTTTCAAAGGATGAAAGAAAGCCCAGCACGCCAGCGGACACAAGTGCCGGACGTAGGTAGGGCACCAGGATGTGCCAGAAGACTTGCGGGTAGGATGCGCCGAGGTCCAATGCAGCTTCCTCCTGTGCCCGATCAAAGCGTGTCAGGCGCGCCATGATGATGAGCAGGCAATAGGCGGCGACGAAAGAGGATTGCCCAAGAATGGAGAGGATGATGCCCTTGTAGAAGACAGCCTTGGTAAAGTCCGTGAGGCCGAACATGTCCTTCCAGAAAATGACTGTGGAAATCCCAATGATGACGCCGGGTGTGAGCAACGGTGACACTGTGACCAGATAAAAAAGGCTGCGGGCGCGGTGGTAGATTTGATTCATGATGATGGCGGCGGCGAGGCCTACGGGCACGGATATGCAGACGACGCCGATGCCGATGATGATGGAGTTCAACAAGCCCTCCATCATCTGCTGATGATTGATGAGCTTCACAAACCAGTCGAGTGTGAAGCCTTCGAAAGGGATGACTTGCGGATAGTTGGAGGTGTTGAAGGCTGTCACACTCATGGCCAGCAGTGGGCCGAAGAGATAGCCGAAGAACAACAGCAGATAAAAACCGAAGGTGACGTTGAAGACAAGTTTTGACGTCACTTGATGGCCTCGCCCAGTTTGACGTTGAAGGCCTTCAACATGCCCAGCACGATGGCGATACAGGCGGCAAGCAAGATGAAGGCATAGGCCGAGCCGCGCGGCCAATTGAAGCTCTGGAAGAAGAAGTCATAGACGACTTGCGTGAACCACAAGGTGCGCGGGCCACCCAGCAGCAGCGGTGCTGCGAGTGATCCTGCTGCCAGCATGAACACCAGCGTGCAGCCTGAAGCGATGCCGGGCTTGGCATGGGGAATAACGACGTCGCGATGAATTTTCCACCAGGGTGCGCCGAGGTCGCGGGCGGCTTCGATCTGGTTTTTGTCGAGACTTTCGATGGCATTGTAGAGCGGGAAGATCATGATCAGCAGGTTGGCGTAGGACAGGCCCACCCACATGCCGGTGTTGTGCAACAGGAAATCGATCTTGCCTTCAGGGCCGATGATGCCGAGTTTGATGAGACTCGAGTTCAACAGTCCGTTGGAGGCGAGGATAAGTTTCACGGCGAAGGAGCGCAGGATTTCGTTGACCCAATAGGGCACAATCAGGCCCAGCAGCAGCAGTCGCACTTTTTGCGCCGTGCCGGATTGCGCCATGTAATAGGCCAGCGGATAGCAGATGCAGAGATTGAGGATGGTGATGCCCGCCGACACCAGTATGGAGTAGCGGAAGGCGTACATATGGGTATCGTTGAATTGGCCATCGGTCTGATTGACGAAGAAGGATTTGTAGTTGGCGATGGTAAGGAAGTCGTTGGGACCGCCGCGTTGTGCAGGCGGCAGTTTGGGGTGAAAGCTTTCAACGACCATATAGAGATAGGGCAGCGTTACGAGGAACAATGACCAGAAAGCCACGAGGCCGATGAAGGTGAGGCCCAATACGGTGCCGTTGCGCTCCCAATAGCTTTTGTGCGTGGGATCGTGGGCGACGCGGGATTCGTATCGCGCCATCAGCCAGAAGCCGATGATGACGATCAGTGGAATGAGAAAGACGAGGGTGCGGCTACTCACGGGCCATCTTCCCTTCCGGCAGGACCAGGCCCAGTGCGGGGTCGTAAGAAATGGTTGCGCTGTCGCCTTGGCCGGGAACCTCTGCACCGCCATGGCGGCCCACCGTGACTGTGATATTTTTCTTTGTAGCACCTTTCAGAAAAACGTGGGTCATATTGCCTTCGAAGGCGACGTTGATGACGTTTGATATCAAGCTTGCGTCGGCTTGGCCCTTGCCGAGCTTGAAGGATTCAGGGCGAACGAAGAGTATTGCCTTGTCGCCCGCTTTCAGGTCCGCGGGATTTCTGCCGCGCAACTTGCCAAAGCCCGTGTCGACAACGGCTTCGTGCCTGGTGGCTTTGCTGATTGTACCGTTGAAGGGATTGTTTTCACCCACGAAGGACGCAACAAAAGGTGTTGTAGGTTGATCGTAAACCGTCGCGCCATCGGCCACCTGTTCGATGACACCGTCACTCATCACGGCGATGCGGTCTGACATGGTGAGTGCTTCGCCCTGGTCGTGGGTAATGTAAATAAATGTAATACCGACACGTTGCTGTATCGCGCGAAGTTCGTTGCGCATGTGCTGGCGCAGCTTCAGGTCGAGGGCGGACAGGGGCTCATCGAGCAACAGCACCTTGGGTTCGACGGCGAGTGCGCGGGCGATGGCAACGCGCTGCTTCTGGCCGCCTGAAAGTTCGCTCACCAGTTTGTCGCCTTGGCCACCGAGGGCGATGAGGTCGAGAAGTTCGCTCGCCTTCTTCATGCGGGTGGATTTGTCCTGCCCACGCACGCGCAGGCCATAGCCGATGTTGTCGGCCACCGACATCAGCGGGAACAGGGCGAGGTTCTGAAAGATGAGGGCTGTCGGGCGCTTGTTGGGGCCGATGCCTGCCATGTCCTGGCCGCCGATGCGCACATGGCCTGCCGATGGATCAAGGAAGCCCGAGACGGTGCGCAGAATGGTCGTCTTGCCGCAACCTGAGGGCCCGAGGAACGAAAAGAATTCTCCGCCCTTGATATCCAGATTGGCATTCTTCACGGCGGTGAAATTGCCAAACCGAACCGTCACGCCATCAAGCTCAACGCCCGCACTCATATCCGCCCTGCCCTCATAATTCGTGCGCCACTTGTCACCTGAATATGAGGAGAGTGCAAGTGCGAAGAAAGGCCCCCCATCGCCCTTCGGGCACTTCCCCAATAAATTGGGGAAGGACTCGCGGTGAGTACGGCGAAGCCGGCAGGGCCTTTCTCAAAAAACAACCCCGCCGGGGCGGGGTTGGTATCTCTTACGCGGCTTTGAACTTGTCCGTGTACTGGCTGCGGATTTCCGCGTACCAGGTGGGTTCGGCCGGCCAGGGCCAAAGGTTCTTCAAGGCATCGCCAGGATAGGCTTCCTGGAAATTCTTCTTGAAGGCGTCGGATGTAAACCCATCGGCACCTGTGACGATGCCATTGTAGCCTGAACCATCGGCCACGGCGCCTGAGACTTCAGGTGTGTGCAGATAGTCAAGGAAGGCATAGACTTGGTCGGTGTTTTTGGCGGCCTTCAGCATGGAGATGCCGTCCATCCAGACAATCGCACCTTCCTTGGGGGCAGTGTAGTTGACGGGTTTGCCGTCCTTCTTCAGTGACAGCGGTGGGCCATCCCAAGTCTGGCCGATCCAGACGTCATTTTCCATCAGGCCCGACTTGGTGTTGTCGGCCGAATCCCAGAACTGCTTGACGAAAGCCTTGTTCTCGATGGCGAACTTCAGGATGGGGTCCCAAAGCTTCTTGAAGGATTCTTCGTCCTTGTAGCCGTCGACCATGCGGTTTGACGGCACTTTTCCGGAGGCATCCCACCATAGACCGATACCGAGCAGGAACGAGTGACCGCGTCCTTGGGTGTGGCCCTTCACACCTTCATCCCAGAGTGAGCCGTAGCTGAGGTTTGTCACATCACCCTTGTAAAGGTCGGTGCGGTAGGAAATGGCTTCCGAACCCCAGCAATGGGGCAAGTGGTGCAGACCGCCATCCCATTCCCACAGGGCCTTTGAACTTGCGACCATGGAAGGCAGAATGTTGCCGACGTTCTTCAGCTTGCCCATGTCATAGGCTGCCGTGACAGCCAAATCCTTGAACTGCGGGGCGCGATTCACCGTGGGCTGGCAGAGGTCGAAGCCCTCGCCGCCAGTGGCTTGCAGCTTGTTGATCTGCTCTTCGTTCTGCGAAAACGGAGTTTGATTTATCTTTATCCCACTCGCTTTTTCGAAGTTGGGGATCACGTCCTTCGGAAATTCATCCGACCACATCAGCAGGTTCAATTCTCCCGAGGATGAGAGTGCTGACTTGGTGACGATGGGCGCGGCAAAGCCGACGGCACCCAAGGCCACAGCAGACTTCATCACGGTACGGCGCGAGAGGCTGGCCTGGCGCAGCGTTTCCAGCGACGAGATTTGAGATTTTGATCGTTTCATTTAGCGTCCTCCAAAGGGGCGGCACAATGCATCGCCCCGTAAACTCCCATAGCGTCCGGCGGGCCCGGCTTCTGGCTGAGTATGACGGTGAGAATGACACTGTTATGACAGTTGGGCAATGGGGTTTTGACTGGACCAAACTCTGGGTTGACGCTGGTGCCAGTGGGTCGTGATCACCTGGAACTTTCGCCGTAGCACGGCGTTAATGGCGCTGACCCTGGTATTTCAGGAATTTCAGGCAGCTGCATCATGAAACCATTGGATTTTCGGCTTCCTCCCAACGCCCTGTTGCGGCAGGGACCCAGTGAGGGCCTGGCCAACAGGGTCATCATCTTCGTCGGCATTTGTGCGGTTCTCTATTTCGGTCAGGATATTCTGATCCCGGTGGTGCTGGCCATTCTGTTCTCGATCCTGCTGACACCGGTGGTGCGTGGCTTGCAGTTGCTGCGGTTTCCCAAGCCTCTTGCCGTCATCGTGGTCGTGTGCCTGACAGTACTTGCCTTGGGTGCCACGACATTTCTGGTGGGTCGCACGCTCACAAATCTCGCGGCCGATCTTCCGACCTATCAATCCAACCTGAGAGAAAAGGCGCGCAGCCTGAAACTTGCCGTGGGCAGCAGTGACGCCATGGAGAAGGCTGCGGTGGTGTTGCAGGACTTGCAAAAAGAGATCGAGAGCAACGCTGGTCCGGCAGCGCAAGTGCAGGCCGCAAAACCAATTCTGGTCGAAGTCAAAGATAGCAGTCTTGGTCCATTTGGGCCGATCATGACTGTGATATCGATGGTGGCGCACCCACTGGTACAGTTGGGCATCGTCATTCTGATGCTTTCGTTCATGCTGTTCAATCGCGAGGATTTACGAAATCGCATCATTCGTCTTGCGGGAACGGGTGACATTCATCGAACGACAGTTGCGCTGGACGAGGCGGGCAAACGCATGAGCCGGTTGTACCTTGGACTGATTGCCATCAATGCGAGTACAGGGGCGTTCGTTGGCCTCTGTCTGTTTTTTCTGGGCGTGCCTGCTGCCTTGCTATGGGGCCTGCTCACGGCGATCTTGCGCTTTGTGCCCTATATCGGATCGTTCATGGCAGCGGTCTTTCCGATCATCATTGCCTTGGCGGTGGGAGATGGCTGGATGTTGCCGCTGGCCGTTGCGGCAGTGGTGATTATTGCTGAAGTGAGCGCCGGACATATCCTGGAGCCAATTTTCCTGGGCCGGATGACAGGTGTGTCTCCGACTGCTATTGTCATTTCCGCTGCGTTCTGGGCTACGCTGTGGGGACCTGTGGGTCTGATCCTGGCGACACCCATCACCATCGGATTGATGGTCATGGGTCGTCATATCGAATCCATGAAGTTTCTCGAAGTGATGTTCGGCACCGAACCTGTGCTCAGTCCGGAGGACGCATTCTATCAGCGTCTGCTGGCGGGGGATGATCTTGAAGCTGCGGAGTCAGCAGAAGGATACGCCGATGATGATCGTCTGCAGGAGTATCTTGAGAAAGTCGCGGTGCCGGGTTTGCTGCTGGCGAAGGTGGATCAAGACCGGGGTGTGTTGTCAAAGGACCTGGCAAAGGAAGTCAGACTTACTTTTGCTGATGCCATTGAAGATATCTGGTCTGATGTAGGCGTGGCAGCAAGCGACGCGGCGGAGGTCGTGCTGATTTCAAACCTCGGACAATTGAACCAGGCGGCAACGCTTGCCATGTCAGCCCTGCTGCGACTGAAAGGAATTTCCCACATGGTTCTGGCGGACGATGCCATCGCAGTTGGCAAGTTTCCGGATGTTGACATGACTGCGGTGCGCTTTGTCTGTGCGTGCAGCCTTACTGCGCAGTCGCCTGCGAAACTGGCTTATATTGCAAAGCGGTTGAAGCCTAACCTTGGCCCTGCGCGCCTCATCCACGTGGCCTGGAGCGCTACGGCTGACCGATCCGATGTGATGTCACCCACGGCTGCTGTTGGACTTTTTCCAATGCTTGTGAAACAGACATCGGCGGAAAATGAAAAGATCGAAATGGACGAGGTGTTGCAGCCTGCGTGACGAGGGGTACGTTCACTGCCTCACCCCTTGTTCTTGTAATACACATCCAGGAACACGGCCAGCATCAGCACCACGCCCTTGATGACTTGTTGCCAGTCGATGCCAACACCCATGATGCCCATGCCGTTGTTCATGACCCCCATGATGAAGGCACCGATGACGACGCCGGTGATCTTGCCCACGCCACCGGTGACGGCGGCTCCGCCGATGAAGCAGGCGGCGATCACGTCAAGCTCAAGCCCGGCACCCGCTTTCGGCTGCGCAGAGTTGAGCCGGGCGGCATAGACCAGGCCTGCGAAGGCTGCGAGTGCACCCATGATGGCGAAGATCATGATGGTGGTGCGTTCGGTGTTGATGCCGGAAAGTCTCGCGGCTTTTTCATTGCCGCCCATGGCATAGACCCTGCGGCCAAAGGTGGTGCGGGTAGTGATGAACATGAAGAGCGCCACCAACGCAAACATGGTGACCAGCACGTTGGGCAGACCCTTGTGATTGGCCATGATCCAGGAGAAGCCGAGGAAGGCAGCGGCGATCATTGCATTGCGGCCATAGAACAGTTCCATCGGTTCTTCCGCCATGCCGTGGGATTCTTCGAGCTGGCGGGATTTCCAATTGGACCAGAGAATGAGGCCGGTGACGATGGCACCCACCGCGAGGGCGAAGAGATTGGTACTGCCTGGCGAAACGAAATCAAAAAAGTCCGGTACGTAGCCATTGGACAGAGCCTGGAAACTCTCAGGGAAAGGTCCGAGGTTGCGGCCTGACAACATGGCAATCATCAGTCCACGGAAGATCAACATGCCGGCGAGCGTAACAATGAAAGCAGGAATCTTGAAACGGGCCACGAACCAGCCCTGCAATGCGCCGATGGCGGTGCCGACGACAAGGCAGATCAGCACGGCGGGGACAGTTCCCATTTTCAGCGCCACGGGCCAGAGCGGGTTGGACACCATCAGAACGCCCGCAATGGCACCGATGAAGCCCGAGAGAAAGCCCACGGACAAATCGATGTGGCCCGCCACGATGATGAGCAGCATGCCCAGCGCCATGATGACGATGTAGCTGTTTTGCAGAATGATGTTGGTCATGTTGAGGGGCGTGAACAGGATGCCCTTGGTCATGAACTGGAAAAACAGCATGATGGCCAGCAGCGAGAGCAGCAGGGCATAATCGCGGATATTGGCCTTCACGAAACTTGCGATGGACGGGCGTTCGGACTTGGCTGCGATATCGGTCATGCTGTTTGTCCCCAAGATTTCATGATGGCGCGCATGATCTTTTCCTGTGTTGCTTCTTTCGCAGGCATTTCGGCCACGAATTTTCCCTCGTTCATCACATAGATGCGGTCGGAAATGCCAAGCAATTCCGGCATTTCCGAGGAGATGACGATGACAGCCTTGCCTTCACCGGCAAGCCTGTTGATGATGCCGTAGATTTCGTATTTGGCACCCACATCAATGCCGCGCGTGGGTTCATCGAGAATCAGAACTTCCGGGCTGGTGAACAGCCATTTCGACAACACGACCTTTTGCTGATTGCCGCCGGAGAGATTGACGGTGGTCTGATAGATTCCGGAGGAGCGGATGCCTAAAGACTTTCTATAGCCGGTGGCGACATTGATTTCCTTGATATCGTTGACCACGCCTCTGTCGGCCACGTCTTCAAGATTGGCGAGAGAAACATTGTGCTTTATGTGGTCGATGAGCACGAGGCCGTAGGTCTTGCGGTCTTCGGTGACATAGGCGAGACCTGCGTCCATGGCCTTTGGGATGGTCGAGACATCGACGGGTTTGCCGTGCATGAACACGTCACCTGAGATGCGCTTGCCGTAGGAACGGCCAAACAGCGACATGGCGAATTCCGTGCGACCTGCCCCCATGAGACCGGCGATGCCGACGACTTCACCAGCACGGATATTGAGGTTCACGCCCTTGATGACTTGCCTGTCGGCGTGAATGGGGTGATAGGCGCTCCAGTTCTTGACCTCAAGCAATGGGTCGCCGATCTTCGGTTCGCGCGGTGGATAACGTTCCGACAAATCACGGCCCACCATGGCCTTGATAATGCGGTCTTCGTTCACTTCACCGGTGCTGACATCCATCGTGTCGATAGTCTTGCCATCGCGGATCACGGTGATGCGATCGGCGACTTTCATTACCTCGTTCAATTTGTGGGTGATGAGGATGGAGGCGATGCCTTGGGCCTTGAAGCCTTTCAGTAACTCCAGCAGGGCGTTCGAGTCTTTTTCGTTGAGGCTTGATGTTGGCTCGTCCAGAATGAGCAGCTTCACCTTCTTGTTCAGAGCCTTGGCAATTTCAACGAGTTGCTGTTTGCCCGTGCCGATATTGGTGATGAGGGTATTGGGGTGTTCGTTCAGCCCCACTTTCTTGAGCAGGCCCTTGGTGCGATCAAAGGCTTCGTACCAATTGATGATGCCTCTCTCAGCGGTTTCGTGGCCCAGGAAAATGTTTTCGGCAATGGAGAGCAACGGAACCAGGGCGAGTTCCTGATGGATGATGATGATGCCGATGTCTTCCGAGTCAGCGATTCTTCGAAACTGGCGGGTGCTGCCTTCAAAATCGATTTCACCGTCAAAGGTGCCTGAGGGGTAAACGCCTGACAGCACTTTCATCAATGTCGATTTACCAGCACCATTTTCACCGACCACGGCATGAATTTCGGCGGGCATCACAGACAGGTGTACGTCCGTCAGCGCTTTTACGCCCGGAAAGGTCTTGGTGATGGCGCGCATTTCAAGAATGGGCTGCATTGCCGTGTTGTGTAGTCCCTTTGGTGGGAAGGTTGTTGCTTGTGTTTTCCAAAGGCCCCCCTCCCCCCTTCGGGGTACTCCCCCAACAAGTTGGGGGAGAGCTATCTGCGAGTCCTTCCCCAACTCGTTGGGGAAGTGCCCGAAGGGCGATGGGGGCCTTCGACTTCAAAAGCCAAGCCCTTCCGGAATTCGAAGCGGTTGATCCGCTCTTCGTTACCAAGATGACCTGAAAACAAAGGCCCCGCAAGTTAACTTGCGGGGCCTTGACGCAACTTCAGTTTATTGCAGATCTTCTTTCTTGATGTAGCCGGACTCAACCAGCATCTTGTCGATGTCGCCCTTGCCGACTGAATATGGTGTCAGCAGATAGGACGGCACGACTTTCACACCGTTGTTGTAGGTCTTGGTGTCGTTGATTTCCGGTTCCTTGCCGCCCATGACCGTGTCCACCATCTTTGCGGTGGTCTTGGCGAGTTCGCGCGTGTCCTTGAACACGGTTGAATATTGTTCACCAGACATCATGGCCTTGACGGAAGCTGTTTCAGCGTCCTGACCTGTGACGATGGGCATTTCAGCGCCGGGCGCATAGCCCACACCCTTCAGCGAGGAGATGATGCCGCGTGAAAGACCATCGTAAGGTGCGAGAACGCCATGCACCTTCTTGTCGGTGTAATTGGCGGAAAGCAGGTTATCCATGCGGGCCTGGGCCACGGCACCGTCCCAACGCAGCGTTCCCACCTTGTCCATGCCCATCTGGCCGGATACAATGGCGATTTCGCCAGCGTCGATCATGGGCTGCAGGACCGACATGGCGCCATCATAGAAATAGAAGGCGTTGGTGTCATCTGGCGAGCCGCCGAACAGTTCAACATTCCATGGCTTCACGCCGGCGAAGCGTTCTTTCAGGCCCGCGACCAGCGAATTGGCCTGCAACACGCCAACGCCGAAATTGTCGAAGGTCGTGTAATAGTCCACATCACCTGTCTTTGAAATCAGGCGGTCATAGGCAAATACCTTGGCGCCGGCTTCCTTTGCCTTTTTCAGAATGTCGGACAGCGTGGTGCCGTCGATTGCGGCGACGATCAGGACCTTGGCACCCTTGGTGACCATGTTTTCGATCTGGGCCAGCTGATTTGGAATATCGTCTTCAGCATACTGCAAGTCAACTTCGTAGCCCAATGCGGTGAATTCCTTCACCATGGATTCGCCATCGGAAATCCAGCGGGTGGAAGACTTGGTCGGCATGGAGATACCGATCAGGCCCTTGCCTTCGGCCAAGGCTGCACCGCTCGTTGCGGCAACGGCTGCGGCAACGGTGGTGGCCAGAAAATGTCTACGATTCATCATCAGTTTATCCTCCCTAGTGAAAGCTCAACAGCACCCGAAACGCACGGGGCTTGTGTTGAAGCCGGGCGGACTCTTAGAGTGAGCCTGAGACCTGATCAAGGGAATTTGTATGATAATTGGCAAATTGAAACATGGGCGCATGCGGGGAGACAAAAGAACCACAGGGGGCAAGCTGCACAGCCTGATTGCGCGGGGCATCGGTGAGCGGATTCTGGGCGGTGAATTCAAGCCGGGGATGCTTTTACCTAATGAAGCGGCTTGGGGTGAGATGTACGTTGCGAGCCGCACCGCAGTGCGAGAGGCCATCAAGGCGTTGGCGGCCAAGGGCCTGATTGCATCGCGACCGAAAGTGGGTTCGCGGGTTGAACCAAAGATCCGTTGGAACCTTCTGGACCGTGACGTGCTGGCGTGGCACCGCTCAGCGACTGATCGCAAGGCGTTTTTGATTTCAACACAGGAATTTCGCCGCATCGTTGAACCCGGCATTGCCGAACTTGCGGCGCGCAAGCGCACGACACGGCAAATCGATGAGTTGGTGAATGCCTTGGACGACATGCGCAAGGCCAAGGCGCACCCTGAAATGGTGGCGGCCGATGTGCAGTTTCATGAGGCACTTCTGAGTGCAGCCAATAATGATCTGCTGGTGCCGTTCAATATCCTGATTGATGAAACGCTTGCCAACCTGTTTGAATTCACTACGCAACGCAATCCGCATTATCGACAGGCCTTGAAACTGCACGAAGCCATTGCACGGGCTGTGATTGCGGGTGATCCTGTGGCGGCGCGCAAGGCCGTGCTGGTTTTGCTGGATGACACGGATGAGGTTGTTGCGATGACGGGGAAGCGGAAATAGGGGGAAAGGCCCCCCTTCGCCCTTCGGGCTCTCCCCAACAAATTGGGGAAGGACGAGCGTCTGGCTTCTCCCACAACTTGTTGGGGGAGTACCCCGAAGGGGGGAGGGGGGCCTTTCTCTCCCCGCTCACAACTTCCTGAGAAACACGCTGCGTACCTTGTGATCCGCACCTTTACGCAACACCAAATCCGCCCGTGGCCTTGTCGGCAGAATGTTTTCGCGCAGGTTCACGAGGTTGATGCTGTTCCAGATGCAGGTGGCCATTTCAGTTGCTTCATAGTCGCTTAATGACGCGTAGCGGTGAAAGTAGGATTTGGCGTCTTTGAAGGCGCCGTTGCGCAAGGAGAAGAAGCGTTCGATGTACCAGTGTTTCAGATCTTCCTCTTCCGCGTCGATGAAGATCGAGAAGTCGAAGAAGTCGGAAGTGTTGGGAATGCCGCGACCGTCCCTGGGCGGGCGACCGGTTTGCAATACGTTGATGCCCTCGATGATCAGGATATCGGGTTGGTCGATGACCTGGGTTTTGTCCGGCAGCACGTCGTAGGTGAGGTGCGAATAGAGTGGTGCCTCCACATCGCGCTCGCCGGACTTGATATCTGCCATGAAACGCAGAATGCGTTGCAGATCGTAGCTTTCAGGAAAGCCCTTGCGGTTCATCAACCCTTCACGATTGAGGATCGCATTCGGCATGAGGAAGCCATCGGTCGTGACGAGATCGACTTTCGGGTGCGACGGCCAGCGCGAAAGCAACCGCCTGAGAATGCGCGCCGACGTGCTTTTGCCCACCGCTACGGAACCAGCGACACCGATAACGTAGGGCACCTTCAAGTCCTGGCGATGCAGGAACATGTTTGAGGCATGAAACAGTTTTTGCGACGCCTGCACATACAGGTTCATGAGGCGCGACAATGGCAGATAGATCGTCTCAACTTCGTCAAGATCTATGCGATCATTGAGAGAACGCACTTCGTTGAGGTCGTCCTGCGTCAAAGTCATAGGCGTGTCGGCGCGGAGTGCTGCCCATTCATCACGGGAGAATCTGCGGAAGGGCGAGACTTCGCGGGCGAAGTCTTCGGCGAAATCAACCATCTCTGCGTGACGCCTTTTCGACCAGACCGCCAGTGCCTTCGCGGCGTTTGAGTTCTGCCATAACGTCATTTGGCGTAACGCCAGTTACTGCAAGCAGAACAAAAAAATGATAGAGCACGTCAGCAGCTTCTTTTGCTGTTTCAGTTTTGTTTTTGCTAACAGATGCGAGTGCCAATTCTACAGCTTCCTCGCCGAATTTCTTGGCGCATTTGGCCACACCTTGTGAGATGAGTTTGGCTGTGTAGGACACTTCAGGCGAAGCGCTGGCCTTCACTGCGATGTCGCCAACGAGCTTCTCAAGTTGGTGGAATTGCCCCATTACTGCACCCTCACTGGAATTCCTGCATCCGCCATCGCCTGCTTGGCCTGCGCAATTGTAAAGCTGCCAAAATGAAAAATCGAGGCGGCAAGCACGGCTGTGGCGTGGCCTTCCCTGATGCCTTCGACAAGATGCTGCAGCGTGCCCACGCCGCCTGAGGCGATGACGGGAATCGACACGGCATCGGCGATGGTGCGGGTGAAGGCAATGTTGTAGCCTGCGCGTGTGCCGTCCCGGTCCATGGAGGTCAGCATCAATTCCCCAGCACCCAAGGCATTCATCTGTTCTGCGAAGACGACCGCATCAAGGCCAGTTTCTTTCCTGCCACCATGGGTGAAGATTTCAAATTTTCCAGGTGCTGTTTCCCTGCCGTCAATCGAGACCACGATGCACTGGCTGCCAAATTTTTCTGCAGCTTGTTTCACAAATTCGGGGTTTGCGACAGCAGCTGAATTGATTGAGACCTTGTCCGCACCGGCGAGGAGGAGATTGCGAATATCATCCAGCGTGCGCACGCCGCCTCCCACTGTGAGCGGCATGAAGCATTGGGCGGCGGTGTGTTGAACAACGTCCAGCATGGTGCCACGATTCTCGTGGGTTGCTGCAATGTCGAGAAAGCAGAGTTCGTCGGCACCTGCAGCGTCATAGGCTTTGGCGGCTTCGACAGGATCACCGGCATCACGCAAATCGACGAAGTTCACGCCCTTGACGACGCGGCCATCTTTCACATCAAGGCAGGGAATGACGCGGGCTTTCAGCAAGGCAACATTCCTATCGGCCTCCTGCCACGCGTAGAGTGGTGCCGGTGATGTAGCTTGCCTTGTCGGACAAGAGGAACAGGATGGCATGCGCGATTTCGTCTGTGGTGCCGATGCGCTGCATGGGAATGGTGGGGCGGATGCGTTCGATGCGTGAGATGTCTTGCGTTGAACGCTCGTGAATTTCTGTGTCTGTCATGCCCGGCGTCACCGACGCCACGCGAATGCCTTCCATGGCCACTTCCTTGGCGAGTCCGATGGTGAAAGAGTCCACGCCGCCTTTTGCTGCAGCATACCAGGTGTATTCGCCAGGACTGCCCAAGGTAGTTGCGGCAGACGATAGGTTGACGATCACACCGCCCTTGCCGCCGTGCAGGGTGGACATGCGGCGCACGGCTTCCTGACTGGAAAGGATGGTGCCTGTGAGGTTAATGGCGATGGTGTCGACAATGGTTTGCACGTCGGCGCGATCCAGACGGGAGGACTTGCCGGTGACGCCAGCGGAGTTCACGAGATGTGTGATGGGGCCAAAGCTGTTTTCGGTTTCGTTGAACAGGCGTTGAATGTCGTCGGGCTTCGAGACATCGCCCTGCACAGCAATGCTGCGCTTTCCGAGTTTGGCCACCAGTGCATCGGCAGCTTTCTTGTCGCCGACATAGTTGACCGCAACATCATAACCCTCGGCAATGGCCATGCGGGCTGTAGCGGCACCAATGCCGCGCGAACCACCTGTGACGAGAAGTACTTTGCTCATCGATACGCCTCCGAAATGAGTTTCAACGCCTGTTTTGGATCAAGTCTGCCATCATACAAGGCCCTTCCCGTGATCGCACCTGCCAGTTTTCTGGCATCGGGCAAGAGCATGCGGTGAATGTCGTCCATGGAGGCAAGACCCCCTGATGCGATCACAGGGATGGCGACGGCATTGGCGAGGTCGATTGTCGAGGCCCAATTGATGCCGGTCAAGATGCCGTCGCGGTCAATGTCCGTGTAGATGATGGCTGCAACACCTGCACCCTCAAATTTTCTGGCGAGTTCAATCACACCAAGGGATGACGATTCGGCCCAGCCTTCCACCGCGACTCTGCCGCCCTTCGCGTCGATGCCCACGGCCACTTTGCCCGGGAAAAGTCTGCAGGCTTCTTTCACCAGTGCGGGATCGCGTACGGCGATGGTGCCGAGAATGACTCGGGCGACACCCCTGTTGAGCCAGCTTTCGATGTGTTGCAGCGTGCGAATGCCGCCGCCCAGTTGCAAAGGGTTTTTACTGGCTTGCAAAATCGATTCGACGGCGAAACCATTGACGGAGTGGCCCTCGAAAGCGCCATTCAAATCGACCACGTGAAGCCATTCAAAGCCCTGGTCTTCGAAGGCCTTGGCCTGGTCGGCCGGACTATCGTTGTAGATGGTGGCCTGCGCCATGTCGCCGTGTTTGAGACGTACACATTTGCCGTCCTTGAGGTCGATGGCGGGAAAGAGGATCATGGCTTCCACCGCAGGAAATTCGCGATCATCTTCAGCCCGAGGGCCTGGCTTTTTTCTGGATGAAACTGCGTGCCCACAATGTTTTCGTAGCCGACAATTGCCGTTACGGGGCCGGAATAATCGGTGGTCGCCACCACATCTTCTGGCAGAGTGGCTTGCAGATGATAGGAATGGACGAAATAGGCGTGCAGTCCCTGGGGGCCGGTTTCGATGCCTTGCAACAGATCGTGAGGAGAATGCACATCCAGCGTGTTCCAACCCATGTGCGGAATTTTTAATGAGGCGTCCTGCGGAGTGATTTTCACGACGTCTCCGGCCACCCAGCCGAGGCCTGATTTCACCTCATGTTCCAATCCCCGCGTTGCCAACAATTGCATGCCCACACAAATACCCAGGAATGGAAAGCCGCCGACGATGATGCGCTGCTGCAAGACATCGCGCAGGCCGTCAACAGCATAAAGGCCGTTACGGCAATCCCTGAAGGCACCGACACCAGGCAGCACGATGCGATCAGCCGTTGCCACATCGGCGACGCGCGATGACACCACTATCTCGCCCTTGATGTTGTTGTCGGCTGCAGCGCGTTCAAAAGCCTTGTGGGCCGAGTGCAGATTTCCCGAGCCGTAGTCGATGATGACGGTTTTCATCTCAGCCGCTCAACGAACCCTTGGTGGAGGGAATGCGATCCTTCTGGCGGGGATCAATTTCAACGGCGTCACGCAGCGCACGCGCCAGGGCCTTGAAGCTGGCTTCAGCAATATGATGGGCATTTTCGCCATAGGCATTTTCCAGATGCAACGTGATGCCGGCATTGATGGCGAAGGCCTGGAACCATTCGCGCACCAATTCAGTGTCGAAGGTTCCGATCTTGTCGCGCGGGAAGCTGGCCTTGAAGACCAGGAAGGCGCGACCAGAGACATCGATGGCACAGCGTGACAAGGTTTCATCCATGGCGAGATCGCAGGAGCCGTAGCGGCGAATACCCTTGCGGTCCCCCAGTGCTTTCGCAACTGCCTGCCCTAACGCAATGCCCGAATCTTCTACCGTGTGGTGATCATCGATATGCAGATCACCTTCGGCCTTCAACGTGATGTCGATGAGGGAATGGCGCGAGAGCTGCTCCATCATGTGGTCGAAAAAGCCAACACCGGTCTTCACATCAAAGCGGCCTTCACCATCAAGATTGACGACACAGGTCACTTTGGTTTCCGTGGTTGATCGCTCGACTGTGGCTTGTCGCATGATACGTGTCCTTTCCGGCCCGGCCCTTAGCAGAGTTGGAACCGCGTGACTATATCTTATAAGATCAATGCTTTACGAAGGAGACTTTGCAATCTTGTGAACTCC
>JANNNG010000301.1:0-2005 GCA_031398425.1 Hyphomicrobiales bacterium | reverse complement strand
GCTGTTCGGACTTCCGGAATGGCGGCGACTTTGCTGGCCATGGCGGCCACGGTTTCCGTGCGGAGATCGCGGTCCTGAATTTTTGCTGGGTCGAGTGATTCTGCAAAGGCTTTGGCTGAAGCAACATCGTCTGCAGTCTTGCCCGCGTTGATCATCGCCAGACCGACCATGCGGTAAAGCGATCCAGTATCCAGAAAATGATAGCCCAAATGCGTGGCGATGGCGCGGGCGATGGTGCCCTTGCCTGCGGCGGAGGGTCCATCGACTGCTATGATCATGCGGGCGTGATCTTGGCACCAAGGCCATTCAGCAGTTCGGCAAAACCGGGAAATGACGTGGCGATGAAACTTGCATCATCGACCGTGGTGTGAATGCGCGATGCCAGACCCATGACGAGAAAGGACATGGCGATGCGGTGGTCCATGTGGGTTGTGACCTTGCCGCCACCGGGGGCACCTCCGCCCTGCACTTCGAGCCAGTCCGGGCCTGATTGCGTCATGACACCATTGATGGTGAGGCCTGCCTCGACGGCGGCGAGACGATCTGATTCCTTGACGCGCAATTCTTCAAGCCCGTTCATGCGCGTGGTGCCCTCGGCGAAAGCGGCGGCCACAGCGAGGATGGGATACTCGTCGATCATCGAGGGGGCGCGTTCGGCGGGCACCAAGACGCCACGCAGCTTTGACGATTTCACGCGCAGATCACCCACGTCTTCGCCACCGGCCATGCGCCTGGTTTGGATTGATATGTCCGCCCCCATTTCCTGCAGCGTCGTGATCAATCCCGTTCGCGTGGGATTGAGCATGATATTCTCAATGAGAATGTCAGAGCCTTCCGTGATGAGCGCAGCGACCATGGGGAAGGCCGCTGAAGAAGGATCGCCCGGCACCGAAATTTTCTGCGCCTTGAGTTCCGTGCCGCCGGTGATGGAGATATGTCGCGCGCCGTCTTTTTCAACAGTTGCGATCTTCGCGCCAAAGGCTTTCAGCATGCGTTCGGTGTGGTCGCGCGTGGCCACGGGTTCGATGACGGTTGTGGTACCCACGGCATGAATGCCCGCAAGCAGCACGGCAGATTTCACCTGGGCCGAGGCCACAGGCAATGTATAGGTGATTGCTTTGGGTTTGGGTGCGCCATGCAGAGTGAGCGGCAAACGCTCTCCTTCGGAGGCATCAAAGCGGGCACCAAAGAGTGTCAAGGGCTCGGTCACGCGGCCCATGGGGCGTTTTGACAACGACGCATCACCCACACAGCGGGCGACCATGGGTGTGGTGCACATCAGGCCCATGGCGAGCCGCGCGCCAGTTCCCGAATTGCCAAAATCCAGCGGCATGCGCGGCGAGTGCAGGCCTTTGAGGCCCACACCCTTGATGCGCCACTTGCCGTCCTCACCCTTGGCGACCTTGGCCCCAAGAGCCGCCATGGCCTTGGCCGTGTTCACCACGTCTTCTGCTTCCAGCAAACCTTCCACAACGGTTTCGCCCTTGGCGATGGCACCAAACATCAAAGCGCGGTGCGACATGGATTTATCGCCCGGCACTTGCAAGGTGCCTGTGAGTTTTGATGCTTTGCGTGATGTGAAGGGCTGTGGCGGGACGGAAGCTGACATGGCCTGTCCCTACACGGGTTGGAACCACCTGTCACCACCCACAAACCTGCTTTTGACATTCGGGTCGGAGCGTGTCATGGAGCGCCAACTTTCCATTTCACGACGAAGAGGTATCTCCATGGTCAGTGCCGAACTGGGCACCAAGCGCACCTGCCCCAATTGCGCCGCACGTTTTTACGATCTGCTCAAGGATCCCATCACGTGTCCCAAATGCGGCACCAGCTTTGTGGCCGCAGCCATTCTGCCGTCAAAAGCGGATTATCCCAATGCAGCACCCGTGGTGCAGAAGCCCCGCGTGGTGGAAGAAACCGAAGATGCCGAAACCGGTGACGTTGAACTGATCAGCCTTGAGGACGTCGAGGAAGACGGCAAGGATGACGACGAAACCGCAGGCAT
>JANNNG010000125.1:0-4073 GCA_031398425.1 Hyphomicrobiales bacterium | reverse complement strand
GACTCAATCTCCATGGCCGACTTGTCGGTTTCAATCTCGAAAACCGCCTGGCCCTTCTTGACGGTGTCGCCGTCCTTGATGTGCCATTTGGAAATCGTGCCATGGTCCATGTCCATGTCAACCTTCGGGAAGATGACCTCGACAGCCATGGTGTCAAATCCCGCCCTTCACCAGCTTGCGCAAATTCTCGATGATACCATCGGTCTGCGGCACGGCAGCCTTTTCCAGAATCGGGCTGTAGGGGATCGGACTTTCCACGCCACCCATGCGCAAAATCGGCGCATCAAGAAAATCAAAAGCTTCGCTCTCCGCGATGCAGGCAGATATTTCAGCACCGATACCGAGCGTCTTCACGCCTTCATAGACAACGGCAAGGCGCGTGGTTTTCTTGACGCTTTCAATGATCGTGGATGTGTCGATGGGGCGAATGGAACGGAGATCAATGACTTCGACACTGATGCCCTCGCCTGCGAGAACTTCGGCGGCTTCCAGCGCCTTGTGCAGCATGATGGACCCTGCAACCACAGTCACATCGCTCCCCTCGCGCCGCACGACGGCCTTGCCAATCTCCGTGCGATACATCTCCTCCGGCACATGACCCTTGATCTTGTAGAGCAGTTTGTGTTCGAAAATCAGCACCGGGTCCGGGTCATCAATCGCCGCCAGCAACATGCCCTTGGCGTCCTCGGGCGTTGACGGCTGCAACACCTTCAAGCCCGGCACATGACCAAACCAGGCTTCCAGTGATTGCGAGTGTTGTGCAGCAGCCCCCGTGCCGGAACCACAGGGCATGCGGAACACCACGGGCACCGAAGCCTTGCCGCCCAGCATATAGCGCATCTTCGCCGCCTGGTTGACGATCTGCTCCATGGCCAGCGTCGAAAAATCTGAAAACTGGAATTCGTAAATGGGCCTGGCACCCGCCACAGCAGCACCCACGGCTACACCGGCACCACCCAGTTCTGCAATCGGTGTATCGCGCACGCGGTCCTCACCAAAACGATGCACGAGATCGCCCGTCACACCGAAGGCACCACCGTAAACGCCGATATCTTCGCCCATGATGAACACGCGCTCATCGGCCTCCATGGCTTGCGCCATGCCCTCTTGAATGGCCTGGGCAAAACTCAGTTCGCGAGTACTCATGCCACACCTCCGACTGTATAGACATCACGCAACACGGTGTCTGGTGTTGGATCGGTGCCGCCTTGTGCAAAAGCAAAACCATCGGCCACATCTTTTTCAACTTCATCCCTGACAGCCTGCACTTCGGTTTCAGTCAGGATGCCGTGACCCTGCAATTCAGTCTCGAACATTGGAATGGGATCCTTCAATTTCCATTCCTCGATCTCGTCCTTGCTGCGATACTTGTTGCGGTCCGAACGCGAATGACCGCGCGTGCGATAGGTCTTGCACTCGATGAGGGATGGACCTTCACCTTTTTGCGCACGCTCCATGGCCACCATCATGGCCTCGTTCACATCGGCGATGTTGTTGCCATCCACGATCACGCCGGGCATGTTGTAAGCAATGGCACGGGTGGCAATGTCCTGCACAGCCGTTGAACGTTCGGTTGATACCGACATGCCATACTGATTGTTCTCGCAGACATAAACGACCGGCAAGTTCCACACGGCGGCAATGTTGAGTGACTCGTGGAACGCGCCCTCGTTGTTGGCGCCATCGCCAAAAAAACACACCGCAACGTCCTTGCCCTTGCGTTGCTTGATCGCAAGTGCGGCCCCTGTCGCCAGCGGCAGGCCACCACCCACGATCCCATTGGCACCAAGATTTCCCGTGGCCACATCAGCGATATGCATGGAGCCGCCGCGGCCCCGGCAATAGCCCTCTTCCTTGCCAAAGAATTCCGCAAACATGTATTTGACCTCAGCCCCCTTGCCAAGGCAGTGGCCATGGCCGCGATGGGTTGAGGTGATATAGTCCCGGTCCGTCAAATCCATGCAGATGCCGACGGCGGAAGCTTCCTGGCCGATGGACAAATGCATGGTGCCATGGGTCAGCCCCCGGATATAGGATTCCTCGGCCATTTCCTCAAAACGCCGGATCAACCACATGCGTTTCAAGGCGAGACGCAATTGTTCCTTTGTATGCTTGGCATAGAACGGGCGCACGTTGCTGCCCTTCTTCTGGGATTTGGCAGTGTGTGCAGCGGACATGGAGGGGCTCGAAAAGTTGGCGGCGATGCGCCAATAATGAAACATTCCGCGTAGAAAAGTCAATATGTATCATTATTTGCTGCTGACGATGATTGACAGAAAGAACGCCCATAATCAGAAGAATGTATAAGGCAGAAAATCGCAAGAGGAGACATCAGACATGCTTCACGGGCAATGCCATTGCGGCAATATTCAATATGACATGTCGGCGGAAATTCTGAACCACGCGCTCTGTCATTGTTCAGACTGTCGTCGCCATGCAGGTGCGCCCATGGTGGGCTGGGCCATGTTGCCAGTTGACCAGGTCAAGATCAGCGGAACCCCACGCACTTACAAATCTTCAGAACACGGTCGGCGACTGTTTTGTGCCGACTGCGGCACGGGCTTGTTTTATAGGAATGAGGAAAACCTGCCGGGCCTGATCGACGTTCAGACCGCCACCCTTGACGATCCCGGTCAGTTGCCCGCGCAAAAACATGTTCAGATGGCAGACAGCATCAGTTGGATGGCGTCAGTTCATGACCTGCCACGGTTTGATCGCTACCCACACTGATCGGTCAGTACAGATCGCGGACGGCTTTCAACGTCAAGGCAAGGGCATCGATATCGCGCTTGCCAAGTGCCAGTTGCATTTCCGGAAGTCGTGGCGCCAACAGTGCGCCTGCAATTGCGAAAAATTCGTCATCGTTCAAGGATTCGATGGGCTTTCCATCTTCCGCAATAAGCAGTGCCACACAGGCTGTCGCCATGACAGCAAGATTTGGATCATCGCCCTTCAGAAACGCAAATTGTGGCTTCACCTTGCCAGAACGAGCAATCGTATCGGCCTCCACAAGGTTTAGCAACGCCCGGGCCAGGACGGTTGTTGGCTCTTCTCCTGGCGTGGAAGGGTTTTCAGCCATCAGCCGCCTTGCGGCATCGATGCGATGTTCCAGCACCAGAAATGGACCCTCCGAGCCGTTTTCAAGAATGTGCTTGGCGGCGCGGAAGAAGTAGGCGGTAAACAGCGACGTCAGAACAAGGCGGTTTTGCCTGATCGCTTCAATGACTTCACCACGCATGCCCGGTGCAAAGGGCGAGGGGAGGTCACGCCATTTCGGCACGAACAGGCGCACCGACATGTCGGCAGCGCACGAGAGAAGCTGGTCAATACTCCTTGCCAGTATCGCCACGAAACGAGACAGAAGAGTAGGTTGCTTGACCAGTTCGTTGGCGATACCATCCGCTTTTGAGAGGTCGCGCACATAATATTGCGCAGTGCGCAAGCCGTCGCGCACACCCGCTGCCATGCAAACGGCGTGGGCGGTGATTGAATCAGCAGATCGAAGAGCAATGGTCATGAGACAAATTGAACCTTGCGGGACGCTGTTCGTCAAGCCATGTTAGCGTCACAGGTCAAATCATGCCTACCGCACTGATAACAGAAATGTCTGAAACCACCGGCCTTGCCCACGACGCGCGGCGGTTTCGGACGATTTTGCAGAGTTTCGAGCGCAATCTGGAGCTGCTGTTCAAGGACTCAGGCCTGTCACCCCATGTCGATCATGCCGCCTTGGCTACCGCCTTTGCCAAATGGCGCGAACGTTTCGACGCCACCAAGCACCTGGCCGACGCCAATCGCCATGACTTCGTCATCTATGCTGCTGGCCTGATGCTGAAGGAGCTGATCGACGCAAAACCGTTGGAGGCAGTGCCAAATCTCGACGCACCTGAAAAACTTGGTGATCATGTGTTGTCGCGCTGGCCGGAGGGCTATGCCTACACCAGTTTCTGTTTGTCCGTTGCCTCTGCAATCCTCAAGGAAATGGGCGAGGATGATTTGTCGGGCGAAGGCTTGGCCGATGATCCGGCCTTCTGGGACTCCTTCAAGGAGAACACCCTCGAAAGCCCGGCAAC
>JANNNG010000123.1:0-8923 GCA_031398425.1 Hyphomicrobiales bacterium | reverse complement strand
AGTGACCTTCTGGCCCTGCCTGGCTGTTGCCGACGGAAACTACACCCTCACCATCAACGGCCAGAAGATTGACCTCAATCTCGATACCGAGCAAAAAGTCCAACAACCCGATGGTACCGAATTGACGCTGAAACTGGAGCGCAAATCCACCAGCATATTTGCCACCAAAGGGGTGAGCTTTGAATACCCCGGCAGCCTCAGCGTGGCGACAAGTGAAATCGATAAGGACACCTACCAACATCTGCTGGCCAGTGCACTGGGCACAATGATCCTCGTGCAGACCTATCCGGATCTTGATGCCTCGCAGCTCGTGGACCTGATGACCAGCAAGATGACCGATGATGACGTGACTGCAGGAGCCAGCCGCGAAACCGCACCTCACACCCGTATGCTGAAAGACGGTACCGTGGTCAAGGGCACGCGCAACACGTTAAAGGCCCCTGGCGATGATGCCGTGGTCGAAGTCCTTGCCCTCAAACAGGGCCGGGGCGGCACCATGTTGATCACCCGCACCGACAGGAACACAGCACCCGGTGAAGAGCAGATCATAGAGCGCTTCTGGGCCACACTGAAATTACAATAGGAGAGCCACACCATGTACACACGGCAAGCCCTGCACACCCTCGGCATCAAGATGAACTGCATTTCTGCGGCACAGAAACGCGAACTCGACGAGCAAGGTTTCTTCGTCGTCGAAAACGTCCTGTCCGATGCCGACATCAAGACCATGCGTGAGGAGTTCGAGCGCATTCATGCCGCCGAGAACGTGCGCGGGGGCCATGAGGTGCATGTGGAACCGGGTGCACGGCGCATTTCCAACATCTTCAACAAGACCACGGCTTTCGACAAGATGCTGGCTATTCCCGAAGTTCTCGCCGCATCATCCTATCTGCTCGGTGAAATCAAGCTGCACGGAGCCAATCTGCGCGACCCTGTGATGGGCCATGGTCAGCAGGATATGCATGTGGACGTACCAAAGAAATTCGATGATGACTGGTGGGTCGTGAACGCCATGCTGATGCTTGATGACATGACGCTGGACAATGGCCCCACCCGCGTGGTGCCGGGCTCGCACAAGTGGGCGCCGATCAATGTGCCCACTGTCAACATCGGCGATTGGGAGCCGACGCCGCTGAACGCAGAAGACAAGGCACGGGTGCCGGAAGACTTGGGCGCACCGTATCCAGGCGAGTTGCTTGTGCAGGCACCGGCAGGTTCAGCCATCATCTGCAATTCCTCCATGTGGCATTCCGGCACCGTGAAAAAATCCGCCATGCCGCGCCGCATGATGCATCTGACCTACACGCGGCGCGATCTGCCGCAGCAATTGCTGCAACTCGACTATCTCACTCCCGAACTCTACAACCGCATGGGACCGGAACAGCGCTACCTCATGGAAATCGAACCACCCAAACCCGGTGACGGCATTCTGCGCCAACCCACCAGGGAGCATCAGGGCTGGTGGAACTGATCACATCCTTGGCTTCATATTCGCCACATGAGGTGCCATCAACGACAGATCAGCGGCTCCCAGCCGCGATGCCGCATTGAGCTGGTGCCAATAGGGGTAGATCAGCGGCAGCAGGCTCACATCATCAAGCGCCTTCCGCTCATCGGCAGTCAATACCAGCGACGACGCCGCAAGATTGTCCTTCAATTGCGCCTCGGTGCGCGCCCCCACAATGATCGACGAAACCGCGGGCCTGCCCGCCAGCCAAGCCAGCGCCACCTGTGCCGCCGACACACCACGCGCCTCGCCCACTTTCACCAGCGCATCAATGATATTGTAAAGCCTCTCCTCATCGCGGATCGGCGGTTCACCCCAGCCCGCCACATGGCGTGACAATTGCGGCGGCGGCGCATTGCGGCGGAACTTGCCGGACAAAAGCCCGCCCGCAATCGGACTCCACACCTGAATGCCGATGCCTTGATCAACAGCTATCGGCATCAGCTCATACTCCGCATCGCGCGCCTCGATTGTGTAATGAATCTGCTGCACCACAAATTTCGCAAGGCCATTGCCCTCCGACGCCATCAGGCATTTCATGATATGCCAGCCTGAAAAATTCGAGCATCCGATGTAGCGAACCTTGCCTTGCCTCACCAGCATGTCCAGTGCTGCCATGCTTTCCTCAACCGGTGTCATGCCATCCCATTCATGCAGATAGTAGATATCGATGTGATCGCGCCCCAACCGCTTGAGACTTGCCTCGCATTCATGAATAATGTGCCAGCGCGAATTGCCCTGCTCGTTGGGGCCCTGCCCCATGGGGAACCGCACCTTGGTGCCAACAAGCAATTGCGCCGACTTGCCCTTGAGCACCTGGCCCAGATTCTCTTCCGATTTGCCGGTGGTATAGACATTGGCGCTGTCAAACAGGTTGACGCCCGCATCAATGGCGATATCCACAAGCCGTTGTGTTTCCTTAACCGACAGAGACCCGGCCATCCCGAAGAAGCCTTCGCCGGAAAAATTCATGGTCCCCAGCGTATGCAGCGAAACCTTAAGGCCGGAGTGGCCGAGTGAGCGGTATTCCATATTGCATTTCTCCCGTTTCCCCGATCAGGCCATGAAAAACGCCCACCGTCAACGTCCGCAAAAAACATAAGGGCCGCAATGTGAGGGAGAAAATGGCGACGACTTAAACCTGCTCTTTCCAGTTCAAGAGAAACGTCCAGAAACAATAGGCCCAGACGGCAACGGCCAGCACTGTCCAGAACCCATCCTTGGCGATCAAGAGTTCAAACATCGCCCACAGGGCGGTTGAAGCCACGATGGCCACTCTGCGCCATTTTGGTTTGTAGAAGGGGTGATCATGGGTTCCCAGCGGCATGGCACTTCTCCGTTTTACCCCCCATAGAGCATTGCGCATCGCCTGTGAATGTGGTGTGTTGAAGACGAGCGGAGGAACCAGCCATGCTGAAGTTCTCGATTGTTTTCACCCTCGTCCTGTTGCTGTCCAGCCCAGCCATGGCCATCTGCACCTGCATCTACAAGGGCGGCACGGTAAAAGAAGGCGAAACCGCCTGCATCTGGACCGCAGAAGGCAACACCCTCGCCCGCTGCGAAAAAGTGCTGAACATGACGAGCTGGAAACAACTGGGCGAGGACTGCCCGGGAGCGTTGAGCCAGAGCAGATTGCCAGATCCCAAAATCTCGGCTGGCACAGGCTGAAGTGTAGAATTCCAATCCAACCTCCGCTGTTTTGGCAAGACCTGCTCACACTTCCTGACATTGAAGCGTGCCAAAACTCCATCAGTCATGACCTCCAACCGCCGCAAAGGCCTCGTTCTCGTTGCAGCTTCCGCGATGTTGTTTTCAACAACCTTTCGGTCAGCGGCAATAAGACGACGGGTGCCACTGAACACCCTGTCCAAGCGAAATAACCCAAGTAGCATCATGAAAACCATCAACACAAAACCCATCGTCCCAACTCCCGTCTCCAGCAAGAGATAGAACATAACAAGAACATTGTCAAGAACTATTTTCGTTTGAGATGATTTCACCGCTCCCCGCAAGCGGGTAGGGGTGAAGTGAGGCTGGACGCGTGAGAAAGCTTTTTTCCCTTGTATGAGTTTTTCCGAGGGTGTATGCATGACAACAAGAATTCACTCAAAAACGAGCAATCGATTTGGAGTGGGTCCCGAAAGGGGCCCGCTTTTTTTTGTATCCGGATGGAGCTTTTGACGACGAACCGCCTCACACGCGAAACCGGACCCGCCCTCAGGGTGGCCGTGCTTGCTGAACCGGTGCTGGAAGGCATGGGCTTCCGGCTGGTGCGCGTGCGCATGTTTGGTTCAACCCTGCAAATCATGGCGGAGCAGCCCGATGGCACGTTCACCATAGATGATTGCGAAAGCTTTTCCAAGGCATTTTCTCCCATGCTCGATGTGGCCGATATCATTTCGGCGAAATATCAACTTGAAATCTCCTCCCCCGGAATTGATCGCCCGCTGGTTCGCGCGGAGGATTTCGAGAACTGGGATGGTCACGAAGCAAAGATTGAAATGACCGCACCCATCGCGGGTCGGAAGCGTTTCAAGGGCGTGCTCGAAGGCTATCACGACGGAGAGGTGCGTCTCTTCATCGACAATCCGGAAAGCGGAAAGGACAAGCTGCTCATCGGCCTGCCCTTTACCGATATTCATGATGCCGTGCTTGTCCTCACCGACGAACTGATTGCAGCAGCCCGCTCCAGATTGCCTGCCAGTGGATATGGCGATGGTGCCGAAATTGACGAAGACCAGATTACAAAAGCCGAAGAGGAAACCGATAATGGCTAATACCGCAGTCAGCGCCAACAGGCTTGAACTTCTGCAAATCGCAGATGCCGTGGCGCGGGAAAAATCCATCGACAAGGCCATCGTGCTTGAAGCCATGGAAGACGCGATCACGCGGGCCGCCAAGGCGCGTTATGGCGTTGAGAATGAAATCCGCGCCGAGATTGATCCCAAGTCCGGCGAGACCCGCCTCAATCGTTTGCTCATGGTCGTTGAAACCATCGACAATGATGCAACACAGATTCTGCTGAAGGAAGCGGCGAAGAAAAATCCGGCCGCACAGGTTGGAGACTATATCGCCGAACCCCTGCCCCCCATCGAGTTTGGCCGCATCGCCGCCCAGTCAGCCAAGCAGGTGATCGTGCAGAAGGTGCGCGACGCCGAACGCGACCGCATGTACGACGAGTTCAAGGACCGCATCGGCGAGATCGTCAACGGCACCGTGAAGCGTGCCGAATATGGCAACGTCATCGTCGATCTGGGCAAGGGCGAGGGCATCGTGCGGCGCGATGAAGCGTTACCCCGCGAAACCTTCCGCCCCGGCGATCGCATCCGCGCCTATGTCTATGACGTGCGCCGCGAACAGCGGGGCCCACAGATCTTTTTGTCGCGTACCCATCCGCAGTTCATGGCGAAACTCTTTGGCCAGGAAGTTCCGGAAATTTATGATGGCGTAGTTGAAGTGGTCTCCGTTGCCCGCGACCCTGGTTCCCGCGCCAAGATCGGCGTGCGCTCGAAGGACGGCTCGATCGATCCCGTCGGCGCTTGCGTGGGTATGCGTGGCAGCCGTGTGCAAGCTGTCGTCAACGAATTGCAGGGTGAAAAGATCGACATCATCCAGTGGTCACCCGATGTTGCAACCTTTGTCGTTAACGCTCTCGCCCCTGCTGAAGTGGCTAAAGTGGTGCTTGACGAAGATGTGGAGCGCATCGAAGTCGTGGTGCCGGATGAGCAATTGTCCCTCGCCATCGGCCGTCGCGGACAGAACGTGCGCCTCGCCTCACAGCTCACCGGTTGGGATATCGACATCATGACAGAAGCCGAGGAGTCAGAGCGTCGCCAGAAGGAGTTCGCCACTCGTACCAAGACCTTCGTGGATGCACTGGATGTGGACGAGACTCTCGCCCAGTTGCTGGCTTCAGAAGGTTTCTCCGCTGTGGAAGAACTGGTTTCCGTCGAAGCCTCGGAAATTGCCTCCATCGATGGCCTTGATGATGCAACAGCTGAAGAACTGCAATCCCGCGCCACTGCCTTTCTCGAAAAGCAGGCAGCGGAACTGGAAGCCAGGCGTCATGCGCTGGGTGTTCAGGATGATCTCGCAGGATTTGCCGGCATGACCGGGCAGATGTTGGTGGCGCTTGGGGAAGTTGGTGTAAAGTCCCTCGAAGACTTTGCAGACCTTGCGACCGATGATCTCACGGGCTGGAACGAGCGCAAGAACAACGAGACCATCAAGCACAAAGGTGCATTCGCCGGTCTGGATATAACGTCGCAGGATGCCGAAGCCATGATCATGCAGGCCCGTGTGCAACTGGGCTGGATCGAGGCACCTGCTTCCGATGCTGAAGCCGAAGCGGAGGCAGACGCCTGAGCGAGAGCTTAGCCATTCCCAAGCTGCGCACCCGCATGTGTGCCGTCACCCGCGAGGAAGCGGTTGAGGACGCATTGGTGCGCTTTGCCCGCGCTCCCGATGGTGAGGTTGTGCCTGATCTTCAGGCGAAACTTCCGGGGCGGGGAGTCTGGGTCACCTGTTCGCGCAAGGTTTTGGCCGATGCCATCAAGCGGCAGGTTTTTGCCCGTGGCTTCGAAGACGATTGCAAAGTGCCGGATGAATTGCCAGATAGGGTCGGAATGCTGCTCAGAAAGCAGGCTGTCAATCAAGTTTCACTGGCACGCAAGGCCGGTCTCGCCGTTCAGGGTTTCATGAAGGTCGAAGAAGCACTGCGTAAAACCACCGTCACACTGCTGCTGCATTCACAAGGTGCAGGCGCTGACGGGGTGGCGAAACTGGATCGCCTGGCGGGTCAGAAAACCATCATCTCAGATTCTTTTTCAGGCGATGAAATGGATTTGGCATTTGGGCGGTCAAATGTGATACATGCAGCCATCGCCGCTGGCGGACTGGCCGATAGGCTGGTGATACAGCTCCAGCGCATGGCAAATTTCGAAGGTTTGGGGCCCGTGGGTCCGAAGGGTCAGAAGTAGAGCATATGAACGATACGACGGATAAAGACGGTAAAAAGCCCGGTGGCACACTGACCCTGAAACGGCCAGCGATCGAACAGTCACGCGTGAAGCAGAGCTTCTCCCATGGCCGCACCAAGACGGTGGTGGTAGAGACAAAACGCAAGACCTTTGGCGGCCCGGCGAAGCCTGCTTCGACACCCGCGACGGAGGCGAAGTCCATCTTCCAGCCCAAGCCGCGCATTGCCGGTCAGGAAACCATCGTCCAGCAGCCGCAACAATCGGTCCGGCCTGCACCTGCTCCGGCATCGCGTTCTGGCGTCGTGCTCCGTACTCTGACGGCTGATGAGCGCGAGGCACGTGAACGCGCCCTCACGGATTCTCGTGTCCGCGAAGCGCAGGAGCGCAAGCGCCAGGAAGAGGATCTTGTCCGCCGCAAGACGCAGGAAGAAATCGACCGCGTCGAGCGCGAAGCCGCGGCCAAGCGCAAAGCCGAGGATGATCTTCGCCACCAGCGGGAAGACGAAGGCCGCAAGAAGGCTGAGGTTGCAGCAAAGAAACTGGAACCCAAGACCGCAACACGTGAGGTTGAAGAAGAAGAGTCGCCGCGCAGCCGCAGCGGCGGCCCGCGCCCCGGCCTCACGCGCCCCGGCACCACCACGCGCGTGATCAAGGCCGTCGTGCCCTCACGCAGCAAGGCCGACATTGAAAAGAAAGAAGGCCGTGGCCGCGTCACTGTGTCCAATGCACTCGATGAAGAAGGCAATGCCCGTGGTCATTCCGTGGCTGCTTTCCGCCGCCGCACGGAGCGTTTGAAAAAGCAGGCCCACGGCTTCCAGATGCCGACGGAAAAAACCTCGCGCGAAATCATCATCCCTGAAGTCATCACCATTCAGGAACTCTCAAACCGCATGGCCGAACGCGCAGTGGATATCATCCGTATGCTGATGAAGCAGGGCCAGATGCACACCATCAACGACGTGATTGATGCCGACACGGCTCAGATCATTGCCGAGGAAATGGGCCACAAGGTCAAGCGCGTTTCTGAATCTGACGTGGTTGAGGGTCTGGACAGTGCGACTGATGCGCCGGAACTGATGCTGCCCCGCCCCCCCGTGGTCACCATCATGGGTCACGTCGATCACGGCAAGACCTCGCTGCTGGATGCCCTGCGCAAAACCAATGTCGTGTCAGGTGAAGCCGGTGGCATCACCCAGCACATCGGTGCCTATCAGGTGAAGACCGACCGTGGCCTCATCACCTTCATCGACACGCCGGGCCATGAAGCCTTTACCTCCATGCGTGCCCGTGGTGCCAAGGCCACCGACATTGCCGTGCTGGTGGTGGCCGCCGACGACGGCGTGATGCCGCAAACGATTGAATCGATCAACCATGCGAAAGCCGCAGGGGTTCCGATCATTGTGGCCATCAACAAGATGGACAAGCCCAACGTCAATCCCACCCGCGTGCGCACCGACCTGTTGCAACACGACATGGTGGTTGAAAGCATGGGCGGTGATATTCTCGATGTTGAAGTATCGGCGCTGAAGGGCACCAACCTCGACAAACTGCTGGAAACCATTCTGCTGCAAGCCGAAGTTCTCGATCTCAAGGCCAACCCGGACCGTGAGGCCGGTGGCCTTGTTGTCGAAGCCCAGTTGGACAAGGGCCGCGGCCCCGTGGCCACTGTTCTCGTGCAACGTGGCACGCTGAAACTTGGCGACATCTTCGTGGCTGGTTCCGCCTGGGGCCGCGTGCGCGCACTTGTCAACGAAAAGGGCGAACAGCTGAAAACCGCTGGTCCCTCGGTTCCTGTGGAAGTGTTGGGTCTGAACTCCGCACCCGAAGCCGGTGACCGTTTCGACGTGGTGCCGAATGAAGCCCGTGCGCGCGAAATCACAGACTACCGTGAACGCGAACGCCGCATGAAGCGCGGCACCGGTGTGGCGCGTGCTTCACTTGAACAGATGATGACGCAGATCAACCAGTCGGGCCGCAAGGAATTCCCGATTCTGGTCAAGGCCGACGTGCAAGGCTCAGCCGAAGCCATCGTGCAGGCGCTGGAAAAAATCGGCAACGAGGAAATCCGCAGCCGCGTGGTGCATTATGCCGTTGGCGGTATCTCCGAAAGCGACGTGGCACTCGCCGCCGCATCGGGTGCTGCCGTGCTGGGCTTCAACGTGCGTGCCAACAGCCAGGCCCGCGATGCCGCACAACGTCTGGGCATCGAAATCCGGTACTACAACATCATTTACGATCTCGTCGATGACATCAAGGCCGCGATGAGCGGCAAGCTTGCTCCGGAAATGCGCGAAACCTTCATGGGCAACGCCAAGATCCTGGAAGTCTTCAACATCACCAAGGTGGGCAAGGTCGCCGGCTGTATGGTCACCGACGGCAGCGTCCAACGCGGCAACAAGGTCCGCCTGATCCGCGACAACGTGGTGATCCACGAAGG
>JANNNG010000082.1:0-15455 GCA_031398425.1 Hyphomicrobiales bacterium | reverse complement strand
CCGTCGCTGGAGACGGTATTGGCTGCGCTCAAACCCTGTGATCTCGTCATCGTCGAGGGCTACAAGCGTGATGCCCATGACAAGATCGAAGTCCGCAATCTCGCACTCAATCATCCAGAGCTTGCAGGTGATGACCCGACCGTGATTGCCATTGCCGCCAACGGACCGCTGGCAGACGCCACGGTTCCCGTGTTTGACCGCGATGACGTGTCAGCCCTTGCAGATTTCATCACCCGCCATCTTGGACTTGTGTCGTAATCGGCAAAGCCACCGTCGCCAAGGTCTAACGCCTGTTGAATATTCCTCACTAATGCTAGGACAGCAAGAACCATCCCTTTGAGCAAGGCGCACTCTCCATGAAAACAGAAGCAAAAGTTGTGGTCATCGGTGGTGGTGTGGTGGGTGTATCCACACTCTATCACCTGGCCAAAAAGGGCTGGAGCGATGTGGTGCTGATCGAGCGCAAGGAATTGACGTCGGGATCAACCTGGCATGCAGCCGGTCTCCTGCCGCTGTTCAACATGTCCTATTCCGTCGGCATGATCCACAAATATTCTGTCAGGTTCTATGGCGAACTTGAAGCCGAAACAGGCCAGAATGTGGGCTTCAAGAAAGTCTCGAACATCCGCCTCGCCCGCACCAAAGACCGCTGGGACGAGTTCATGTATTACGCCGGTATTGCGGAAACCCTTGGCATCACTGTCAATCTGTTGACGCCTGCGCAATTGAAGGAACTCTGGCCGCTTTGCGAAACCGATGGCATCATCGGTGCCATTCAGCATCCTGATGATGGCTACATCCAGCCCGCCGACTTGACCCAGGCGCTGGCCAAGGGTGCGCGGTCTCGCGGCGCTGAAATCTATCGCAATACTGTCGTCACAGCGATTGAACGCAAAGACGAAAAATGGGTCGTGGCAACCGACAAGGGCACAATCACCTGCGACCACGTCGTGTCCTGCACCGGCAACTTTGCCAGGAAGACCGGCGAGATGGTGGGGCTTGATGTGCCTGTCATTCCCGTCGAGCATCAATACATCGTCACGGAACCGCATCCGCTGATCCGTGAACGCCAGGCCAAGGGTCTACCGGAAATGGGCGTACTGCGCGAAGCGGATTCCAGCTGGTACATGCGCGAGGAAAATGGCGGACTGTTGCTTGGGCCTTATGAAAAGGGTGCACCCTGCTGTTATGTCGATGGTCCCTCGGACCAGTCGGAATTTGAACTGTTCCAGGAAGACCTGGATCGTCTCGGCCCTTACATCGAAACCGCCATCACCCGCGTACCCGCCTTTGGTGAAGTCGGCATCAAGAAAGTCTACAACGGCGCCATCGCCTATACGCCCGATGGTTCCCCTATCATCGGCCCTGCACCCGGTCTCAAGAATTTCTGGCTCAACGAAGGCCACAGCTTTGGTGTGACGGCTGCCGGTGGGGCAGGCTGGCAACTGGCGGAATGGATCGTGGATGGCGAACCCACCATAGACATGATGGGTGTCGACCCCCGCCGCTTTGGTGCCTATGCGACGAAGGGCTATCTCAAGATCAAGAACGAGGAAGCCTACGCCAACGTCTTCACGCCGCATTATCCCGATGAAGAACGCGTCGCCGCGCGGCCCTTGAAGACAACGCCTGTGCACGCCCGCATGGAAGCCCTGGGGGCGGTTTTCGGTTCTGTTTATGGCTGGGAGCGTCCGGGCTGGTTTGCACCGCAGGGCTATGGCCTTTCTGCAGAAGAATTGAACAGCGACGACACACTGACAAACCACAACCATGCGCCGCCGTCGCGAGACGGACAGATCAAGGAAAAATGGTCGTTCCGTCGCTCGAACTATTTCAAGTACGTTGGTGAAGAGTGCCTGAATACCATGCGCCACGTCGGCATCCAGGACATGTCGGCTTTTGCCAAATGCTTCATCACAGGACCGGGTGCGGAAAGCTGGCTTGAATCCATTCTCGCCAACAAGATGCCAAAGAAAGTGGGCCGCGTGGCGCTCTGCCATTTGCTCACACCGCAAGGTGGTGTACGGGCCGAGTTCACTGTCTTCAAGGCACGGGAGCAAGTCTATTATCTCGTCTCCGCCGGCGCCTTCGAGCGGCATGATCATGATTGCCTGCAAAAGCTGTTGCCAAACGATGGCTCGGTCAAGTTCGAGTCATGGACAGAGCGTCTGGGCGTCCTCGTCCTCGCAGGCCCAAAGTCCCGCGACGTCTTGCAAAAACTGACCGATGCCGATCTTTCCAACGCGGCGTTCCCGTGGCTTTCGGGAAAACGCATTCATGTCGGCCCCGTGACCACACCCGTGCTGCGCGTCAATTTCGTCGGCGAACTGGGGTACGAATTCCACGTTCCCGTGGAACAGCAGGTGGCACTGTTTGATCTCCTCATGGATGCGGGCAAGGAATTCAACATCCGCCCCTATGGCATCAAGGCCATGTCGTCGATGTCGATCGAAAAAAGCTATCGCCTGATACCCAGGGAACTCTCCATCGAATACAACGCCTATGAATCAGGCCTCGACCGTTTTGTGCATCCGAACAAAGGCCAGTTCATTGGCCGTGATGCGCTCGTTGCGGCGCGCGAAAAGGGCCTGAACTGGAATTTCGTGACCATGGAAGTCCACGGCATCACCGACGACTGGTCGGATGTGCGCGGATCAGAACCCATCTACAGCAAGGACAAACTCGTAGGCCGCGCCACCAACGGCGGTTTTGGTTTCCGCGTGAACAAGTCACTGGCGCTGGCTATGGTGAAACCGGAACATGCAAGCCTCGGTACGGAACTTGAGGTGAAAATTCTCGGAAAACATTTCAAGTCAACGGTGATTGCCGAAAGCCCCTATGATACGGACAACGTGGCGCTGAGGGGTTGATGAGACGCCGACTTTCTCGCCTGTTATAGACAACAGCCACGGGCGGAACGCGAATCAGTGACCACACCAGACCAGACCCACGGACGCGGTATTACCTTTGTGCTGGCGGCAACGCTGGGCTGGTCACTCTCCGGGCTTTTTGTGCGTCTGATGCCGGAACTTTCAGGCTGGGAATTGAATTGCTGGCGTGGATTTTGGACGGCGGTGAGCATTCTCTGCTACCTCGTCATGATCTATGGCAACCACACTTGGCACGTCTTCCGTCGTATCCCCTTCACAGCCCTGTTGCTGTCCGCTGGTTTTTTCGCTTTTGGTTCTACCGCTTATGTGACATCGCTCACCCTTGCGTCCACGGCTGTGGTCTCCGTCATCGGAGCGATGTCGCCCCTCTTCACAGGCCTGCTGAGCCCCTGGGTCACGGGGGAGCGACCAGGCTTGGCGGCCTGGGCAGCTGCTGTCCTGGCACTCCTGGGTATGGTGGTGATTGCAAGGGACGGGCTGGAGGCGGGAAACTGGATTGGCATCGCCGTCTCTTTGCTGGTGCCCGTCTGCTTTGCCATGCAAACCTTGACGCTGCGCCGTTACCGAACATTTGACATGACCCCCGCCATTTGCCTGGGCGGCCTCATGGCGTTTCTTGGATCCGGTTTTGCAGGATATGCATTTCACGCCGGTGGCGGGTTCGATGTTCCGATTGAGCGGATTGTACTTCTGGCGCTGATGGGTTTGCTGCAGCTTGCCATTCCCCTGATTTTCTATGTCAGAGGTGCGAAATCCGTGCCTGCCATAACGCTTTCGCTGGTTGCCATGCTGGATACCGTGCTGAACCCGCTGTGGCCTTGGCTGGTTGTGCAGGAAGTGCCGGAGCGGGCGGCCTTCATCGGTGGTGGAATTATCGTTGTCGCGGTGTTGCTGTCCGTGCTCGCTCCCTTTCTGCAGAGACCCCGTCAGACCTGAAGTGTTGCAAGCTTGTGTTCAAAGCCAGTGACGGCCCGTTTGCTCCTGCCCTTCGTTTCGACCACGTGACCCTCCGCCACAAGGCGCCTTTCATGCTCAGCCGGTCCGCCGGGAAACTTTTCATTCAAGCAGCCGTCGGTGCGAATGACGCGCCACCAGGGCGTCACACGTTTCGCTCCCATCATTTCCTGCTCCGCCGCAGCCCGCGCCACCATGCCAAGAAAGATCCCCGTAGTAACGGGGCATGTGATGGTGGTGCCGTGCTGATCCGCGATCACGTTGCGAAGCGTCACAAGAGTGGCAAGCTTACCCTTGGGAATCTGTCGCACATAAGTCTCGATCTCGAGCGGTGTTGAAATGACCATGGTGGCACCGGGCGGCCCCCAATTCAGGGCACCCGCAGGCAGTTCATTGACGATCTTTGCTTCATAGGGTGTTCGCATTTTTTCGATTGCAGATTTGGCCATGGACAAGTTTCCCGATTTCTTAGAAATGAACACAATAGAAAATCAAAATGTCACCTCATGTCAGCAGCAACGCCTTCAGGCATCAACCCGAAAACCGCAACCCTCGTGGGTTTTACCGCCGTCCTCACCTGGGGCCTGCTCGCCTTCTTTTCGAAGCTGGCAGGCGATGTGCCGCCGCTGCAATTGACCGCCATGGCCTTCACCATCGGCGGTTTGGTGGGGGTGGCAAGCTGGCCTTTCCGGCCCGGTTCCGCACGCGTACTCACGCAAACCAGACCCATCATCTGGGTGCATAATGTGGCGGGTCTGTTTGGCGCGCATTTTCTCTATTTCATGGCAGTGCAACGTGCCCCCGTTCTGGAGGTCAGCCTCATTGCCTATCTCTGGCCGCTGTTCATTGTGCTATTTGCAGGGTTGCTGCCCGGCGAAAAACTGAAAGCGCATCACCTTATCGGTGCAGCCCTGGGCCTGGTTGGCGCATGGTTTGTTGTCAGCAAGGGGCAAAGCTTTGGCTTGTCAGAAGGTCTGCAAGCGGGCCACATGATAGCACTGCCCTATGCCATCTACTGGGCCGCCTATTCAGTTTCCATCCGCCGCTACGGCAAGATCCCCTCTGATATCGTTGCAGGCTTTTGCCTGGTGACCGGGCTGCTGGCCGGCCTCTCGCATCTCGCATTGGAAACAACCGCATGGCCGCTGAGTGGAACACAATGGATCGCCATCATCGGCCTTGGCATCCTGCCGCTGGGCCTTGGTTTCTACGCCTGGGATTTCGGCATGAAACATGGTGACCCTATGGTGCTGGGGGCATCAGCCTACGCCGCACCGCTGTTATCCACTCTGGTGCTGTTGCTGGCAGGCTTAGCCGAGCTTCACTGGTCCATCATCGCAGCCTGTCTGCTGATCACTGTGGGGGCTGTGATTGCGGCGAAAGACATGGTGTTCAAGGGACACTAACGCCATTTCTTCACCCCTGCCCGCTTTGCGGGGAGGGGCCGGGGGTGGGGTTTCGCAGCGTGTAAATTGTTAAAAATTCTCCTCGCTGCCAGACACCCCTGCCCCTCCCCATAAGGATGGAGAGGGGTGAAAACCTCAATACATCCCCCTGAGCAACCGGTCGATGTAAGCCTTTTCCTGATCCGACAATCCGCGCTCATTGGCCTTGGCACGCAAGGTTTCCAGAATTTCACGCGCCCGCTTCATGGCCTCTTCCTTGGGCAGCATGTCCTTGTCTGGGCCTTCATCGGGGTTGCGAGTGGCACGAGGACGACCAAGTGGATCGTCATTGTTGCCACGTCCCTCGCCATCGCGGGCTTCGCCATTGCGCTGACCCTGGCCGTTCCTTCGCATTTCCTCCGCAAGTTTTTGGGCACCTTTGCGCAAGTTGTCGAGCGCTTCGCCCTGCTTTTGCAGCGCCCCTTCCTTGTCACCATTCTTCAAGGATTCGCCAGCCTCACCCATGGCACGTTCGGCATCATCAAGACTCTGATTGGGTCCGGCCTGACCGCGCAGACCATCAAGCTGCTTTTGCAACTGCTGCTGGCGCTCAGCGAGGCCCTTGCCTTCGCCCGGTTGATCACCACCTTCGCCCTCTTGCCCCGGCTGCTGGCCTTGGCCCGGCATGCGCTGGGTTTCATCCATCAGGCGCTGCTGCTTTTTCATCATGTCACCGAGGCCCTGCATCATGTTGTCCATGCTGCCATCGCCACCGGCCTGTTCATTCTGGCCACCGGGTTCAAGGTTCTGCAGCAACTGGTCCAACTGGTCGAGCAGGGCTTGCGCCTCGTCGTTGTTGCCGTTCTTTGACATCTCCTCCATATCCTTGAGCATCTTCTCAAGTTCTTCGCGCGACACGGACTTGCCTTCGCCATTCTTGGGCTGGGGTCCACCTTCGGCGCTGCGCTTTTCGGCCTCCTCGCGCATGGCATCAAGATACTTGTTCATGGCATTCTTCATCTTGTCCATGAGTTCAGCGATGCGTTCCTTGGAGGCACCTTCACGCAGGGCCTTTTCCAGTTCCTCTTTCAGCGATTTCAACTCGGCGCGAAGATCAGAGAGTGATCCTTCCTCAAGCTTCACAGCGAGATCCCACATCATGTCCTGTGCCGCATGAATATCGGAATAGCCCGAGGAATTGCGCAGTCGTGAGGAGATGGCCCCCATCATGATCGACGGCGTGCGACCTTCGAACAATCCAGCGGGATAAAGGTTTATGGCATCAATCAGCTGGCTCACATGGGCGGCCCGTTCGGGGTAGAGCACCAGTTGCCGCCGTTGCTCGATCAGCGCACGCGGCAGAGGCTTTACAAACACGCGTTCCGGCATCTTGAAGGTGACGGTTTCGAGCTTGCCCAGCTGACCTGCCGCATCTTCAGCCGTCATGTTGAGGCTGACATTGAAACCTGCCCAGGGGTGCTTGGCGAGATCGAATTTCGAAGTGCCCTTTTCTTCCTTTGCATTGCCGCGCCGCAGAGCGAATTTCATATCCGGCGCATCGAACAGGAAAATGCCGTTGGATTCAAACCCGACGCCGCCATCCTGCTCGTCGGCTAGTTCAACTTCGCCCTTCAACTTGCGCACACCGTAGTCATCCTTGGTCTGCCATTTGAGGGTGAGGTTGCCCTTGCGGTCGCTCGCAGGCTTTTCCGTCAGCGACAGGGTTGGTGGCGCATCGGGAATAAGAGTTATCGGCCAGCGGGCAAGTTCCCGGCTTCCATCGGTGACGACGATGGTGACCGGGCGGTTTAACGTTGCTTCAGCGGTCAAGGCACCGTTCTTGATTTCGGATTTTGACTTGATATCAGACAAGGGATTGCGCGTGCCGGGCGACAGAAATTGCAACTGCGGGTTCTCTGCCCCAGAAACGCGCAAGGTGAAAATCGCATTTTCAGGGACTTCGATGTCAGCACCCGTGGCGAGCTTTTCGCGAATGATAGCACTGGTCAGAAGCAACGGTGGTCGGCCCGTGTAGGCAGGCGGTTTCAGCCAGGCGTCAAGCGCGAGAGGGATTGCAGGAACAGCAGGCGTGATGCGGGCCGCCTCGCGCAAATTCTGCGTGAGGGAGCCTTGCCCCAGGATCAGCGTGGCGACCAGCGCCAGAGCCACGGGGACACGCAGCGCATAGGGATCAAACTGCCGCCAGCGCGATTGTGGTGGCACCAGTTTCACATGATCGAGCTTGGCCAACTGCCGCTCTTTGTGCTCTGTCCACAGGCTTTCGGCACGTGGGTCCATGATTTCACTGGCAAGTTCGTCTCCCGCACTGGAAATCCCCCGATGTGAAACGCTGGAGGCGATTTCGAGTTTGCGCAGCGCCTGCAGCCGCCTGATGCGCGGCAGCCGGAACAAGGGCAATAGGGTCCAGAGCAAGCCCAACATCATCACTGCGAGAACGGCAAGGCGCGGGTAGAGCGGCAGCGCATTGAGCAGGCCGGAGGCCAGGACGATGATGGCAGCACCCAGTACCAGAAGCGGCCTCGCCCAAGCCGCCCAAAGGGTTTCAAAGCCCATGAAGGATTTTTGCCAGGCCACCTTGCGGTCCAGACGTTTCAAGGATTCAGGCCGTTGTTCTTGAGTCATCGCATCACCATGCTAACACAATCGGGCCAATTTGTGCCGCTCCTAAATGTCACTGCCAGGGGGCCAAGGCGTCCAATCCGATTAAATCTTCGTAACTTGGGCGGGCGCGGACAACGGCATATTTGTCACCTCGCACCAAAACCTCCGGGACCAGGGGACGCGTGTTGTAGGTGCCCGATTGCACGGCCCCATAGGCGCCTGCCGTCAAGAAGGCCAGAAGATCGCCCTGCTCGGGCCGGGGCATGCGGCGGTCCTTGGCGAAATAATCGCCGGTTTCACAGACCCCGCCCACCACATCGGCCACGATCATCTCTCCCGACTTTCGAGCTTCATCCACAGGCCAGATGTCGTGATGCGCGTCATAAAGTGTGGGGCGAATGAGGTCGTTCATGGCCCCGTCCTGGATCACGAACACTTTTGTTTCGGTGTCCTTGATAAAGATGACGCGCGTAATCAGTACGCCCGCGTTGCCCACGAACATGCGGCCGGGTTCCAGCACCAGTTTCAAACCCAGGGGCCCCAGCACGCGTTTCACCATCGCGCCATATTCATCCGGGTGCGGAGGAACGTCATTGTCACCACGATAGGGCACGCCAAGCCCGCCACCCAGATCAAGGTGACGGATGTTATGGCCGTCCCCCATCAATTGCTTCGCCAGTTCCCCCATCAGGGCATAGGCCTTTTCAAACGGGGCAAGCTGCGTGATCTGGCTGCCGATGTGCATGTCAATACCTGCAATCTCAAGCCCCGGCAGTTTCGCGGCATTGGAGTAGACCGCGCGGGCACGCATCCATGAGATGCCAAACTTGTCTCCCGCCTTGCCAGTGGAAATCTTGGCATGGGTCTTGGCGTCCACATCGGGATTGACGCGGATCGACACGGAGGCCCGCTGCCCGACACGACTTGCCACCGCCGACAGCAATTCCAGTTCCGGCTCTGACTCCACATTGAAACAGGCAATGCCCTCTTTCAACGCCAGAGCCATTTCCCGCGCCGTCTTGCCAACACCTGAGAATACGATCTTGCGGGCGGGAACACCGGCCAACAGCGCACGCCGCAACTCGCCTTCCGACACCACATCCATTCCAGCCCCCTGGGCCGCCATGGTCTTGATCACAGCCTGATTGGAATTGGCCTTCATGGCATAGCAGATCATGTGATCCGTGCCCGCAAAGGCCTTGTCCATCACCTGATAATGGCGCTCCAGTGTGGCGGTGGAGTAGACATAGAAAGGCGTTCCCACCTCATCGGCAATGGCCGCGAGGTTCACGTCTTCGGCATGCAACACGCCGTCGCGATAATCAAAGTGGTGCATGCAGCCTGCCACTGAAATGAAATGAAGGCCCCCCTCCCCCCTTCGGGGTACTCCCCCAACAAGTTGGGGGAGAGCTATCCCCGCGTCCTTCCCCAACTTGTTGGGGAAGTGCCCGAAGGGCGATGGGGGCTTTCCATGTCAGTAAATCCATTTCGAACTACCGACTCTGCGTGAATTTTGGCGCTTCAGGATTACCGCGCACGCCGCAGGAGGCGAGAGCGAGAGCGACACAGACAATCAGCATAAATTTGTTCATGAGGTTTTCCCCTTCAACTGTTTCATCCAGCGTGCGGCCTCACGCTTTACATTTGCAGGCGCTGTACCGCCAAGAGCTTTTCGCAGCGCGACCGAATTCTCAACTGTCAACACCGTGAAAATCTCTTGCGTGATCCGAGGCTCAATGGCCTGTAAATCAGCCAGTGACAGTTGATCAAGCTTCAACTTCTTCTTCTCAGCCAAGGCCACAACGCGCCCGGTCACATAATGCGCATCGCGGAACGGCAGGTTCAGTGCTTGCACCAGCCAGTCCGCCAGATCGGTCGCGACAGCAAAACCTGATGACGCCGCGTCATGCATCACTTCTTTGTTCGGCGTCATGTCCCGCACCATGCCTTCCATCGCGGCAATGGCCAAGGCCAGTGAATCCACCGCATCAAAGGTCGGCTCCTTGTCTTCCTGCATGTCCTTGGAATAGGTCAGCGGCAGGCCCTTCATGACCACGGCCAATGCTGAAAAGGCACCGAGAATGCGCCCCGGTTTCGCCCGCACCAGTTCCGCCGCATCGGGGTTGCGCTTCTGCGGCATGATGGAGGAACCGGTGGTGAATTTGTCGGAGAGCGAAATGAAGCGGAACTGCTGCGAGCACCAGATCACGATTTCCTCGGCAAGGCGGGATAGATTGACGGCGCAGATGGTCGCTGCCGCCAGAACTTCCATCACATAATCGCGTGACGCCACGGCATCCATGGAATTGCGCATGGGGGCTGAGAAACCCAAGGCCTTCGCCGTCATCTCGCGATCAATCGGATAGGGCGTGCCTGCCAGTGCGGCAGCCCCCAGTGGTGACAGGTTGATGCGCTTTCGTGCATCCTGAAACCGCCCGCGGTCCCGCGCAATCATCTCCACATAGGCCAGCATATGGTGGCCAAAGGTCACGGGCTGCGCCACCTGCAAATGGGTGAAGCCTGGCATGATGGTGGCGGCATGTTCGTGTGCCTGATACACTAAAGCCAGTTGCAAGGCGGCCAGGGCCATGTCCAGATTGTCCACGACGTCGCGCAGATAAAGCCGGAAATCTGTGCCGGCCTGATCATTGCGCGAGCGTGCCGTGTGCAGCCGCCCTGCGGCTGTGCCGATCAGATCACGCAAACGTTGTTCGACATTCATGTGAATGTCCTCGAGAGCATCCGAAAACGTGAAGCTTCCGTTTTCAATTTCAGACTGGACCTGTTGGAGACCCTTCAGAATGGCCGCACAATCGGACTTTGAGATAATGCCTTGCTTTGCCAGCATCTCCGCATGTGCCTTGGAGCCTGCGATATCTTGCGCATAGAGCCGCTTGTCAAAACCAATGGAGGCATTGATGGCGGCCATGATGGCAGACGGGCCTTCGGAAAATCGTCCCCCCCACATTTTATTTGCCACCATCGTCTCCATATTGCAGGGACATGAGCATGACCCCGTCCCGCCTGATCAAAATTGTCGCCGTACTTGTCGTCGCCGCAGGCGCTTACGGCATTTACGGGTTACAGGGTGAGACACGCAAGGACGAAGTCGCAGCGACGACTGCACCCGAAGGCGCCTTCTCCAAAGCCCTGGCCAAGGGTCCGCTGGCCGGCTTCATCATCCACACCAAACGGAAAGACATCGCCTCTTTCACCTTCTCGAACGACAAGGGCGAAACGCTTGATCTTTCGAAATGGAAAGGCCGCGTGGTCCTGCTCAATCTCTGGGCCACCTGGTGCGCCCCCTGCCGCAAGGAAATGCCGGACTTGTCCAGGTTGCAAACCGAACTGGGCGGGCCTGACTTCGAGGTGGTGGCCTTGAGCCTCGACCGCAAGGGCCTCGCTGCATCACAAGCGTTCCTAAAGGAAACCGAAGTGACCAACCTTGCGGCCTATGTGGAACCCGATGGCAAGCCGCTCGCGGCACTGCAAGCGCTGGGCCTTCCCGCAACCATACTCATTGACCGAAACGGCAGGGAAGCGGGACGCATTCTGGGTCCCCTGGAATGGGCCTCACCAGAGGCCAAGGCCTTGGTGAAGGCACTGATGGCGGAGAAGTGATGCTAGCACTTGCTAGTTGACGAGAAGAATGATAGGGTCATCACTTATGATTGAAGCTCAGCTCAATATCCGCTCAACGAAGGCCAAGAAGCTTGCCGGCCAGTTGGCAAAGCAGCAGCGTCGCACAGTGACTCAGGTCGTGGAATTGGCCTTGGAACACTTTGTAAACCATCCCCCGTTGGCGGCTCCTTCGGCAGAGAAAGTAACAACCGAGAGTTTTTGGCACAGTATTGCACGGATGAGTCGGGAGTCTGATGGTCCGGATGTTGATCTCGAAGCGATCATCGCCGAGAATCGTGTAGCCCATGACCCCATAAAACTGTGATTTTCCTGGATACGAATGTCGTTTCTGAACCCATGCGTCACGAAGCCAGCCCCTTAGTCGTAGAATGGCTGGCAAAGCATGAAAAGCAGTTGGCCCTGTCAACAGTCGTCTTGGCGGAAATCGTCTATGGTATTTTTTCCGTGCGCAAGGCCGAGCGCTCACCCCTTTGGCTTGATCAATTACTGTTCATACGCGAAAAATATGACGGTCAAATCTATGCCTATGATGAAAAGTCAGCCCTGATCTATGGTCGCATGATGGGGGATCGCAAATTGGCAGGTCGACCTTCGTCTGTTGTTGACGGCATGATTGCTGCCATCGCACTTCAACATGGTGCAGCCCTTGCAACACGCAACCAGAAGCACTTTCAAGGCGTTGGCTTGAAGCTGATCAATCCGTGGACGGATTAACCTACCGCGTCGGCACGGGCACTTCGCCCCGATAATCATAAAACCCGCGCTTGGTCTTGCGCCCGAGCCAGCCTGCTTCCACGTATTTCACCAGCAGCGGACAGGGGCGATACTTCGAGTCACTCAAGCCCTCATGCAGCACCTGCATGATGGAGAGGCATGTATCGAGGCCGATGAAATCCGCCAGTTGCAATGGCCCCATGGGGTGGTGCGCACCCAGTTTCATTGCGGTGTCGATGGCTTCCACGCCGCCCACACCTTCATACAGGGTGTAAACCGCCTCATTGATCATGGGCAGCAGGATGCGGTTGACGATGAAGGCGGGAAAGTCCTCCGAGACGGCCACAGTTTTGCCAAGGCCCAGAGCAAAATCCTTGACCGTCCTGAAGGTATCGTCATCGGTGGCAATACCGCGGATCAGTTCCACCAGTTCCATGACCGGCACCGGGTTCATGAAATGCACGCCCATGAATTTTTCCGGGCGGTCGGTGGCGGCGGCAAGCCGTGTGATGGAAATCGACGAGGTGTTGGAGCCAAGCAATGCTTCGGGTTTCAGGTGCGGCGAGAGCCTGGCGAATATCTCGTGCTTCAGCGCTTCTTTTTCGGTGGCCGCCTCAATGACGAGATCATGGTCGCCGAAGCCTGCGAAATCCGGCACGGCAGATATGCGAGAAAGTGCGGCCTCGCGCTGCGCCTCGGTAATTTTGCCGGATTTGACCTGTCTTGCCATGTTGCCTGAAATCAGGGTTTTTCCAGCGTCAATGCGTTCGGGTGCAATGTCGTTGAGGCCGACGTGATAGCCTGCAAGGGCGCAGACATGGGCAATGCCGGAGCCCATTTGCCCCGCACCGACGACGCCGACTTTTGTGATTTTCATGTTGGTTTTTCGATTGTTCGGGTTCAAAGGATGCGAGAACCTATCCCCCGGAAGGCCGCACTGCAAGCGCCTTTCGCAAGTGCGAAGGGCCCCCTGATGTCGCAGACCAACGAGTCGAACAACAGCCTGTCGCTGTGGATGTTGATGCTTGGCAACTTCATCATTGGCACGGGCATTTTGCTGCCTGCCGGATTGCTCAATGACGTCACGTCGGATTTCAACATCACGGCTTCGCGGGCGGGGATGCTGCTGTTTGTGGGCGGATTGGTGGTGGGAGTGGGCGCACCCCTATTGGCGGCGGTCACCAGCCGCATTGAGCGCCGCCCCTTGCTGGTGGCGGCCCTGGCACTTTATGCGCTGGGTCACGCTGCCGCAGCTGTGGCTCCCTCGTTTGAACTGCAACTCATCCTGCGGGGTCTGACCGTGATCGGTGCTGCCATATTCACGCCCCAGGCCGCATCAACCGTGGGCTTGCTGGTGCCTCCGGAGAAGCGAGCAGGTGCCATCGCTTTCATCTTCATTGGCTGGTCAGCCGCCTCCGTGGCAGGCATTCCCCTCGGCACCTTGCTGTCGGATGCATTCGGCTGGCGAGCAGTATATGGCTTGATGGCCGGGCTCTCGGCCCTTGGCTCAGTTTGTGTGTTTCTGACACTAAGGCCGAAACTGTTTGTGACTCCCCTCAGTTTTGCGGCCTGGAAAGAGACAGTTTCATCGCCGCTGCTTTGGTTAGTGTTCATGGTGACACTATTGTCGATGTCCGGCCAGTTCAGCATGTTCGGCTATATTGCGCCCATCCTGCGCGATGGCTTTGGCGCAACGCCAGCCATGATTTCCACCCTGTTTGCCGTTGTCGGCATTGCAGGTGTTTTCGGCAATACGGTGGCATCGCGGGTGGTGGCTGAGCTCGGCATTGACCGGGTGATCGGCGTGGCCTTGCTGTCCCTGTGTGTGGGCTTTGCTGGCTTTGCCCTGCTGTGGGGGCAACTGCTGCCTGCCATGCTGGCCGCAGTGTTTTGGGGGCTTGGCTCGTTCTCATCGAATTCCCTGCAACAAAGCCGCCTTGTGGCGCTGGCCCCGCATCTTGCGGCAGCAACTGTGGCACTCAACACCTCAGTGGTTTACCTCGGACAAGCGCTTGGCTCAGCGGCAGGCGGGCGCATGGTTGACAAGGGACAAATGGCAGCAACGCCCTTCGTGGCTCTGGCCTTCTTGCTGGCAGCACTGGCCTTGTCGCTTGTTGCAGAACGGCTCACGCGCCGGAAAGCTTTGGCGTCTTGAGCAACACGCGCAGCACTTGTGTGAGGTCATGCCCGCGCTTCAGGATCAACCCGCCCTGGGCCACGACGGAATACTGCCCCTGCTTGCGGGCCAGTTCAGGACTTTTGACGATGCGATAAAGCGGTTGCTCAGAAGCGCGCCGGAACACCAGAAAACTTGCGGCATCGCGGCCAAATTCCATGGCATAATCGCGCCATTCGCCTGATGCGACGTGGCGGCCATAAAGATTAAGGATCTGTGACAATTCCCCACGATCAAACGAAACGGCTTTGGCGGCGAGCGGAAAGCGAATGACTTCGGCGGAGCTTTCGCTCCGCAAACGCTCATCGACACTGTTCTCCATGGCCGAACCCCCATCACCTCTTGCCCGTCATGTAACCGTTACTTTGAAATGCTTCCCTAGCTTTGACAAGGGCAGGCGTAAATTTCTCTTTTCCGCCCCAATTGCGCCGTGTCTTCGTCAATGTGCGGGATGATAAATCCCTTGTTGCCTCGATAGCCCGGCTGGGCGTGCTCCGGTTCCAAGCCCCCCAGCCCCCCTGAGCAGATTGCTCCAGCCGGGCGCTTTTTAGTGGTTGCGTTGCGTAGCGTCAGTCCGTGAGGCGTCAGATCTTCAAACGACCGGTTGTTACCGGTCGTTTTTTTGTGGGGTTGACGGCTGCGGGCTGTGCACCATATCTGCGGTTAATAAATCTGCTCTGAATTCCCTCTCCGTCAGTCGCTGACGCGACTGCCACCTCTCCCGCAAGCGGGCGAGGATATTCGTTTCCTCGCCCGCTTGCGGGAGAGGTGGCACGCCGAAGGCGTGACGGAGAGGGAATTCAGGGCAGATTTTCTTACCGCAGAAATGGGGCAATATCGATGGCGAAGGCAGCAAAAACCGAAATCGGCAAACCACAGGCGTTTCAGGCCGAGGTGGCAAAGCTTCTGCACCTGATGGTGCATTCGGTTTATTCAGATCGCGACGTATTCTTGCGTGAACTTATCTCCAATGCCTCCGATGCCTTGGATAAGCTGCGCTATGAGGCGATTGCGAAACCTGAACTGCTGGAAAAAGAACCCACTCTTTCGATCACCATCACTTCCGACAAG
>JANNNG010000145.1:0-20991 GCA_031398425.1 Hyphomicrobiales bacterium | reverse complement strand
CAAACCCAACTGCCGCCGCCGTCGCAAACGCTCTGCCGTCAAGATCGCCATCACCTGCTCATGCGCCGCACGCACCGAGTCATTCACAACAACATAGTCATACTCTGGCCAATGGCTGATTTCATGCGCGGCTTCCGCCATGCGTTTTGCAATCACGGCGGACGAATCCTGCGCCCGACTGATCAAGCGTGTACGGAGCGAATCCGCCGTGGGCGGCAAAATGAACAACCGCACCAGATCCTCAGGCATCGCCTGCGCCATCTGCTGCGTGCCCTGCCAATCAATGTCAAACAACACATCGCGGCCTTCCTGCAATGCAACTTCAACCGGCTTTTTAGGCGTACCATAGGAATTGCCAAACACCTTGGCCCATTCCAACAACTCACCCTTTTTCACCATGTCATCAAACCGCGCCGCCGTAATGAAATGATAATCCTTGCCATCCACTTCACCGGGCCTGGGCTTTCGCGTCGTCACAGACACCGACAGGGAAATATTCGGGTCCGCCTCCAGCAATTTCCGAGACAGCGTGGTCTTGCCCGCCCCCGATGGCGACGACATCACAAACAGCAACCCACGCCTCGAAACAGTCACAAGCTTGCGTTGGGATTCAGCCATGGTCACTCGATATTCTGAACCTGCTCGCGCAGCTGGTCGATGGTGGTTTTGAGATCAAGCCCGGTGCTGGTCAGTGTGGGATCACTGGCTTTCGAACACAGTGTATTGGCCTCACGGTTGAATTCCTGTGTCAAAAAATCAAATTTCCGCCCCACCGGTTCGCGCGCGTTCATTAACACCTGCGCTGCCGCAACGTGCGACGTCAAACGATCAAGTTCCTCCTGGATATCTGCCCGCGTCGCCAGCATGACAGCTTCCTGATGCAAGCGTTGCGGATCAAATGCATCCGACTGTTCCAGCAAGCGCGCGACCTGATCAGACAAGCGCTGGCGGATCGCCTCCACACTGCGACTGGGGTTGGCCCGCGCCGCCTCCGTCAGTTCGGCAATGCGCGCCAATTGCGCGTGAAGCGCCTGAGACAACCGCCCGCCCTCCTCTTTCCGCGATTGTGCCAGTGCCTTCACCGCCACTTCAAAAGATGCAAGCACCGCAGCATCGCGTTCTTTCAAATCGTCCTCTGAAAGCGAGGGCTCATCCGCTTCTAACACGCCGCGCAGCGACAACAGATTTTCCGCCTGGATGGGAGCCGAGCCCAGGCGATCCCGCAAATTCTCCGCAACCCCCACAAGCTGCTCCAGCAGCACCGTGTTGATCTTGAGCGCACCACTATCGGCAGCACCCTGCACCGAAAGCCCGATCTGGACATTGCCCCGCTTGACATGGGCTGCAGCCAGAACCCGTGCGCCACTTTCAACCGCGTCAAAACCGGCAGGCATTCGAAACCGCAAATCAAGCGCCTTGCCATTGACACTCTTCAACTCCCAAACCCAGACCACATCCCGCCAGGCGCTGGTCGTGCGGGCAAACCCGGTCATGCTGGTGAGAGAGAAGGTGTGTGTCATGGCAACCGGAATCAATCAAGCTGCGCTGGTTTAGCGCCCGATGCCCCGCTGCAACAAGGGGCGGCGTGGGTAATCGAGTGTGGATAGAAAAGACCTCTCCCTCCACCAGCAAAATCCCTCAGGGCCGTGCCACTTTCAACCGGGGAATCGGCACCAGCTTCTCGCCAATCTTCACAACCGTCCCTGGCTTCAATTCCACCGTCGCAACCTCAGCCGTTGTAGCAGCAACCGCAACGGGCCTGGGTTTTTTCTGCACGGGCAGCGGTGGCGGCTGTGTGGGTTTTGGTGCTGCAACAGCAGGCTGGGAAGTCCCGTCGCCTTCCGCCGGCGCTGGAACAATTTGCACGTTTTCAGCAGTCTTCGCCGCATCCTCGATCGGTTGGTCAGCGGCAACAGGTGCTGCTTCCTGCACCGGAATCACCTCGGGCAAAGGCGTCTGCACAACCTCCAGCGTTGGTGCAGCGTCCACCGCCGCCTCCTCTCCGGGAAGCTGAATGCCGTTTTTCTGCCCCTCGCGCCATTTCTTCACATTGGCGTTGTGCTCATCAAGTGTAACCGCGAAGGCATGACCGCCCGTGCCATCAGCAACAAAGAACAGATCCTCAGTGACCGCAGGTGCCACCACCGCTTCCATCGACGCCATGCCCGGCACGGCAATTGGCCCCGGTGGCAAGCCATCGATCTGATAGGTATTGTACAAAGTCTTCGTGTCGATATCTGCCCGCGTCAAAGCCCGGTCAAGCTTGCCCGCACCGCCTGCAATGCCATAGATGATCGTCGGGTCCGATTGCAGCCGCATGCCTTTCTTGAGCCGATTCAGAAACACTGCCGCCACGCGTGCGCGCTCTTCAGGTTGGCCGGTTTCCTTTTCAACGATGGACGCCAGCGTCACCATCTCCTCTTTCGATTTCAAAATCGTGTCAGCAGGCCGCTTGGCCCAGATCTGATCAACCAATCTGGCCTGTGCGCCCTGCATATCCTCCACGAGCTTGGCCCGTGTCATGCCCCGGCGAAACACCTGCGTATCCGCAATCACGGCACCTTCCTGCAAAACCGTCACGGGCGGTCCTGTCAAAACCTCATTGCTGTTGACCCGTTCCAGCGCCATTTGCGAGGTCCAGCCCTCAGGCACTGTCAGTTTGTAGGTCAGCACCTTGCCGCTCGAAATCGCGTTAAATACACCAGCCATCGGTGTGCCCGGCTGAAATTCATATTCACCGGGCTTCAATGTACCACCGCGAAAACTGTTGATCAGGCTCGCCGCACTCATCACCCGCGCATCGGTGATGATGCCCTGGTCTTCCAGCGTCTGGGCGATTTCGGTGCGACTTGCTCCGTCGTTCAAGGTAATGACTTTGGCAGCTGTCAGCGGCCCTTCTGTGGTAAACACACCCCATGCCCAGAACGCCAGGGCACCTACGGCTGCGGTAAAGAACAACCCCCAGCCTGCAAACGATCCGATGACGCGCGTCAACACAGGCCCACGGTTCGTTCGCACCTTGGCGTCGGGCACACGTTCATACTGGTTGTCGTTACTCACAAGACCAATCCCCCTTGGGGAAGCACCTTACGCCGCAAATCGGCGCATAATCAATGATGCGTTGGTACCACCAAAACCAAAAGAATTCGACAGAACTGTGTTGATCTCTTTTTTCTTCGCCTTGTGCGGAACGAGGTCAATGGCCGTCTCGACTGAAGGATTGTCCAGATTGAGCGTCGGCGGGCAGATATTGTCCCGCATCGCCAGCAACGAGAACACGGCTTCGACTGCACCCGCAGCACCCAGCAAATGCCCCACGGCGGACTTCGTTGAAGACATTGCCATGTTCGCAGCCGCATTCCCCGTCAGCCGTTCAATGGCCCGCAACTCAATCTCATCACCCAGTGGTGTGGAGGTGCCATGCGCATTGATATAGTCAATCTCTCCCGCTGAAATCCCGGCCCGCTTTAGCGCCGCCTGCATGCAGCGGTAAGCACCATCACCATCTTCCGATGGGGCCGTGATGTGATAGGCATCGCCCGACATGCCATAGCCGATGATCTCGCCGTAAATCTTCGCACCGCGCGCCTTTGCGTGTTCGAGCTCCTCCAGCACCAGAATGCCAGCTCCCTCGCCCATCACAAATCCATCGCGATCCTTGTCATAGGGCCGAGAGGCTTTTGCAGGCGAGTCGTTAAACGCGGATGAGAGCGCCTTGCACGCAATGAACCCGGCAATGCCAATCCGGCAAATGGCTGATTCGGCCCCGCCTGCGATCATCACGTCGGCATCATCCATGGCAATGATACGCGCCGCATCGCCAATCGCATGCGTTCCCGTGGCACAGGCCGTGACCACAGCATGGTTCGGCCCTTTCAAACCAAAATTGATCGAGATCAAACCCGATGCCAAGTTGATCAGCGATCCCGGAATGAAGAACGGAGAAACCCGGCGCGGCCCCTTCTCCTGCATCAACAGCGTCGTATCCTGTATTCCCGTCAAGCCCCCTATGCCCGACCCGACCAGGACACCCGAACGAAACTTTTCATCCTCGGTCTTTGCTTCATAGCCCGAATCCTTCATCGCCTGCTTGGCCGCAATCAAGGCGAACTGGATAAAGTCATCGTAACGGCGCTGGTCTTTCGAATCGATCCAGTCATTGCGGTTGAGTGTACCATTGCTGCCATCACCCTCTTTCACTTCAAAGGCAATGCGCGTTGGCAAGTCCGACGCATCGAACCGCGTAATGGGACCAGCACCCGATTCGCCCGCAATCATGCGGGCCCACGTGGCATCAATGCCAGTGCCCAGCGGCGATACGATTCCCATTCCGGTGACAACAACACGGCGCATGTCAGGCCTCATTCCATAATGTCAGACACAAAAAACGCGGGGCTGCGAAGGTTCTGAACCTTGCATACCCCGCGCAAATTCAAACAGACTTGCCCAAAGAATTCAGGCTTGCGCCTTTTCGATGAACTTCACGGCATCGCCCACGGTCTGGATGGTTTCGGCGGCATCATCGGGAATTTCGATGCCGAATTCTTCCTCGAAAGCCATCACCAGTTCAACGGTGTCAAGGCTGTCAGCGCCCAGATCGTCGATGAAGCTTGCGTCCGTCTTCACCTTGTCGCCGTCAACACTCAGGTGCTCGACAACGATCTTCTTCACGCGCTCGGCGATATCGCTCATGTGTTTGTCCTTGTAAACTTTGCTCAGATGCCCTGCTAGGCCGTGGCGGATATTCCTCCCGCTGACCCCCTCAAGCTGGCTGCTTCCTAGCACAAATCAGGGCCGCGTCAAAAGGGGTGATGTGAATGAGCGAATTACAGGTTGTGGAGACCAAGTGAGGCCGTCATATAGAAAGGCTCCCTCCCCCCTTTGGGGTACTCCCCCAACAAGTTGGGGAGAGCTACCCGCGAGTCCTTCCCCAACTTGTTGGGGAAGTGCCCGAAGGGAGATGGGGGCCTTTCTAGCAAAAACAAAAGAGGCACCTTGTCCCCCACCCACAAGATTCTCCGCGACATCTTCGGCTACGACGAATTCCGCCCCAACCAGGAACCCGTCGTTGACGCCCTGATGGCAGGCCAACACGTTCTCGCGGTCATGCCAACAGGTGCGGGTAAATCCCTCTGCTATCAAGTCCCTGCCCTCGCAAAAGGTGGCCTCGCAATCGTTGTCTCGCCCCTCGTCGCCCTGATGCAAGATCAGGTCGCCGCCTTGAAACTCGCAGGCGTCAAAGCCGACACCATCAACTCCTCCGCCGACCGCGAAACCAACGTCGCCATCTGGCAAAATGTTGCCGCAGGCGAAACACGCATTCTCTATCTTTCCCCCGAGCGCCTGATGACCGAGCGGATGATCGCAGCCCTGCAGCGCCTCGACGTCACCCTCATCGCTGTCGACGAAGTCCACTGCATGTCGCAATGGGGTGCCTCCTTCCGTCCGGAATATGACATGCTGCAATCCCTCCGTACGCATTTCCCGAAAACCCCCATCGGCGCTTTCACTGCAACAGCCGACGAAGTCACCCGCAACGACATTGCGAAAAAACTTTTCGGTGGCCGCGTGAAGGAATTCGTCGCGGGATTTGACCGCCCCAACATCCGGCTCACCGTGAAACCCAAGAACAACACCTCAAAGCAATTGCTGGATTTCCTCGCAGATAGAAAAGGCGAAAGCGGCATCGTCTATTGCCTCTCCCGCCGCAGCGTCGAAGAAACCGCAGAACTTTTGCAGAAGAATGGCCATAGCGCCGTCGCCTATCATGCCGGCCTCTCATCAGATAAACGCTCCGACGCACAGGACCGCTTCATGACCGAGAAAGGCATCATCGTGGTTGCCACCATCGCCTTCGGCATGGGCATCGACAAGCCCGATGTGCGCTACGTCTTCCACGCCGATCTTCCCGGCACACTCGACGCTTACTACCAGGAAATCGGGCGTGCTGGTCGTGATGGCGCCGAAGCCGATGCCCACATGCTGTTCGGCCTGCAAGACATCATCATGCGCCGCAAGTTCATTGATGGCGATGGCGGCGGCCCTGAACGCACTCGCCGCGAACACAAGCGCATGGATGCTCTCGTCTCTTACTGCGAAGCGCCTGATTGCCGCCGTCAGTCTCTGCTCGGCTACTTCGGCGAATTCTCCGATCCCTGCGGCAACTGCGATGTGTGCCTCGACCCCGCCGACAAGATTGACGGCACGCCAGAAGCAAACCTTATCTTTAGCGCCATTCACGCCACCGGCGATCGCTTTGGTTCGGTCCACATCGTTGACGTGCTGACAGGCAAAGCCAACGACAAGGCCACCCAACTCGGTCACACCAAATCAAAAGCTTTCGGCAGTGGCAAACATCGCTCGCGCGGCGACTGGCAATCCCTGATCCGCCAACTGGTGGGCGCAGGCTTCCTGACCATCGACGTTGCGGGCTTCGGCGGTATCTCCGTCTCGGCAAAAGGCCGCGCCCTCGAACAAGGCGAAACCGCCTTCCGCTATCGCCCCGACCTGGTGCGAGGAGCCAAGAAGGCCCAAGCCCGCGCCAACCTTCCACCCCCCGCCGACCCCCGCGCCGATGCGCTGCTCACACATCTGAAAGCACTCCGTCTCCGCCTCGCGAAATCCCGCGGCGTGGCCGCCTACCTCATCTTTTCCGACAAGACGCTCATCGAAATGGCCAACCGCGTGCCGTTGACGAAATGGGACATGGGCGAAATCTCCGGTGTCGGCGCCGCCAAACTCGAACAATTCGGCGAAGTCTTCCTCACAGAAATCAAAACCTTCATCTCCGAAAACCCAGCAGCATAGCCCTCCTCTCCCGCCTCTTCCGGCGGGAGAGGGTGCCCGAAGGGCGGGTGAGGGGCCGCGAGTCCGATACCCTGGACCAAACCTTGCAAAGTAGAATTTTGAACGCACAGCCTGTGCCAAAATGATACGGAGCGCCAAATGTCCCTTCTCAATCCAGCCGCTGCACATGCAAACGATCTGCCGGCTCCGCTTTTCGCATTCAGTGGCAAGGCAGCACGTCTGGATCTCTCGGCCATGATCGCCGGCGCACTGCTCGCCATCGGCATTTCCCGCGTTGGCCCCGCAGCCATCGCAAACGACTTTCAAGCTGGCGGCCTTGGGCTTTACATCATTGCCACAAGCTACGCCGCATTCCTCCTCAGCGTGCTGCTGCTGCAACGCGCCATGAAACTCTCGATGTCAGCCACCACATTCGGCCAACCACAAACCTTCACAACATCGGGCGTTTTCAAGTTCACCCGCAATCCGATTTATCTGTCGTTTTTCATGCCCTTGGCCGCACTGTCTTATTTTTCACTCGAAACCGCCATCGCAAGCATCGTGATCTACGTGACCGCCATGAACCTCACGGTCATCCGCAAGGAAGAGCGCGAACTGCAAAGTGCCTTCGGTCAGGACTACACAAACTACCGCAACTCGGTACCCCGTTGGTTTGCGTGAGGCATCACACCATCGCCATCCCGCCATTCACATGCAAAGTCTGCCCTGTCACATAACCCGCTTCCTCTGACGCGAGAAACAACACCGCCGCCGCAATATCTTCAGGCGATCCCATCCGCCCCGCCGGAATCTTTCCCAGGATTGCTTCGCGCTGCTTGTCGTTCAAAACATCTGTCATCGGCGTTGCAATAAACCCCGGTGCCACACAATTGACCGTCACATTTCGCGTCGCCAATTCCTGCGCCAGCGATTTCGACAAGCCAATGAGCGCCGCCTTTGATGCCGCATAATTCGCTTGGCCCCCATTGCCCGTCACACCCACCACAGACGTCACGGAAACAATCCGCCCCCATCGCTTCTTCATCATCAGTTTCATCGCCGCCCGCGCCAGTCGAAACGACGATGTGAGATTGACATCAATGACAGACTGCCAATCCTCATCCTTCATTCGCATCGCCAGACCATCGCGCGTGATACCTGCATTGTTGACAAGAATATCCACCCCACCCATGGCCGTGTCAGCCGCGGGCACAAGCTTCTCAACTTCCTCTGCCGAGGACAGATTGCACGGCAACACATGCACCCGTTCGCCACTCAGCGAAGCCTTCAACTCCTCAAGCACTTGAGCACGCGTCCCCGAGATACCAACAATCGCCCCCGCCCCATGCAAGACCTTCGCAACCGAAGCTCCAATCCCACCCGAAGCGCCAGTCACGAGGGCCGTTTTGCCAACCAAAGAAAACATCGTCTCAATTCCTTTTTTCTGTTTCCCCTTCCTCAAGCGAGGGGAATGATCAATTCCACCACCGCGCCCACATCCTCCGCCGTCCCCAAAGCCACTGCCTTCGCCCCCGGCGCATTCTTTTTCGCAAGCCCTGTCAACACCTTGCCACTGCCAACTTCAACAAACACATTCACTCCACGATCACTCATGGCATGAACACATTCGCGCCAGCGCACCGTGCCGGTGACCTGCTCCACCAGCCGTTGCCGGATTTCAGTAGCCGAAGTCAAAGCCCCCGCCACCACATTGGCAATCACCGGCACCACCGGGTCCTTCATCACCGCCCCCGCCAAGGCTTCGCGCATCGCCTCCGCCGCAGACTGCATCAACGCACAGTGAAACGGCGCCGACACCGGCAACAAGATCGCCCGCTTCGCCCCCTTGGACTTGGCAATATCCAGCGCCCGCTCCACCGCTGCCCTAGTCCCGGAAATCACCACCTGACCATCGGAATTGTCATTCGCTGCCTGACACACATCCCCCTGCGCTGCCTCCGCAGCAACTTGAGAAGCCGCCGCAAAATCCAACCCCAGCAAAGCCGCCATGGCCCCTGTCCCCACAGGTGTTGCCGCCTGCATGGCGCGCCCACGAATCCGCAAAAGCCTCGCCGCCTCCCCCACAGAAAACGTGCCCGCCGCCGCCAGCGCCGAATACTCACCAAGCGAATGCCCCGCCACACAATTGGCCATGCCAGCCACAGTAATGCCATGCTCGACTTCAAGTACCCGCATGGCCGCCAAACTCACCGCCATCAAGGCAGGCTGCGCATTTTCAGTCAGCGTCAACTGATCTTCAGGCCCATTCCACATCAAGTGAGACAAGTTCTGGGAAAGCGCGGCATTCACCTCCGTAAAAACCTCCCGCGCAGAAGCAAAATTATCAGCCAGAGATTTCCCCATCCCCACAACCTGACTACCCTGCCCCGGAAACACAAAAGCCATCGACATGATTCAAGACATTCCCGTTGTTCGAACGCGTGGTGTCATGGGGGCATGACGGTGTCAAGCGAGCCCTTTCTCCCTCGGCCCCACTTGGCCGGGGGAGTACGGCGAAGCAGGGAGGGGGTGTTCGACGCTGAAAGAATCTGACCGCCCAAAGTCATTTTCTCCATGCATTGTTATCGTGCAACCACTTAGGGTCGTATTGTATTCCAAAGTTGATAGACGAGGCCCGGCATGGCCCTGCCATCCCGCGCGATATCAACGATGGCCTGATCGTCATTGAGCACGTCAATCTGGCAATCATCAACGTACATGCTGAAAAAATTGGAAGACGACGCAACGCGGAACCACGCCGACAAGTCCCACGCGACGAGCCGATAAGGAGCAACCGTATCCGAGTCTGTTCCACGTTTGGCAATAGTAGCATCGCCACTGACCTTCAGTACAAGCAATCCCGGACCTTTCACTGTTGGTAATCGTACAAGTCCCAACGCCACCATCGGCAATTTCAATCCCAGCAGATATTCAAGCTTGGCGTTATCAGTCATGCCGACAAAATTGGCCCAACGAAATGCTACCCTGTCATTTGCAGAAAGCCGGATGGCAACAAAGCGATTGCTCCCCACATCGGTGATCTTGAGCGGGAGTGTATTGTTGCGTTCCAATCTTTTGAGGAAGTATTTTCCCGCAACTATTCTGGCAATCGGATTGGAGAATGGTTGCAATGGAACGCCCACGTTCCTGTTTGCATTACTGACATCCAGCGAGTGCTTCACATGAAAGACCTCGTTATCTTGCAGACTAAATTCCAGCACTCCCTGATCAGCAAGTTTTGATTTAATTTTTGATTTAGAAGATGAGGAAACAGGTGTCATGGAAAAGTAATTCTTTTCCTCATGGACGTCGGCCGCATTCCAAGGCACCAACACACGAGCCAGAATAGTGAGAAATGCCCTGCAAATTGACTGGATCAACAATGCCAAGCCGGCCAGCGACAGCAGCGCGAGCATCAGCCATCCCAGATCAAACCCTTGTCTTAGCTTTGCTGCCCACGAGTCCAAATTGTTAGCAAACTTGTCTTTCAACGAAACGAGTTCAGTCGCAGCGTCAGATTGGCCTGCAATTTTGGCTTTGGCAATAGCGGCATCAACCGTTCGAATGACGAAGTTGCGCAGCGCGTTCTTGGGAATCTGATAAAGACTATTCAAGATACTGTTTTTCAAATCCCTGGCGAGACATGAAAAGCTGAAACGAATCTTTTTGAAACTGATTTGTATACATTTTCCGTCGATGCGAAAAGAGGGTGAATAGTCTTCGAGCGAAGGTCGAATTGTTTCGTCGAATTTTGAAATGAAATGGTGTCGTACAGAAGCAAAGTCTACCTTACTAGGCAATGACTGAAGCGCAATTTTAAGTTCGTCCACCTTGCCAACCAAGAGTATTCCCATATCTTCCCTTGCGAGACGGGGTTTCGTCGTGGGCGTGAGCGGTGGATGCCGTGGATCTAAACCAAACGGAACCTCTTCACCCACATCCATGAACGAAAGGTCGGGATTATAAGTCCATTCTTCGATTTGATCATTCAGGAAATAGCTTCCTGTTATAATGAGGACTGCGACAACCGGAAACGGTACCCAGTAGGCCAACGCGATCAGGAGCTTGTCCCAGATTGAAGATCGTCTCAATACTTCAAGGTTATCCAGATAAGCCCGCACCAGAAATCTGAACACGACGCACAACAAAGTGATCGATGCGACCGGGTAAAGCGAAGCCAACACCCACATCGTCCATTGCCCAGTCCATTCAAAACTCCAAAACAGGGCACTAGAGGCTCCTAAGTGCACATAAGATGCTGCTGGCCAAGGCGGCATGTTGACGAACGGACGGACGGAATCCAAAAACCAACCGGTGCCTGACTCAGACCATGCGAGATTCGCAACAAGTGACGTTGCAAATGTAAGCGCCAGAATGACTGCCAAGCCTCGACGCCGGAAGCCAAACTTTAGAAGGTAAGCGGCAAGCAAGCCTGCGCTGGCAACAAAATAGGAATGGTTATGAATATTGTTCTGGCGGTCATAGCTGATCCGATGCTTCAATTCCAAAGTGGCCTTCTCTCGCAGGGTGTCTTCTTTGCCATCTGGGAGTGGAGCATCTGGTTCAAGCGTGGGTAATGGAGATATCGTGTCAAACCAGGTCACAGCTTCTGGTGGTGCAACGCCGATGTTCCTGGCGTCGTGTAGCATGACCGAACCAACAGTTCCGTGGCACCAGAAAATCAGCAATGCCGCAGGAATCAGCGCAAGTGAATATAGCCAAACTCGTGTACTTTTGAACGGGGCGAACGCATACAGGAATGCCAGAAACGCGAATAGGAACGGAACCAAAAAGGCGAATGTGGCAATCCTTCCGTAAGGCGAGTCGGTAATTTTGAGTCCGGTCCATCCAAAACTCTCGCCAACGCCCAGCCATGGAATAAACGAGAGCGACGATACAATTGCATTCGTCGACAGCGCGGGGATGACCCCCAGCAAACAAGCTATAAAAAACAACTCGATTCTAAATTCAGGATTGGGCTTTTTGAGCGCATCTATGAAATTGTACATCATGAATTCCCCGCCAACTCGCGCCCCCGAATTCAATTCTTGATTGTAGTTGCAAAATCCAGATGGCGTCAACAGAGTTGCTACCGCCCAACGTCGTCTTCATGATCGGCTCGACACTGTTGTTGGGGATCAGCAGAACTTCGGACCCAATTCTGGAGTGTGCCGAGATCTACCCGAACGGCCGCGCGGTGTCAAGCGTTATTTTCCTGAATTTGCCTTTTTTTCAAAAATATCAAGAATTCAATTACTTGACGCCAGCATTCTTCCCCATCATGTCCACGAGCCTGGGCACGAACCGCTCGCCGTAACCCAAAGTGTCCGCCAGCACGAAAATCTGGTGTATTGTCTCGGCAATCGGTGACGCCACCGGCATGTTTTCTGTCATGTTGGTGTAGTAGCGCAAATCCTTCCGCCCATTGCGGATGGCGAATTTTGCATGAGAATCGTCATCCGATAGCGGCACATTGATCAGCCGCCCGAACATCACCGACATGGCCCCGCCGCCCATGATCACATCGCGCAATGCCTCCATGCTGATCCCGGCCTTGGCCGCTACCGTGATCGCCTCCGCCGCCACTGCTGCATGGGCCATCGACATGAAATTGTTGATCAGCTTCACCTGATGCGCCGCCCCCACGGCACCACAGTGTACGATCAGATCCGCAAAACAGTTGAGAACCGGTCGGATCGTATCAATCACGGCCGCATCCCCTCCAACCATCAGCCCCAGTTTGCCTGCTTCGGCTTCCTTGGGCGTGCGGGTCATGGGAGTATCGACAAAAGTTACGCCACGCGAAGCCAGATCAGCCGCAATCCTGATTGTGGAATCCGGCACCGCCGTCGAACAGTCCGCAATGATAAGGCCCGATTTTGCGCCCTGCAAAAGTCCGGCATCGCCGTAAACCGCTGCCTCGACTTCGGGAGTCCCGGTGACGCACAAGATGACCAGATCGGATTTTTCAGCAATTTCGGCAATCGACTTCAGTTCAACAGCACCCTTGGCCACGAGGCTGTCGACATTTGTTCTGCTCCTATGTGCCACCACATTCAGCGCAAAACCTTTTTCCAGAATATTCTTTCCGATGCCATGGCCCATCAGCCCGGCCCCGATCAATCCAACAGTCTCGAGTGTCATTTCGGTTCATCCTTCAAAACATGCAAAAAATTATCCGGCTCCAGAACATGGAACAGATCTTCCGCAACCTGAACAAATCCCAGTCGCGCATAAAAACTCTGCGCTCCCACGTTGTCCCGATCAACCTCTATCTTCACGAAAGCCGCCCCCATTTTCGCAGCCTCCTTCAAGGTGCCGCGCAAGAGCTTCTCCCCAATCTTCCGCCCCCGCGCATGGCCCATCACGTAGAGGTCGCTGATGTAAATTCCCTTGACCCCGCGCCAGCTGGAATAGGTCATCAGCCAAAGGCAAACCCCCAGAAGCAATCCGGAATCCTCCGCCACCGTCACATGCACAAATCCCTTGTTCTCGCGCAGCGAAGCCCCGGTCACCTTTGGCACAAGGTCTTTTCCCATTTCCTTCGGAAGCGCCCGCAGCATGGCCACCACGGCGTCTTCCTGCCCCTCGCGCATGAAGCGAATGCCAACACCCATCAGCGCCCCAGCCCCGAAAACAGAGCCGCCAGATTGCGCCCAAGGTTTTCCGAAGGGTAGCCCCCTTCCTGAACCACAGCCATCGGCAACCGCATCTCCGCAATCCGCCGACCAATCACTTCAAAATCCGCAGTCTTGATCGCAAATCCACTGAACGGATCGTCGATGGCGATATCGAGTCCCGCCGCAACAACAAGATGATCCGCGCCAAAATCTGAAATCCGCTGGAGAGCAGTCTCCAGCGCCGCAAGATAGCTCGCCAATTCCAATCCGCGCTCCTGCGGCAAATTCAGATTGAATCCTTCCCCCGCACCGCGCCCGCACTCATTTTCATAGCCCCAGAAGAAGGGATAAAACCGCAAGGGATTGACATGAATGGAAACCGTGAGAACGTCGGCCCGATCATAAAAAATCGCCTCGGTGCCATTGCCATGGTGAACATCGATATCGAGAACCGCCACCCGGTTGCCCGCGCGCGCCAAAATTTCAGCAGCCAAAGCCGCATTGTTGAAAAAACAAAAACCCGCAGCCAGGTCAGACGCCGCATGGTGCCCCGGCGGGCGGCACAAGGCATAGACCATCCGCTCCCCCGCCATCACCAGCCGCGCAGCCTCAACAGCGCAGGCCGCACTGGCCTTCGCCGCAGTAAGAGTCGTCTCAGTCACCGGACAAGCCCCGTCCCCCAGATGATAACCCGCCTGCCCCACCACAGCGTCGGGATAAGAAATCGGCGGCAGCGAGGCCCGCTGAACGGCATAGACATTTGGCAGTGGAACATCACTCGCATGCGGCACATGCCCCCAACGCTCCCGGAGCGTTTCCAGAAATCCGAGATACTGTTGCGAATGAACCAGCCCCAATTCCACAATCCCGATCGAAGGCGGCACCCGCACTTCACTGCCAATAGCCCGCACGCCCTCCATTAGCATATCAACGCGAACCGGCTTCTCCGGAATGGGCTGCGGCCGCCCTGCAACGATGAAGGTTTCCGGCGCATGCAATTTCTGAACAGGATCATACAGCGTGATCATGACGGCACCGTCCAATGTCGCGCACCAGTGACAAAATCAAACACCGCACAACGCTGCCCGCCTTGTTTCAGATACAGCCATTGCAGAGTTTCAATCTTCACATTCACCACCACGAAGTGTTTGCGCGCCCACTCCACATCGGTTTGTGGTTCGGGCATTGAAACGACATCGGGTGTTGCAATGATCATCCCCGGCTCCGGCATGATGCCATAGGTCATCTTGCTCATGGGCTGGGCAGCTTTCCAACTCGCGTCTGCCAATGCATCGTCCGTATGCAGAACAGCGACCCCTTCAACACGCACCTGGGTTTTGCTCGGCTCATCATAGAACACGAGCGAGATATTGGGCTTGGCCGCGAGGTCGCGGCATTTCTGCGACCGCACATCCGTGTGAAAGCGCAGCGCCCCCGCAGCCACGTCCGCCGCCCGCAGAATGACCGTGCGAATGCGCGGTCGACCGTCGACGTCAATGTTTGCGACAGCCGCATGGTGAAACCCATGCCGCCTGCTGGCCACGCCCTGTTCCAGAAGCGCCCACGCATTCGCCAGAACCCCATCCAAATCCAAATCCACATTGACCTCACAGAATGCCTATGGTCTTTTCGGCGAGCTTCATGACGACTGCAAGAGCCATATGTCCCAAACCAGACTTGACCTGAAATCCACTCTCCACCTCCCCAAGGTGGCCTGGGCCAACGGCTCTTACCTCTACGATACCAACGGCAAGAAATATATCGACGGCTCCGGCGGCCCTGCCGTCTATTGCATCGGCCACGGCAATGAGGAAGTGAACGAAGCCATTGCGAAACAACTCGAACGTATCGCCCACGGCTATCGTTACAACTTCACGTCAGACGCGCTGGAGGAGTTGACAGAGATCGTCACACAAAGATGCGGTGGCAATTTGCAACACGTGATCTTTCTTACCGGCGGTTCCGAGGCGGTGGAAAGCTGTCTCAAACTCGCCCTGCAATATCAGCATGCCATCGGCCAGACCACGCGCCGCAAATTCATCGCCCGCGAACGCTCATGGCACGGCAATACCCTGGGCGCCTTGGGAGTTTCCGGCTTTCTCGAACGCCGCATCGCCTTCGAAGGCGCTTTCATCGATGCGGTGAGAATCTCGCCTGCCAACGAATACCGCCCGGAACCCCGCGCCCTTGACGCCCAACACCTCGAAGACGCAATCCTCCGTGAAGGCCCCGAGAATATCGCCGCCTTCATTTTCGAACCCGTCGTCGGCGCTGCTGGTGGCTGTGTTCCCGCCCCAGACGATTACGCAAAGCGAGTTCGCGACATCTGTTCGCGCTACGGCGTGATGATGATCGCAGACGAAGTCATGTGCGGGGCTGGTCGCACCGGTCACTGGCGCGCTCTGGAGAAGGACGGCGCTGAACCCGACATCATGGCCGTGGCCAAAGGCCTCGCGGCCGGGTACCTGCCACTTGGTGCAGCGATCTATTCCAACGCAATCGCCGATGCCATCGGCGTCGCTCAAACCGGCCACACCTTCACTGGCCACACAGCGTGTTGCGCCGCGGGGGTCGCGGTACAAAAAATCATCACGCGCGAAAAACTGGTGGAGCGCGTCAACACGAACGCCGCCAATTTCAGATCAATGTTCAGCGAAGCCCTCGCAGATATCGACGCCATCGGCGACATTCGTGGGCGCGGTTATTTCATCGCCGCCGAACTCGTGCAAGACCGAAAATCGAAAACGCCTTTCCCTGCTGATCTGAAACTGGCCCTCCGTATTCGCGCACAAGCACTCGAAAACGGTCTTGTCTGCTATCCCGTTGGCGGCAACGTTGGTGGTATCAACGGCGACGTCGTCATCCTCGCCCCGCCTTACAACGCCACCGACGATGAACTCACGGAAATTGTCGACAAGACGGCCTTGAGCATCCGACAAGCGACGAGAAACGCCATCGTTGATTGAGTCAACCCGCTTGAAATCAAGTCCAAATCAAGGCAGGATATGGTTAACAGCCATTAGCACTTGCAAAGGGGCCAATGCAAAAGGCGCTGCCAAAATTATCTCGTTCCATACTCCTTGCGATCATGGCACTGGCACTGGTCGGCTGTTCGAGTGGAGGGCGCTCGCTGCTTGCGCTTGAAGACGAGAAGGCAGAATTCCGCGCCGCCTTCGCCAAGCGCATCGGCGCATCAAGACAAGACGTAGATCAGGCCCTGGTCAGCAGTCCGGAACAGGAACGCAAAACCGCTGACACCGTAACAACCGCCGTTGTCACCCGCGTTGGCCGTAGCACTGACGAAGCCATGGAAAACCATCTGCAAGCCATGGCAGATCATCTGGCTCGTTCAATCAAGGCTGACGCACAGACCTTCAAGATCATTCTGTTGAACAGCCCCCAGGCCAACGCCTTCACGCCGGGTGCAGGCACCATTCTCATCAACGAAGGCCTGCTGACCTTTGCCGACAATGAGGCCCAGGTGGCCTCCGTCATGGCCCACGAAATGGCCCATGTGCTGATGCGCCATCCCCAGCGACAAAAGCAGATCCGCCTCGCCAGCAAGGCTGGCAGCCATTTCATGGACGACTACACGCCCACCAATCTGGCGGATAACCTTGGCCGCTGGCTGCGCGTGGGCGGCAATGCCACCATGAACGGCATGATCCGCCAGCAGGAAATGACGGCAGATTCCATTGGCATCAATATCCTTGTGAAAGCAGGTTACCACCCCCGCGAAATGACCCGTATTCTGCGCAAACTGCGCACCATTGCACCCGAGCGCAACCGCACCACAAACGTCATCCACGGCAACCATCCCCTGACCGCGGATCGCGAAAGGGCCGCAGTTGAAAAGGTCAGGCGCATTTATCCGTACACTGACGGTATTGTCACCACACCGCAATTCGAAACCCTGGCCGCACCCTATCGTAAACTGCGCATGAAAAAACTGGCATCGGGCCTGCGCTGAGCTTCAACCCACCGGAATCCACTGCACCTGATCAATTGATGTTGCACCCGCAGCCAGCATGATCACGCGGTCCATTCCCAGCGCTACACCCGATGCAGGTGGCATGCGCGTCAAGGCAACCAGCAGATCCTCATCAATGGGATAGCGCTCGCCATAACGCTGCTGCTTCACATCCATCTCAGCCACAAAGCGGCGGCGTTGTTCGTCGGCATCCGTCAACTCGCCAAACCCGTTGGCCAATTCCACCCCCGCAGCATAAAGCTCGAATCGTTCAGCCACACGCTTGTCATGGGCACAAGTGCGGGCCAAAGCCGCTTCGCAACTTGGATACTCATAGAGCACTGTCAATCGCCCCTGCCCCAGATGCGGCTCAACTTTCTCGACCAGAATGCGACTGAAAATGTCAGACCAGGTTTCATCCGCCTGAAACGCCACGGGGGAAACAGCTGCCAGCGCAGCGCAATCGGACGTGCCGTCAACATTCAGTGTACTGAGCAAATCCACCCCGGCATGACGGATGAAGGCATTATTGACCGAGAGCCATTCAGCCCCAGCCCTGACATCGCAACTGTTGCTGCGCCATGACCAAACCGGATGCGAAGTTCCAGCAAGTCGCACCAATGCCAGCGTATCCTCAATGATCATCCGATAGTCTTCCCGCGCACGATACCATTCCAGCATCATGAATTCCGGCGCATGGGTTTTCGTGCGCTCGCGATTGCGAAACACGTGGCCCAGTGAAAATATCCGCTCCTCCCCGGCAGCCAATAACTTCTTGCAGGCAAATTCAGGCGACGTGTGCAGATAGCGCGTGGAGCGTGACCCATCGTCATGAATGAGATCAGTCTTGAAAGCATGCAGGTGCGCTTCGTTGCCGGGTGAGACAACCAGTGCCGGAACATCCACTTCAAAAAAGTCCTGCGCCACAAACCAGGCGCGAACGTCAGCCAAAATCCGGTTTCGCGTCAGCAGAAACGGCCTCCGGTCTGAATGTCGTAGAAGGTCATACCAGGGTGATTGCAGCGGAGTTTCGGCCATCATGGTGTCGGGGTTGGCTTTGCAAGGTCGTGCTGCTATAGGCGCGGCTTCATTCAACTGCAATCCGCTAGAGAAAGAGAATTCACCGTGGTCAAGGTCATCGCCTCAGGCGTGCGCAAGGGTAACGTCATCGAGCATGAAGACGGCAAGTTATATGTCGTCCTCAAAGCCGAATCCATGCACCCCGGCAAGGGCACACCGACCACAACCATCGATATGCGCCGCATTTCCGATGGTGTGAAAACCGTTGTGCGCTTCAAAACCACCGACAACATGGAACGCGCCTTCGTCGAAACCGTTGCCCACACTTATCTTTATCAGGACGGTGAAAACTATATCTTCATGAACCCTGAAAGCTTCGAGCAGATCAACATCTCCTCCGACATGCTCGGTGATTCCGCAGCCTTTCTGCAGGAAGGCATGGAATGTCAGATTGCGCTTTTCAACGATGGTCCGATCTCGATAGAACTTCCAGCCCGCGTGACACTCGAAATCACTGAAACAGAACCGGCCATCAAAAACCAGACCGCCTCCTCGTCGTTCAAACCCGCCATCCTCTCGAACGGCTTTCGCACCATGGTGCCGCCGCATATCGCTGCGGGAACACGCATTGTGGTGGAAACTGCTGATGGGGCTTATGTGGAGCGGGCGAAGGATTGAAGGTCCGCCCAAACTTGACGTGAACTGCCAAAAGTGTGAAAGTCGTACTTTCACACGTGGAGATGTTCGATGCCGCTCGTCAAATTGAAGACTAAGGGTCAACTGACCATCCCTGCCGCCGTGCGTGAGCAGATCGCGGCGCACGTGGGTGACATGTTCGAAGTCGTAGTAGCCAACGGCAGCATCATCCTCAAACCGCAAGACGTCGTTACCCGCAAGAGAACTATAGCAGTGAAATCGAGGAAGCGTGTCGATATCTCGAATTGGATTGGCTCTGGCAAGGGCCTGTTCAAATCCCCCGAAGAAGCCGCGGCTTTCATCAGGTCCGAACGGGCTTCATGGGACTAAGAGACAGCCTGAAAGGCAAACGCGTTTGTTTCGACGCCAACGTTTTCATTTACTTGATGGAAGGCTTCCCGTCCCTCGAAGCCAGTTTGCAAGATATTCGCGACAGCGTCTTTCACAGCGAAAGCAGTATTTGCACCAGCGAACTGACACTATGCGAAGTGCTGGTCCCGGCATTTCGTGCTGACAACACTGTACTGCTGGCACTGTACCGACAGTTCATCGAAAAAAGCGGCGCCTTCGAGCTCATTCCCACAGCACGTGAAACCTATGTGCGCGCCAGTCTGATGCGCGCGCAACTCGGACTGAAAACGCCAGATGCCATTCATATGGCAACCGCGATTGAATCCGGATGCTCAGCGTTCTTAACAAATGACGAGTCAATGAAAGGGCCAAAAGACATTTTGATCCTCAAGATGCAGAATGCACAATGACAATTGCAGAAAATTTGTATCTCAATATACTTGGCAAACTTACCGTTCAAACACTCCTACCATTTCCAGATGTCCCGTCCACTTGAACTGATCGACTGGCGTCATCGACCTCAAAACATAACCACCCGCCACCAAAATCGCTGCATCCCGTGCAAACGTCATCACATCACAACTCACCATCACCACACGTTTGACTTTTGACTTTGCCAGATTGCGTGCCTGCGCGTCCGCCCCTGCCCGTGGCGGATCAACGACAACAGCGTCGAACACATTCAATTCCAGCGGCGTCAGTGGCTCGCGGAACAACTCTCGTGCCTGCGCTGTCAGTGGCTTCAGGCCTTGGGTATTTCTCACAGCCATTTGCAGACTTGCAATCGCCAGTTTATCATTGTCGGCAGCGTAAACTTTCGCCTTCTCTGCGATGCGCAAGGCAAAAGGTCCGATACCACAGAACAGATCGGCCACGTGCTTCATGCCCTTGACGTGCTCGAGCACCAATGTCGCCACTGTCTCCTCGCCTTGGCGCGTTGCCTGCAAGAATGATGTGACAGGCAAGGCTACGTTGGCTTTGCCAATGTGCATGACAGGACTGGACGAAGCGACGAAGATCTCACCATTGATGGTGAGCCGTTGAATGCCGTGTTGTCGCGCGATGTCATTCAATACATCCAGGCGGCGCGGCACGGCTTTGCGTTCGGCTTTTACTGTAACATCAAGACCACTATCCGCTGCCGTGATCGCCACGTCACAAGCACCCAGCGGCAATCCGAATGCGGCGGCCAACGGCATGGCATTCTGCAAGCCGGGAACCAGCACAGGGCAAAAATCAATTGCAATCAGATCATGGCTTTTCTGTTCCATGAAGCCAGCGGACCAGACACCTTTGATTTCGCGCACATGCAGACTCACACGACGGCGACCGACACCATGAGCATCAATCAGCGCACCCACGTCAGGCTTTAGTCCCTTCGCGGCCAAGGCCTCAATCAGCAGATTGCGTTTCCACTCTTGATACTTGTCCGATTGCCAGTGCTGAAATTTGCAGCCGCCGCAGCGATCGTAATGTTTGCAGAAGGCATCGATGCGCTCTGGTGATGCTTTAATGACACGGATGAGCTTGCCCATGGACAAGTCAATC
>JANNNG010000141.1:0-3833 GCA_031398425.1 Hyphomicrobiales bacterium | reverse complement strand
CCGCTGTACGCGGTCGGCGGAATGGGCGCGGGCGACGTGAAACTGATGGCCGGCATTGGTGCCTGGCTGGGCTGGGAAATCACTTTTGCTGCATTCTGTGTGTCAACCGTCGTCGGTGCTGTCATGGCCGTCCTGATGGTTCTCCGCAAAGGCACGATGAAGCATCATTACGAAAACTTTCTTCTGATCCTCAGTGAATGGATGGTCATCAAGAATCCTTCAGAGTTGTCTCGCATCGCGGCGGAACGAAAGCCACGCATGATGCTGCTGCCGTACGGGATTCCAATCTGCATCGGCACGATTGGCTACTTCCTGTATCAGGGAATGCTGTAACGAAACCACTGCAGGAAGCGGCGGGAACTGCCGATCCCTGTATGGATGATTCAGGCCGAAAAAGCGATCGATGTGTGGTCGAGTCGCTGTAAAGAGTCACGACAGAAGTCGGATTCGGATTCAAGAGTACTGATCTTCCGGATTGTCCTGGGGAGATCAGCAAGATTGGCAATCCGACCAGCATTAGATGAAGCGGGCTTTTCTGCCCTGCCGATGAAGATGCTGGTGGGTATGGATTGACTGCGCCATTTAACCTGTTTCTGCACAGACTGCCGGTCATGCTGATTACCAGCAGGACCTGCCGAAGGTCAGAAGCGGATAACTGGCGGGTACATCCGGGAGAGATCCACTTATATGAAAAATCAATCGTTGATTCTGCTTGTTGTCGCTGCCGGTTGCGGGCTTGTCGCCATGCTTGGCGTTAAGAAAGCGATCAGTCAGAAGCCGACAGAAGAAGTTGAGACCATTCAGGTATTGAGTGCAATTGCAGACATCCAGGTGGGAGCCCGCCTGGATGAGTTGAATACAAAGTTTGTCGAGGTTCCCGCAGCAACTGCCCCCGAAGGAGCCATTACGTCTCTCGAAGAAATTACGGAACGTTCTCTGAAGGTTCCGGTAATGCCGGGGGACTGGATTCTGAAGAGCAAGTTGACGGAACCAGGCGAAGTCGGAGCCGTGGCCAGTATCCCGCCGGGGATGGCTGTCGTCACGATTCCGGTGGATGCCACGACATCGCACAGCGGTATGATGCGTCCGGGAAACCGAGTCGATCTGCTGCTGACTTACGATGACAATTCGACGGGACGTTCTATCAAGAAGATGATCACAGTCATGGAGTTTGTCGAAGTCTTCGCCGTGGATGCTCGCATCTACGGCATTGACAAGGCGTGCCCGAACCATATTTGAACAGGCGCGCTTCCCGAACCCATAAATCCATGATGCCGCCTTCGTTGACGAGATCATCACCCACCGACTGGATAAAGCACGCGTGCGGTTGCGGATGTTCGTAAGCCGACTTCGACTTTGTCAGCTTGCCGGTTTCGAAATCGACATAGTGGTGCCCTTGTGACGGACCGTCGATGCCATAGGCCCAGTGCAGGCCGGTGTTGAACCACTGGGGGGAGTTTGGCGCACACATCTGGCGGGCCAGCATGAAGCAATGTTCGTCGTAGAAGGCGCGGGCATCGGTTTCCGTGTCGAAATACTTGCCCTTCCAGCCCCAATAAGTCCAAGTGCCAGCAAGCCGATTGAAGACCTGCTTTGCTGAGCGCTCACCCGTGATCCGGTCCTTGTCAGGAACACCAGCGAGTGAATCTTCGTCCATGACGGAGCGCCAGAGCCATGACGGCACGGTTTCTTCTTCCTGGCGCTTCAAAGCCTTGGGGATCCCGGCCTTGCGGAAATACTTCTGGGCCAGAATATCTGTCGCGACCTGACTCCAGCTTGCTGGAACTTCGATACCGGCCAGACGGAACACGATGGAGCCGTCTGGATTCTTGATTTCGCTCACAGCGTTGCGGAAATCGATACCCGTGTACGCATCCTGACCTTCAACCGTATAGCGACGTTCAATTTTCATAGGTCTTCCCCTCGAAGTTCTCAAAATTTGTGACCGCGCGCGCAAAAATACGCGCACGGAATGCAACCTCACCCGTGTTTCACACACTTCCTGTCTTGGCGCTGTTACGCCCCCGTAACCTCGCGCGGCAGCCAGGAAATACACGTCCTGACCTGTTCGGCATGTCGCCTGTGGCCGCACTGGCCTTGGACGAAGACACTATGCCACCTGCAAGATGACGTCAACAGTTAGTGTGTTAACGAAGGGTTAATACCATATCTTGTGGGTGACAACGCGCAACGGCCCGTCTTGTTCCTAACATCCACCGATTCTGGGTCTAAGCTCAAGCACCATCACGAAATTAGCCACAGGCGGAATGTGACAGTGGATTAACGGAAGGTTAAGCTTGACAGCCGTCAAGAGGGACATGCGAAAATATAGTTCTTGAGGCGGTCAGGGGAGGCCTCCGAATTCCGGCTTGGGAATCAGGGATTTACGGTTTAATTCGGTGGGAAGGAAAATACTGCTTGACACCGCGCGGTCATTCAGGTAGTTCTCGGCACATTCCAGAAATCTCCCCAGCCTGACCCACCCCAGCAAGTCTTGGGCAAGTGTCGTTGCAAACGACATCCCGCGAAGACGACGTGGAGCGGGTCCTATGAGGTCTAGGCAGCTTTGCGCCGCATTTCACCCACTTTGCCGGCCAGGGCATTACGGTGTTGTTTCAGCAGCAACACGTCGGCCTGGTTGAGGCCGGGGTCGGCAATGGCTTTGACATAATGGTCGAGTATCTTGTCTTCACCGTCGGCAAACGAGTCGAGCGAATGATTGTCAAGGCCCACGACGGCAGCGCGCACCGAAATCACTGTCTTGTGCACGGTCGCCATGAAAGACCCACCTTCATCGGTGGTTTCGCCAAGCGCGGAAAGCATCTTGTGAATATCGTCATGCGCATTCTCATGCAGCTGCATCATCGACTGGAAGAAAGCTTTCATGTCCATCATGGCAGCGTCGTTGTAAGCTGTCACGTATCCCTTGCGGGCGTCGATCAATGCGGTGTGAAGGGTTTTAAGTGAATCATGCGATGCCATGCCTGCCTCCTAGGGTGATGAGGACAAAACGCGCAAGCGACAGTGAGGTTCCAATGCTTCCTGTCAGCGTACAAAGCCTGCCTTCAGCCGTGGTGGCAGAGGCTGCGGGTTGAGCATCTGGATATCTTTTGGCGGAAGCGGTTGCGGGTTCAGCATCACGGCGCCGCCGGGACGCAGGCGCTTGGCTTTCAGTGCTGCAATCTTCGCGTCGGCACTGGAGAATGTGGCGAGTGTCACGGCGGTGACGGTGAGGAGCAGCAGGGGAGATCTAGTCATGATGGTCATCCTTTTCACTGTCGCGCGGGATTGGCGAGGTTGAGGTCAGGTTGCGATCGCGCGGCTGAACCACGCGTGACGGTGGCATTCAGGCGGAGTTCAGACAGGTCTGGATGTCTGGAGGGCGGGTGAGGTCACGTTCTGACAATTGTGACGGCTGTGTCTCATGTGGAATGACGGGTGAGAGCGAACCCGGATCAAACACCCCCTCCTGGCTTCCTCCTCCGCAAGAAGCTTCGGCGGACGCGGACGCCGTACTGCCCCGGCCCCAAGAGGACGAGGGAGAAAGGCAACGATGGTTGCTCCCTCGGCATCTTCGCCGGGGGAGTACCCGAAGGGGGAGGGGGTGTATCGGCGAGGGAGTGTCGTCGAAAAAGGGTAGCGTCCATATAAAAAAGGGTAGCGTCACCTATAACCCCTATCACCCAAAGGGTAGCGTCCCCATAGGCGCTAACTTAAGGCGAATTTTCTCCGTATTGTCATTGCCGCACTTGTTGCGGCAATCTATCGTGCAGCAAGCGGTATGCCTGATTTGTCGAATATTTCGCCAAACTTTTGGCCTCCACACTCGCGGA
>JANNNG010000137.1:0-2543 GCA_031398425.1 Hyphomicrobiales bacterium | reverse complement strand
GCTTGGAGTAGGGATATTTGTCCTTGCCGAGATATTTCCTGGCCAGCGAATCAACGGATGAGGTCCCTTTCCCACCACGATTCAACCTGTTACAAGCCCGCCACCATGACTGATACGCCTAAAAGAACTGACCGTTACCGTGACACCGTATTCTTGCCCGCCACTGACTTTCCCATGCGCGGTGGCCTGCCGGAGAAGGAACCGCAGCTGCTGAAACGCTGGGCTGACATGAACCTCTATGGCCAGTTGCGCACCCAGGCGAAAGGCCGGGAAAAATTCGTGCTGCATGACGGCCCACCCTATGCCAATGGCAACATTCACATCGGCACCGCCTTCAATAAAATCCTGAAGGACCTCGTCGTGCGCTCACGCCAGATGACAGGGTTTGACGCTGTCTACGTGCCAGGCTGGGACTGCCACGGCCTGCCCATCGAATGGAAAATCGAGGAACAATACCGCGCCAAGGGCCAGAACAAGGACGCGGTGGAAATCAACGCCTTCAGGAAAGAATGCCGCGCCTTCGCCGAACACTGGATCAACGTGCAACGCGAGGAGTTCAAACGCCTCGGCGTCGAAGGCGACTGGGACAATCCCTATCTCACCATGAACTACAAATCCGAAGCGATCATCGCAAAGGAATTGCTGAAATTTGCCGAGAGCGGGCAGCTGTATCGCGGCTCAAAGCCAGTGATGTGGAGTGTGGTGGAGAAGACAGCACTCGCCGAGGCTGAGGTTGAGTATCAGGATTATGTGAGTGATGCGATCTATGTGAAATTTCGGTTTAACCCCAGTGGACATGTTGCTTGGGACGGTCAGATTGATGCTGAACTTGCTGACCTCAGAAAAGCAAGTGTAGTCATTTGGACTACGACACCTTGGACAATCCCTGGCAACCGAGCGATTTCTTATTCGAAGAAGATTTCCTACGGCCTTTATGAAGTGGTCAAAGCGCCCGAGGGAAACTGGGCGAAGATTGGCGACCTCTACGTATTGGCTGACAAACTTGTTGATGGCTTCATGAAAGCCGTCAAAGTTGAGGAATTCAGAAAGAAGTTCAGAGTAGGTGCGGCATCTTTTTCTGGATCAGCAGCTTTTTCCAGCCACCCGCTGATTGGCTTAGGCTATTCGTTCAAAGTCCCGCTCCTCGACGGCGACTACGTCACCGATGATGCAGGCACGGGCTTCGTCCATACTGCACCTTCCCACGGTGCAGACGACTACAACGTTTGGATCGCAAATCAAAAGTCATTGCGCGATCGTGGTATCGATACCACAGTACCAACCCCCGTCGATGCTGACGGCTTTTTCACCAAGGACGCCCCCGGCTTCAATGGCAAACGCATCATCACCGACAAGGGTGAGAAGGGCGACGCCAACGAGGCCGTCATCGCCTCCTTGAAAGACGCGGGCATGCTGGTGGGGCGGTCACGTCTCAACCATCAATACCCGCATTCCTGGCGTTCGAAAAAACCCATCATCTTCCGCAACACGCCGCAGTGGTTCATCTCCATGGGCGACGGCAAAGCTAACGGCTTGCGGGCGACTGCACTAAAAGCCATCGAAGCCACCACCTTCTTCCCGCCTTCGGGTCAAAACCGTTTGCGTGGCATGATCGAGCAGCGGCCCGATTGGGTGATCTCGCGGCAGCGCGCCTGGGGCGTTCCCATTGTCGTTTTCGTGCACAAGGAATCGGGAAAAATCCTCAATGATTCCATGGTGAAACAGCGTATCTATGACTCGTTCGTTGAAGAAGGGGCTGACGCATGGTTTGCCGAAGGTGCGGCAACACGCTTCCTCGCCCCCGACTACAATTCCCAAGACTACGAACAAGTCCGCGACATTCTCGATGTGTGGTTTGACTCCGGCTGCACCCACGCCTTCACACTGGAACAACGCCCCGACCTGAAATGGCCCGCCGACATTTATCTTGAAGGCTCCGACCAGCATCGCGGCTGGTTCCATTCCTCACTGCTCGAATCCTGCGGCACGCGTGGTCGCGCACCCTATGACCAGGTGCTCACCCACGGCTTCATCATGGGTGAAGACGGGCGCAAGATGTCGAAATCCCTGGGCAACGTGGTGGCCCCGCAGGACGTGATGAAGACCTCTGGTGCTGATATCCTCCGCCTCTGGGTCGCCTCGTCGGATTATTCCGATGACGTGTCGATCGGCCCTGACATTATCAAATCCAACACCGAGAACTATCGCAAACTGCGCAACACCTTCCGCTATCTGCTGGGTGCCGTCTCTGGCCTGAAGGATTGGGAGCAGGTCTATGCCCCCGACATGCCGGACCTTGAACGCTACATCCTGCATCGCCTGTGGGAAGTGGAGCAGACGGTGCAGCAGGCGTATCGCGTCTATGACTACAAGAAGGTGACGGCGACACTTCTCCAATTCATGAACACGGATTTGTCAGCCTTCTATTTCGACGTGCGCAAGGACGCGCTCTATTGCGATCCATGGTCGAGTCTCAAGCGCAAATCCTGCCGCACTGTCATCGACCAGTTGTTCCATTGTCTGACAACATGGTGGGCACCCAT
>JANNNG010000121.1:0-4679 GCA_031398425.1 Hyphomicrobiales bacterium | reverse complement strand
GCGCGAGTGCTGAAAGGTGCGGAATTGATCGCGGTGCCGCTTCCCGTGTTGTGTGAACTGGTCTGGGTGCTGCGGCGGCTCTACGGATTTTCAAAAGACGATATCGCCGCCACGATCACAGCACTCGTCGGTGCAGTCAACGTCACCACAAACCGCCCCGCCGTCGAAGCTGGTCTCGCTGTGTTGATGGCGCGTGGAGATTTTGCTGATGGCGTGATCGCGTTTGAGGGGCGAAGGTTGGGCGGGGAGATATTTGTGTCGTTTGATCGGGAGGCGGTGGCGATACTGGAGGGGCGAGGGGAAGTGGTTAAGTTGTTGTAGGTGCTACCGCTGTATGATGTCATAGTTGACCAATATTTTTTCAGAAAGACCTAGAATGGCCGAAAAGCAAGGTCGAGATGACTTTCAAAGCATTGGTGAATTTCGAATTGGTGACGACTTACTTTTTGGTGAATTGAAGCTTGATGGTCCAAACACGAGTTTGAGACTCATGCATCGTGAATACTTTCATCTCGACAAGATTAGCAATCGACAAACTCTGGGAGAACTGTGGGACGGGACGAAGGTGAGTTTGATCGATTGCAATTTGCCGCCAATTCCTGATCGCGGTCCAAAGGGCTTTTTAGCCAACATTTTTCCTCACCTCACAGTTTTGGGAAGAAGTCATTTTGATGTGGCAAAGGCCAAAGTTGCCGTGGTACACTGGCAACTTCCAGACCTACACAAAGTATTCTACGATTTTGATGCGTTTGGAAGCTCATTGGAACCAAAACAGTTCATTTCGGAAATCGTAGCTGAAATGGAACGCTTCACTGGCAGAAAAATTGCGGTCGGCAACAATCCGGTTGTTCAATACTTTACAGGCAACAACAGCGTAATCACGTGCGCAACCGATTGGGGTGAATTTGAAATCCGTCACGTTATTGGTCAGAGTTTTGGGGGACCCGCTGGGGTGTCGTTGAACAACAAAATGTGGGCGAACTTGCGTTTTGATCCACCGATTTTGCTGAACGAAGCGATTCTGCGTGCCAACCGGCTATCCCATTTCATAGGTCTGGTTGTGGGGCGACCACAAAATACCGAGGAATGGCGCATCGAAACTGATGAGGGACCTGAGGGCGACTCGCTAAAGGTCATTCCGAGTCTGCCGGAGCGCCACGAATGGGACAGTGGTCAAATCAACCCTGGGCCTTCCGACATGCTTCTGGACGGCTTGCACCGTCAGGAAGAGTTTTCTTCTGTTCTTCGTCATTGGGTAGCAACTCATGCAGAATTGACGATGGCACGGAACAGGCTTTGGGACTCGTTCAAAAAGCAAAACTACTTTGACGCTGACCGGATAATAGCCGCAGCGAATTTATTTGACACAATTCCCGATAAGTTTTTTCCAGGAGGACCAGAACTCGGCGACGACCTTCGGAGTGCAATTCAAAATGCTGAGGAGCTGTTTAAACCTTTGACCCCATCCACAGAACAAGAAACAATTTTACGCGAGCTAAGACGTGTCAAGCGACACACGCTTCGCACAAAGGTAAAGCATTGGGCCAAAGATATCATCGATCAAAAGTATGGTGCCTACCAGGAGCTAAGTTTTGTGATTGACAGAGCGGTCAAATGCAGGAATTTCTTTGTGCATGGAGGAGAGGCGGAATTCGACTACGAAAGCGAACTTGGGCTGTTAGCGTTTCTGGTTCGAACGTTTGAGTTCTGTTATGTTGTACCGGAGTTTTTAAGAGCAGGATGGAGTACAAAACTTCACGGTCAAATCCATCCCTTTGGAGAATACGCGTTTGGCTATGACCAAAATCTGAAAAAACTGAAATCACGATTGTAAGGCGATGGACTACCGCAACACGTGCGGTTTTGACAAGATTGGGAGGTTTCCTTACTCCGACGATTGTTCATTGTTGTTAGAAAGAGACCTCATCCGCCCTTTGGGCACCTTCTCCAGCAAGATGGCTGGAGAAGAGGGTTGCCACGGTAAATCAACCACTTACCCAGTTGTGCACCGCAAAACCGTCGCTTCTGTTCATCCGCCGTTCAGTTGCGCTCTGGTATCTCCCTCCTGTCTTTAGGAGTATATGATGATGAAGAAAACGGGGGCGTTTTTGACGGGTTTGTTGGCTTTCGGGCTGATTTCAGCTGTTTCGGCCGAGGCTGGGCAGTTCCGTCTGGGCCATAAATATGATCGCTACGAGATTTCTCAATATGCCAGTGAAAATGATGGTTATGGCGATGGTGATGCGGGGGGCGGCTATGCTGTTTCGCCGTCCCAGGCGGCCTCCATTGCCAAAAGCACCTGGCCCGGCGCCAAGGTTCTGCGCGTTCAACTCTTGCCCTCCGGCGATTATGCTGTCACCTTGAAACAGGGTGGGGAAGTGTCGCGAGTCCTTGTGGACGCCAACTCTGGCGAAACCGGCTGAGGCGCGTTACACTGCCCTGATACGTGGTGGTGAACGCATGCGCATTCTTGTTGTGGAAGATGATAAAGACCTGAACCGGCAGATGGTGGCAGCACTTGGTGATGCCGGCTATGTCGTGGACAAGGCGCTGGACGGCGAGGAGGGGCATTTCCTTGGCGAGACGGAGCCCTATGACGCCGTGATCCTCGATCTTGGCCTGCCTATTCTCGATGGCGTGAGCGTGCTGGAAAAATGGCGGCGTGCGGGGCGCAAGATGCCGGTGCTCATTCTCACGGCGCGGGACCGCTGGAGCGACAAGGTGGCGGGCTTTGATGCGGGGGCCGATGATTATGTCACCAAGCCCTTCCACATGGAGGAAGTTCTGGCACGTATCCGCGCGCTGGTGCGGCGCACGGCGGGGCATGCCACCAGTGAAATCGAATGCGGGCCGGTGATGTTGGATACGGCGGGTGCGCGTGTCACCGTCAATGGTTTCCAGATCAAGCTGACATCGCTGGAGTTCCGCTTGCTGGCCTATTTGATGCATCACAAGGGCAAGGTTGTGTCGCGCACGGAACTGGTTGAGCATTTGTATGACCAGGACTTTGACCGGGATTCCAACACGGTTGAAGTGTTTGTGGGGCGGCTGCGCAAGAAGCTGGGTGTAGACGTGCTGCACACCATCCGGGGCATGGGTTATTGCATCTCCGAGACGGGTGATGAGAAGTAATTCACTCTCGCTGCGGCTGACGGTGTCGGCTGCTGCCATTGCGCTGGTGCTGTTGGTGCTGGCGTCGATTGTGCTGAGCACGCTGTTTCAGCGGGCACTGGAAACGAATTTTGATGCGCGGCTGCGGGCTGTGCTGGACAGTCTTTCGGCCAATGTGTTTCCGGGGCCTGATGGTTCACCGCAATTGACGGGCAACATGGCGGATACCCGGTTTACCCTGCCGGAGTCAGGCTGGAGCTGGCAGATCCTGCCGCCCAAGCCATCGCAGACACCGTTGCTTTCCCCGTCGCTTCTGGCCAAGCCCATCGCCTATGATGCAAAACTGCTGGGGGAGCGGGATGCGGACCGGATCACATCGTTTGCGTTCAAGAATGCTGCGAACAAGCAGCTCCGGGCGATGGAGCAGCGGATCACATTCAAGGACATTGACGGCGAATATTCATTTCTCGTGACTGGCAATTTCGACGAGTTGCGGCAGGAGGTGATTTCGTTTTCGAATGGACTTTATGCGTCACTGGGTTTGCTGGGTCTGGGTCTGCTCGCTGCGATTTTTTTCCAGGTGCGCTATGCCATGCGGCCCATGGCGGAAATGCAGCAGAAGCTGACCGACATTCGTGCTGGCAGGATTGAAATGCTGCACGGCAATTTTCCGACGGAAATGCAGCCGGTGGCGGATGAGATGAACCTCCTCATCCAATCCAATTTCGAAATCATTGACCGGGCGCGCATGCAGGTCGGCAATCTGGCGCATGCTTTGAAGACACCCATCAGTGTGCTGACGAATGAGGCGCGTGAGTCGCCAGGCGGGCTGGCGGAGAAGGTCAAAGAGCAGATCAATGTCATGCGCGACCAGGTGAACCTCTATCTTGACCGGGCCAGGCGCGCCGCACGGGCGCAGACCATTGGGGCTGCCACCGATGTGGAACCCGTGTTGCAGGCTCTGGCGCGGACGCTGCAGCGGATCAATTCAGAAAAAGGCGTTGTGGTTTCGGTGTCGTCGCAGCCCGGATTGAAGTTCCGGGGGGAGCGGCAGGATCTGGAAGAGATTGTGGGCAACCTGATGGACAATGCCTGCAAGTGGAGCAAGGGGCGGGTGGATGTGCGCGGTTCCCTGCTGACGCAGGCAGGTGAAGATGGCAGGCCACGGCTGCTGATTGAGGTTGATGATGATGGTCCGGGCGTACCGGCTGACAAGCGTTCGACTGCGCTCAAGCGGGGTCAACGGCTTGACGAGGCCAAGCCCGGTTCGGGGCTGGGATTGAATATCGTCACAGAAACGGCGGCCATGTATGGCGGCAAGGTTGAATTGGATAAAGCGGATCTCGGTGGTCTTCGTGTCAAGCTGGTGCTGCCGGGGATCGGGTAGGAAAGGCCCCCATCGCCCTTCGGGCACTTCCCCAACACGTTGGCTATCAGATTCACACATCTTTTGCGACCACTGTTCCGAGTTTGATGGCGTGATATCGTTCAAGGCCATTGCGCATGGTTTCGGGTCCTGGTTTGCCATAGTAGCAGTTCCATCCTCCAAGTCTTGCCATGACCCAGGA
>JANNNG010000286.1:0-13839 GCA_031398425.1 Hyphomicrobiales bacterium | reverse complement strand
AATGCCAAATTGGCAATTGTTGATCACATTGTTTGCAAAACGATTGCTTTGACCTTGCAGGCCACTTCCGGCGATGGCACCCTTGGGCAAAGATGTTTCATCGCTTTCAGCCTGGCCTTCAAAGCGGCAATTGGTGACGCTAAGATTTCGCGCTGTGGCAAAGTAGACTCCGCAATCCTGGGAATTGATGAAGACAACATCATCAATGTGAATATTGGAGGGATCATAGCGCTCATCCGTGACGGCGCCCGAGAAGTAACGCGTGGAATAAACCATTATGCCGTAACGCCCGGTTTGCGAAGGCGCGTTGACGCCGTAGTTGGCAATACGGCCGTGTTCGATTTTAAGGTCTTGTGTCGCGCCGAACACAGAAATGAAATTCTTGCGGCCTGTTCCATCGGCTTCAAACTGGCTGACACGCAGACCGCGAATGACACCCTTGATGGCGGTGCCAGCAGCGGGCGGCTTTGGGTTATCGGCATAGCCCAGCAGCATCATGTCTGCTGACTGGCCGCCAATTGATTTCGCCCAGATCAATTCATTTGCTTCAGAGAAATACCTGTTCTGGTGTATCTCTCCGCCCACGATATCATGGTGGGGATTGTCAATGATCTGGACGCTGGTGAGGATCGAGCTGGCAAAGCTGCGGTAGGTACAGTTTCTGATGCGCGGTCCGGGCAAGTCTTTGCTGCAATCCGCCGTCATCACCTGCCGCCAGCACCCCACAGTCGATGCCTGACCGTTTGTGTTGCCGTTACCGACAAATATCAAGCCATCGAGGTCAAGCGTGCCGTTGATGCAGTCCAGCAAGGGCAAAACTGTGCCGTCACCGAAGACCCGCAATTCAGAACCATTGCGCGCTGTCCACATGACACCATCGGGCAAGACCAGACTTTGGCCAGTTTGCAGCGAAATGTGCTGGATCACATCTCGCTTCAACGACTTGCAGGCGTTGAGCACCATTTGCATCATCGCGCCGCTATCGGTGGTTGAATCAGTACAGCCGCCTTGTTCAAAGCGAATGTCCTGCTGCGGCGCAAAATGCCAGCGGCGTCCGGAAGCATCAACAATGACCCTGATGCCATCGTCAGCCGTCATCGAATCGTCAGCGATCAGAACATAGAGTGCACCACCTCCATCATAAGGCGTGTGATAGCCCAGCGTTTCGGCAGCTTTCAAGCGCGTGGCACTTGCAAACCCACGAAGCTCTGCAACGTCAGCGAAGCGCAAACTCGGAGCAGCATTGTCGATGTAGTCAACAAGGTCTGTTTGATCCCGAAGATCACCAAAGACATTGCCCCAGCGCGCAACACCCAACAGGTGGTCACGATAGTTTGTGAAGGCGGGATCGTTGGTCATGCAGAGGGCAACTCTTTCTTGGCAACGGGAAACGCCTGCCGCCCGACTATCATGGCGGCTTGGGCAAACCCTGCCAAGTGCCGTTCCTTGCGTGGTCATTCGCCGCCACAATGATGACGATATCTTGAACCTTGCCTCAATTGTGACACATCCATTCACATGCCGTTCAGCCGCGCGGTCGTAATCCCTAAACATCGGCAATAAGCATCAGAATCGCAACCCGCCACTGAAGGACACCAAAATCATGAAAACGAGTTTGAACCTCACGACCGCCACCGTTGCTCTCGTTCTCTTCGCAACGACATCTTCATTCCAGGCCACGGCCGCAGACCGCCAGATCACTGTAAATCCCAAGGATTTCCCCACTTTCACGGTCAACAAGGACACTGACAAGCCCGCCGATGTGGCCCAAACCGAACCCGGCGGCCAGCCCAAGGAGAAGAAGCCTCTGAAGCCCGTTTTCAAGGTAAAGGATGCCGCTCCGGCAGTGGAACAGGCATCCAGCCAGCAGGACGATGACACCCCCGCCATCACGCCAGAGAAGAAAGGCGCAAAGTCGTTCAAGGTTGAACCTGCTTCCGAACAGGCTGCAACCACGCCAGACGCCGAGGATGACGATGAGGAGGTTGCGACATCGCCAGCCCCCCGTCCGGCCAAGCTGTTGAACGATCAGGCAAAACTGGTGAAGAAGCCCGCCAAAGCGCCGGTTGAAGCGGATGAAGAAGCCACCGCCGATGAGACTGAACAAGACGACGCCATTGCCGCCGACAAGCCTGAAGCGACGAATGACGATGTTGCCGATACGGCTGAAGAGCCGGAAGCTGCTCCAGTCAAACGGAAAAAGCCTCGCACCTATTACTATGCCTCAAAGCAGAAGAGCTATGAAAAGATCCATGGCGATGATGACGAGGTGGAACTGGAACCGGCCTATAGCGGCCATCAGCAAAGCTATCAGCCAACTTACTATGATTACTCTGGTGCCAACTGTCATCAGAATTATAGCGGCTACTGAAATCTGAAGAGGGGTGGTGCACTGTGCACCGCCCCCCGATCTTTAATCGTCGTGGAGGCAACACAATGTCGCGCATTCTCTTGATGGCAATTGTGCTTTTATCCCATTCGTTTTTGATCGCAGCGGTGCCCGTCCAGGCTGCGGGAAAGCGCGTCGCCCTCGTGATTGGCAACGCCGCCTATACTGACGTCGGCACGCTTATCAATCCCATCATCGACGCCGAATCGATCAAGAAGTCCTTGGAAGGCGCTGGTTTTGATGATGTGCGCCACGTCTCCAACCTCAATGCCGACGCCATGCGCCGGGAACTCAAGGATTTTTCTGCACGTACAGCCAACGCGGACATCGCCATGATCTATTACGCAGGTCATGGCGTGGAAGTGAGCGGCGAAAATTACCTGGTGCCCGTGGATGCAAAATTGCTGCGCTCAACCGACACAGAATTTGAAGCGATCCCGCTTTCGACCGTCCGATCCGCCGTGGCAGGAGCAACGAAACTTCGCATTGTGGTGCTTGATGCCTGTCGCAACAATCCCTTCAAACTCGCCAGCGCTGATGGTAAAAAACGCGCAGGCACCCGCGGTCTTGGCAATATCGAACCGCGCACTGGCGAGGTTGTGGCCTATTCCGCCAAGGAGGGCACACTGGCGCAGGATGGTCCTGCCAACACCAACAGCCCCTTTGCCGCCGCCCTTGTGAAAAATCTGCAAGAACCCGGCCTCGAAATCCGCCTGTTGTTCGGCAAGGTCCGTGACGATGTGCTCACGGAAACCAACAACGAGCAGGACCCCTACACCTATGCTTCGCTGGGTGGTCAAGCAATCTATCTCAACCCGCCGTCAGATGCAGCACAACCTTCAACACTCAAGCCGTTTCAAACCTTCAGCGACTGCGAGAAATGCCCGCAGATGGTGCTGATCCCACCAGGTAAATTCCTGATGGGATCACCTGATGATGAACCCGACCACGAGAAGGAAGAAAGCCCCCAGCGTCAGGTCACCATCGCGAAAGCCTTCGGTGTCGGCCGCTTTGAAATCACGGTCGGGCAATTCGGCGAATTTCTTGCGGGCACCAACTACGACATCGGCACAAAGTGTTCCCAATGGAATCAAAAAGCGCAGCGCTATGTGGCGACTGAAGGCAGCAATTTCTTCAAACCCGGTTTTGATCGCACCAACAATCACCCCGCAACCTGCATTTCGTGGGCGGACGCAAAAGCCTACACCGAATGGCTCTCCCAGCAAACCGGCCAGACCTATCGTCTTCTGACCGAAGCCGAATGGGAATATGCTGCACGCGCCGGTGCCACCACGGCCTTTGTATCAGGCGATATTCTGGACAGCGATAAGGTAAATTTCGGAGGCAAGGGCCAGGCCCGTGTTGGGCAATACCAACCCAACGCCTTCAATCTCTACGACATGCAAGGCAATGTCTGGGAATGGACACAAGACTGTTACACCAATACCTACGACAACGCCCCCATCGACGGCAGTGCCGTCGAAACCCCCGGCTGCGAACGCACCTATCGTGGCGGTGCCTGGGCCAATGAAGCCAAGGATACGCGCTTTGCAACACGTGGCACGAATGCAGAAGACAAACGCGTCAACATCTTTGGAATGCGCGTGGCAAGAGAGGTGCAGTGATCGGTTGTGGGTCCACACCGGTTTCCTTCCGATTCACAGCTCAGCGTCGACCGAACGTGCCCTGCCTGTCTACGGCGGGTGAGCCTGCCATTTGCGGTGCGATGATACCTGGCCGCTGTTAGCCCGCAGCCAGCGCCCGCTTTACCCCTCTCAGAAAAGAGAAGCGTCCCCTTTACCCCAATTGTCCCTTTGCAAGCTTGCTGAATCCTGCATAATGTCACGTGGGGGTTAGAGGAGAACAGTCATGCGCCTTGCCTTCGCTTTTGTTATATCGCTTTTGCTGTTTGTGTCCCCTGCCCAAGCCGAAAAGCGTGTGGCGCTTGTCATTGGCAATTCTAGTTACACAAGCTTTGTGGCTTTGCCCAATGCCACAAGCGATGCGAAAGCCATGGCGGAGAAACTGCGAGGGCTAGGATTTGAAGTGATCGTGGGCGTTGACCTTGACATGAAGGCCCTGCAACAGCGCCTCAAGGACTTCGAACAAAAGCTGCCAGACAGCGATATTGCCACGCTGTTTTACTCAGGCCACGGCTTTCAGATCAAAAACAGTCCATACATTGTGCCAATCGATGCCATACTCAAAGAGGCTGCGGATATAAAGACCCAGGCTATGACGGTCGCCTCGGCGATTGCCGCCATGACCAGTCTAGCGCGGGTGAAGCTGGTGTTTCTCGATTGCAATCGCGACAATCCATTCGGCAAAACCGTCCAAGTCGTAGAAGATGCTCCAGCACCAGCACCTGTCGCAAAAGACGGGGGAACATTGCTGGCGTTTTCAACCGGCGCAGGAGAAGTGACATTCGAAGGCAGCGGCACCCACACACCTTTCACTGCGGCCTTGCTGAAGTTCCTCGGAACTCCGGGAGAAGACATCAGGCGTGACTTGGCACAAATCCGGCTGGACGTATTCACAGCAACAGACGGCGCACAAACCCCGTGGTCCTATTCAACTTTGCAGGCGGATTTTGCGTTGAAGCCTGCAGCGCGATAACTGTGGTGGAAAAATGGTGCGCCCTACGGGAGTGCCTCCCCCATCTGGCGACTCTAGGTTTTAAAAATGGGAAGCGTCCCACTACTGTCCGGTTGTTAGTCGAACAAATTCAATTGGTTGATTTTTGATGGCATTTGTTCGCTGTCGTCATCATCGAAAAAGGCTTTATCCTTGGGCATTTTCTCGACGGGTGCGAGGCTGAGGAATTGTAGCATTGTGTAAAGACTGGCCTTGATGGCAAGGCGTTTCTTGACGATAGCAATGAGGACATAGACCGAGACTGCGATCCAGATTTGCGAGCGCACGGCGTTCTCGGATGTACCGTAGAAGGCCTTGATGCGCAGGTGTTGCTTGATGCACTTGAAGAACAGTTCGATCTGCCAACGGCAGCGATAGAGTTGCGCGGGTGTGAGTGCAGGCAGATCAAAGTTGTTGGTGAGAACCGCCAGTCGCTTGCCGGTTTCGAGATTGCGGAAAGCCACGCGGCGAAGCTTGTGCGAGTAAGAGGTTGCGGCCTGCTTGCCTGTGAGCCTGATGGTCTGGTCGCAGATCAGGCCTGATGATGTGTCGACGGGAGGTGAGTAGAGCCTGCGGAACAGGTTGTTGGCACGCAGGCAGAGATCAATCGTGGCGGCATCAAAGGCATAGACAGTCTGTGAAAGCTCCACACCGAAATCATCTCCTGCGTAGAGTTTACGAGCGACCGCGATCAGTGTCTGAGCAAAGTCGGCGTGGATGCGCCAGTCTCGCGTCTCATTGGCATCAGCGAGTGTGCTGCATGAAACCGCACTGCTGATCCCCATGTGATAGAGCTTGCTGCGCTGTGTCCGCAAACATGCTTCAACATCGCGCAGGCTTTCACGATAGGTGAGCTGCGCAAAGTCCATGCACAGATATTGGTCATGGCAAGTAAAGCGCCGGACCTTGTGTTTGCCACTATAACGCGCCACACAGCGCCTGAATGTATGCAACGACAAATGCCCCATCAATTGCGCGAAGACCAGTTTGCCAGTGTACATGCCCCACCTCCAGAATCCTTGGGGACAGAATGTTGAGAGTCGTTAGTCAGAAAAAGCAGTTCAAGTCGGTGACACTTGAAAAACAAAGCTTTGCTCAATTATCACAGTGAGTTACGAGGGACAAAAACGTCAACAACCGGACGGTAGTGGAAGCGTCCCCTTTAACCTCCATAGTTGCTGGTCAAAATGTTTGATGTCGGCTGTTGCAGTGAATGAAAGAGGTTCGCTTGCGGCCCCTCATTTCCATTCGGGACCTTCTCCCGCTGGAAGGAGCGGGAGAAAGTGGTTGTTGGCGAGATTTCCCCACCCCTTCCACAATCAGCGGTCGTCACCTATCTATGGAGGCTGACCTCAACTGATTCATGCCCACGGGAGCGCCCATGTCTACTTTCGATCACACGCCCACCACATCTGCCTTCTGGCCGTCCGTTATCCAACAGGAAGCGCGGGGCGAGCGGGTTTATGATTTGCCGTCGCGGCTTTTGCGTGAGCGCATCATTTTCGTGACCGGGCAGGTAGAGGATACCATGGCGGCTTCGGTTTGCATGCAGCTGATGTTTCTGGAGGCGGAGAATCCGAAGAAGGAAATTTCCATGTATATCAACTCACCAGGTGGCGTGGTAACGTCGGGGTTGTCGATCTATGATACCATGCAGTTCATCAAGTGCCCAGTGTCGACGATGGTGATGGGGCAGGCGGCTTCGATGGGGTCTTTGCTTGCAACTGCGGGTGCTCCGGGCATGCGTTATGCCCTGCCGCATTCCTCGATCATGGTGCATCAGCCATCGGGCGGTTTCCAGGGACAGGTGACCGATATTCTCATTCACGCGCGCAATGTGGAAGCGCTCAGGAAGCGCCTCAACGAGATCTATGTGAAACACACGGGCCGCACCTACAAAGAGGTGGAGGACGCGTTGGAACGCGACAATTTCATGACTGCGGAACAGGCAAAAGAGTTTGGGCTGGTGGACAAGATCATGGACAAGCGCCCGGATACGCCGGAAGGCAAATAATCCGCTTGCGAAATCAATACGTTATAAAGGTTATGGCCGATTGGTCACGCCGCTTCAAGAATTGATTAACCGGCATGGGTGCAAGCTGGATTTGAGTCGGCAAGGCGAGCTATAGTTTGGGTTTGGCCTGGCCTGCTTCGGTAGCAAGCGTTCTGGCCCCGTCGTTTGAGTGGCGCATGAGTATCGTGCCGAAGTAAGGATGAAGAGATATGACCAAGGCAACGTCAGGCGAAAGCAAGAATACACTTTACTGTTCGTTCTGCGGCAAAAGCCAACATGAAGTTAGGAAACTGATCGCCGGTCCTACCGTGTTCATTTGCGATGAGTGTGTTGAGCTTTGCATGGATATCATCCGTGAAGAGAACAAGTCGGCGCTGGTGAAATCGAAAGACGGTGTGCCGACGCCGCATGAAATCCGCAAAGTGCTTGATGATTACGTGATTGGCCAGGACCACGCCAAGCGCGTGTTGTCGGTCGCCGTGCACAATCACTACAAGCGGTTGAACCACGGCGGCAAGGGTGCCGACGTTGAACTTGCAAAGTCCAACATCATGCTTGTGGGGCCCACGGGTTCTGGCAAGACGCTTTTGGCGCAGACCTTGGCCCGCATTCTCGATGTGCCCTTCACCATGGCCGATGCCACCACGCTGACGGAAGCGGGTTACGTCGGTGAGGATGTTGAGAATATCATTCTGAAATTGTTGCAGGCGTCTGATTATAATGTTGAGCGGGCGCAGCGCGGCATTGTCTATATCGATGAAATCGACAAGATCAGCCGCAAGTCTGACAACCCTTCGATCACGCGTGATGTTTCAGGTGAGGGTGTGCAGCAGGCTCTATTGAAAATCATGGAAGGTACCATCGCTTCGGTGCCGCCCCAGGGTGGGCGCAAGCACCCGCAGCAGGAGTTCCTGCAGGTTGATACCACGAACATCCTGTTCATTTGCGGTGGTGCTTTTGCCGGCCTTGAGCGCATTATCAACATGCGTGCAAAGGGCACGGGCATGGGCTTTGCGGCTACGGTGCGTTCGCCTGATGAACGCCGCACGGGTGCTGTGCTGCGCGAGTTGGAACCGGAGGATTTGTTGAAGTTTGGCTTGATCCCCGAATTTGTGGGTCGTCTACCGGTCACCGCGACACTGGAAGATCTGGATGAAACGGCGCTTGTGCAAATTCTTTCCGAGCCGAAGAACGCCATCGTCAAGCAATATCAGCGATTGTTTGAAATGGAGGGCGTGAAGCTCATTATTCCAGATGAAGCACTGCGTTCCATCGCACGCCGCGCGATCGAGCGGAAGACTGGTGCACGTGGCCTTCGCTCCATCATGGAAAACATCCTGCTCGACACGATGTATGATCTGCCGGGCATGGATGGCGTAGAGGAAGTGGTGATCTCGAAAGAGGTTGTGGATGGCGCGGCAAAGCCGTTGCTGATCTATGCTGACCGTGAAGAGAAAGCCAATGCTTCCGCTTGATTGACAACTGTTGACGCCCACACTTGAACATTGTGTGGGCGTTGACCACATAGCTCGAATAGAACGCATGCGTCTCATGCCATCAAGGGTGAGCAACGACATCGCAGGGTGCGCCGGTTCTGATGCCGGTGGAAGGAAGAAAGAATGGCAAGAAAGCCAGCACAGTCAAACCTAGAACTTGGTCCGGAAGAGACGATTCCCGTTCTTCCCTTACGCGACATCGTGGTGTTTCCACACATGATCGTTCCGCTGTTTGTGGGCCGCGAGAAGAGCATTCGTGCGTTGGAAGAAGTGATGCGTGAAGAGAAGCGCATTCTGCTGGTGGCGCAGAAAAACCCTGGCGACGATGATCCAGGTATCGATACGATTTATGACGTGGGCACGGTGGCACAGGTGATGCAGCTGTTGAAGCTGCCTGATGGTACAGTGAAGGTGCTTGTCGAAGGTGTGGACCGCGCCAAGGTCATCGATTTCATTGCGCGGCCTGAATATTTCGAGGCGCGTGTGGCCTTGATGCCGGTGCCAACAGTTTATTCGAAAGAGACCGAGGGACTTGCACGTTCAACCGCGCAGCAGTTCGAAAGCTATGTGAAGCTGAACAAGAAGGTGCCGCAAGAAGTTTTGGCCGGGCTTGGCCAAATCAATGACTATGCGAAATTGGCCGACACCATTGCAGCGCATCTTGCGTTGAAGATTGCTGACAAGCAGCAGATGCTTGAACTCGCAACTGTCGACGAGCGGCTCGAGAAAGCCTATGCGCTGATGGAAGGCGAAATCTCGGTGCTGCAAGTTGAAAAGCGCATCCGTGGCCGCGTCAAGCGCCAGATGGAGAAGACGCAGCGCGAGTATTATCTCAACGAGCAGATGAAGGCCATCCAGAAGGAATTGGGTGACGGGTCTGGTTCCGGCGGCGAAGAGCGCGACGAAATGGGCGAGCTCGACAAGCGCATCAAGGAAACGAAATTCTCCAAGGAAGCGCGTGAGCGTGCCGAAGCCGAAATGAAGAAGCTTCGGCAGATGTCGCCGATGTCGGCGGAGGCCACGGTTGTGCGCAATTATCTTGACTGGCTGCTCAATATTCCGTGGGGCCAGAAGAGCAAGGTCAAGACCGATCTCGAATTCGCACAGAATGTTCTGGATACGGATCATTTTGGCCTGGAAAAGGTAAAGGATCGAATTGTTGAATATCTTGCCGTGCAGGCGCGGACCAATAAACTGCGCGGGCCGATTCTGTGTCTTGTCGGTCCTCCTGGTGTCGGTAAAACCTCGCTTGGCAAATCCATTGCCAAGGCTACGGGGCGTGAATTCATTCGCATGTCCCTGGGTGGTGTGAGGGACGAAGCTGAAATTCGAGGTCACCGCCGCACCTACATTGGCTCGATGCCTGGCAAAGTCATCCAGTCAATGAAGAAGGCGAAGAAGGCCAATCCGCTTTTCCTGCTTGATGAAATTGACAAGATGGGCATGGATTTCCGGGGTGACCCTTCGGCAGCTTTGCTCGAGGTGCTGGATCCTGAACAGAACGGCACGTTCATGGACCACTATCTCGAAGTGGAATATGACCTCTCGAATGTGATGTTCATCACCACGTCGAACACGCTGAACATTCCGCCGGCTTTGCTGGACCGCATGGAAATCATCCGCATCGCCGGTTACACGGAAGATGAGAAGGCCGAGATTGCATGGCGTCACCTTGTGCCCAAGGCCCTGGAACATCATGGGCTGGACAAGAAGGAGTTTGAAGTTACCGAGGAAGCCATTCGCGAAATCATTCAACGGTACACGCGGGAAGCCGGTGTGCGTTCGCTGGAGCGCGAGATCAATACGCTCGCTCGCAAGGCCGTCAAGGATTTGATGACGGCCAAGAAAGGCAAGAAGATCAAGGTCACGGCGAAGATCGTGAATGACTATCTGGGCGCACAAAAGTTCCGCTTCGGCGAAATTGAACGTGAAGACCAGGTGGGCGTTGTCACGGGTCTGGCTTGGACTGAGGTGGGTGGCGAGTTGCTGACCATTGAAGCCCTGATGATGCCCGGCAAAGGCAAGATGACGGTGACTGGTAATCTTCGTGACGTAATGAAAGAGTCGATTTCTGCCGCATCATCCTACGTGCGCTCGCGTGCTCCCTCGATTGGAGTCAAGCCTACGGTGTTCGACAAGCGCGACATTCACGTGCATGTACCGGAAGGTGCAACGCCGAAGGATGGTCCATCGGCCGGCATTGCCATGGCGACAGCAATTGTATCCGTGTTGACGGGTATTCCTGTGCGCCGGGATATCGCAATGACGGGTGAAGTGACCCTGCGTGGTCGCGTTTTACCCATCGGTGGCTTGAAGGAAAAGCTGCTGGCGGCACTGCGTGGCGGCATCAAGAAGGTGCTGATCCCGATCGACAATGTGAAGGACCTGGCAGAGATTCCGGACAATGTGAAATCTGGCATGGAACTGGTGCCTGTGTCGCATGTGGATGAAGTGCTGAAACATGCGCTTGTCAGGCAACCTGTGGCGATCGTGTGGGATGAGGAAGCCGAGGAAGCTGCTGACGCCGCCCGCGCCAAAACTGGCAAAGGTGATGGCGAGAGTGCTGTCACGCACTAAACGTTTGCAATGTGATGGTGGAACAGTTCAGCGAAAACTGTTCCACCACTTTTTGCAGTTCGTCGTCATGTGACAGCGTTGCATCAACTCCGGCCAGCGATGTGAGAGCTTTCATTGGTACAGTCGTCTCAGAACCATGATGTCCTGCGTGCCGAGCTTTGTCTGTGTGTTCGAATCCTCTGAGAAAATTGAAACTCCCTCATAGGCCTTGTTGCGGATGTCATTGATGGGTCCCAGGGCCTGCGTCAGCTCTTCCAGCATGATGGAGGGTATTTCTTCGGCACCGAGATCGCCCGCCATAACAATTGTAGCCTTTTTAATTTCTGTCTTGTCGTTCCACTCAATGTTCACGGCGGCGCCTTCGATGACACTGCCGTCAAGATCAGAGCCGGTGCCCTTGATAGTTTCGCCGGCATTGAGGGTTGTGACGAATACGGTAATCTCGCCGCGCCCCTTGACGCGTTGCAATTTCAAATCGGCTTTCACCCCGTTGATGTTGGCCACAGCCTGATCCAGCGCGCGCGCGACAGATTTCTGGTACGCCCGGTTCTTGCCTTTGACAACCACGCGAATGCCAAGTTTTCGCGCCTTTGGCCGAGGCCATTTCAGGGCCGCAGAATTGCAGATTTCCTCTGGGCCAACGCCGCAAGACACAACATTGAAAAATGCATCGTCGTCCAGAACGCCATCGGGTGTTTCAATGAAACCTTGTGCCGCAGCATTAACGGCAAGCAAAACCAGCGACACAGCTGTGACGGCCACACTTTTCATGCTGGTGCCACAAAGGATTGCGAGATTGATTTGAATACAGGGAGCGCTTCGAAATGCGCACAGTGTTTTTCAAGTGCCGGATAGCGGTTTTTTGCAGCAACATGCGGGTGGCATTCCGAGAGATGTCTGTACATGCAGGTGATGGCAATATCGACTTGCGTCATGCCTTTGGTGGACTTGACGGCATGCTCCAGTGCCAGCAAGGTCTGCTCGATCTGTCGTGTGACCCGCGCTACAAATCCCTGTGACGGCATGTCATGCAGCCGCAGTTCATAAAACAATCGCACGGCCATGTCGGACACACCGCTGGCCAAAGCCACGATGTGTTGAGTGCGATAACGCTCGGGCTGTGTCTGTGGCAACAGTCGCTTATCTGGAGCGACAAGCAAATCCAGATAGTCGATGATCGCCGAGGTTTCGATAAGAGCCTCTCCTGTTTCGATGACAAGCGTAGGCACGCGGATCAACGGATTGACGGCAGCCAACTCATCCGCGTTGCCAAACACGGACCATGTACTGTGCTCAAAGGGCAGGCCATAAAGCGTCATGGTGATACCGACGCGGCGCGTGAAGGGCGAGTCGAATTGGCCAATGAGTTTCATCGTCACTTGCCCTGGGTCAGCGCAATCTTCACTGCGAAGAACGCAAAAACGCCGGCAAAGGAGTAATCAATGCCGCGCAACACGCGTGGTCTGGTCTTCAACCACATCACCAGTTTTTCTGCTCCGAGGATAACGAGGAAAGCCAAGGGTGTGTTGATCACCACAAAGTAGAGACCGAGGAACAGCAGCTTGCCCGTGACATGAGGGTCGTGAGCGGCCACGAACTGCGGCAGGAAGGTGATGAAGAACAAGACGACCTTGGGGTTTGTCAGGTTGACTGTGAAACCCATGAGGAAGCTGTTGACGACAGTGGCTTTGGACTTGCCTTCGTTTTTCACATTCAGGGACGAGCCATTGCGCAGGGCATCAATGGCAAGCCAGAGCAGATAAACCGCTCCAATAATTTTCAGAATGAAGAACCCGGTCTGTGAAGCGGCAATAAGAGCCGACACGCCGAAGGCCGCGAGCAAGGTGTGCACCACGCAGCCGAGATTGGTGCCGATCATCGCAGCCACACCGGCCGAGCGACCAGAGCCAATGGTGCGGGAGAGCCAAAGGCTCATGTCTGGCCCTGGTGTGATGAACAGCAGGACCGATGCGATGGTGTAGGTCAGAAGTGTCGGGATATCGGGGAGGAAAGTCATCGCGATGGGGTTTCCGCAAGGTTCATAAGCAGGTCGACGTTGATATGTTGCTCCAGGTGCCGAGCCAGCGCATCAAGTGTGGAGTCAACCAGTGCCTCGTATGCCAGATCGCTGGAAGGATGTCCCAGGGATTTCAGATAGGCGCGTCGGAAGGTGTCAGCACTGAAACAACCGTGCAGATAGGTGCCTGCGACGTGGCCGTTGACTGCACCCTCGGGACCGTCGCCGGTATGGGCGAAGGGAAATGCGCATCCTGGCCCCGTGGTTTTGCCGAGATGGATTTGATAGGCCTGGATTTCCTCACCCGATGCAATGTGACGCGCTGTGGTGGGTGAAACAGTTTTTTCCGCCGTCAGCGTCGTTTCAACATCCAGCAGGCCAAGGCCGTTGGCGTCGCCTGCGGCACCTTCCAGCCCATGGGGATCGTGGATGACGCGGCCCAGCATTTGATAGCCGCCGCACAGTCCCAGAACCTTGCCGCCGCGTCGCACATGCGCTGCAAGATCGATGTCCCAGCCTTGCGCACGAAACGCCGCAAGATCAGTCATGGTGGATTTTGAGCCGGGGATGATGGCGAGTGAACAATCGCCCGGCAATGGCTTTCCGGGCTGAATGAATTCGAGCGCAACACCCGGTTCCAGCCGCAGGGGGTCAAGGTCATCAAAATTGGCAATGCGGGGCAGGCGGAAAACGCAGATTTTCAGCGGGCCGG
>JANNNG010000241.1:0-20973 GCA_031398425.1 Hyphomicrobiales bacterium | reverse complement strand
TGGTGATGCCATCATCATTCCGGGCGCTGATCTTGACATCAACAAGGGTGAGTTCGTCGTCTTTGTGGGTCCGTCAGGCTGCGGCAAGTCTACACTCCTGCGCATGATTGCGGGCCTTGAAGACACAACGTCAGGCGAAATCATCATCGAAGGCAAAGATTATGCCGCCGTAGGCCCATCCGAGCGTGGCCTGGCTATGGTGTTTCAGTCCTACGCCCTCTATCCGCACATGAGTGTGCGCAAGAACATCGGCTTTCCGCTGCAAATGGCTCGCATGCCCGCAGCCGAAATCAACGCCAAGGTGACAAAGGCAGCCGAAACCTTGAATCTCACGCAATATCTGGACCGCAAGCCTGGGCAACTCTCGGGCGGTCAGCGGCAACGCGTCGCCATCGGGCGCGCCATTGTGCGTAACCCCAAGGCCTTTCTGTTCGATGAACCACTGTCCAATCTTGATGCAGCACTTCGCGTCAACATGCGCATCTTCATCATGCAGCTGCACAAGGATCTGGGTTCCACCAGTATCTATGTCACGCACGACCAGGTGGAAGCCATGACCATGGCAGACCGCATCGTGGTCTTGAACAAGGGCCACATCGAGCAGGTGGGTTCACCGCTTGAACTTTACAACAAGCCCAGGTCGCTGTTCGTGGCAGGCTTCATCGGCTCGCCAAAGATGAATTTTGTAACAGGGGCCGCTGCGGATGCGTACAAGGCCCAGACACTGGGCGTGCGGCCTGAGCACATCGACATCATTGCGGGCAAGGCGCCGTGGCCAGGGACCATCAAGTTGACGGAACATCTTGGCTCTGACTCTTTCCTGCACGTGGATGCAGGTAACGCCGGACTGCTGGTGGTGCGGGCACCCGGCGAATTTGCCGGCAAGCCCGGCGACAAGATCAGCCTCAAGCCGCAGATGGAACGCATGCACCGTTTTGACACCGCAGGTCTGGCCCTTGCGACGTGAGTGACGTGTTTGATTATATCATTGTCGGCGGGGGCTCGGCTGGCTGTGTGGCGGCTTGGCGGCTGGTCATGGAAAAATCTGCTCGCGTGCTGATGCTGGAACGCGGTCCTGCCAAGGCACCGGGTTTGTCGCGCCACTTGTTGCCCATGCCCGCCGCCTGGATGATGGGCATCAAGGGCAGCCCGATTGTTGAAATGCACGAACCCGTGCCCCAGAAGCATTTGAATGGTCGCAAACCCCAGGTGGGCCAGGCCAATATCCTGGGTGGCGGCAGTGCGGTCAACGCCATGGTCTATACGCGGGGTCAGCACGAAGACTATGACCACTGGGACCGCTTTCTCGGGCCGTCCTCCGGCTGGTCCTTCGCGGATCTCTTACCGCATTTCAAGGCCATGGAAAGCAATCACAGCTTCAACGACGCGTGGCATGGAGTGGGCGGTCCGCTGCATGTGTCTGATACAGGTGCCAAGTGCCAGATCACCGAAGATTTCATTCTCGCCGTGCAGGGCCTGGGCGTGCCCTTCAACCCGGATTTCAACGGTGCGCAACAGCGTGGTGTTGGCACCATGCAATATACAACACGAAACCGAAAGCGCTGGAACAGCGTCGACGGGTTTCTCTCGTTGATCATGCACAACCCGCTGTTCCAGGTGAAGACCGGCTGCACGGTGGCGCGCGTCATCATTGAAAAGGGACGTTGTGTGGGCGTTGTCGTGATCGAAGCTGGACGTGAAGCAGAAGTGCGCGGGAAAACCGTGCTGCTTGCTGCTGGCAGTTACAACACACCCAAGATCTTGCTGCTGTCGGGCATCGGATCAGCAACACAGTTGAAACAGCATGATGTCGCAACACAGGTTGATCTTCCGGGTGTGGGAGAAAATCTGCAAGACCACCATGAAGTGCCAGTGGTGGCGGCCACGACCGGCCACTTCGGCTACTACGGTGAAGATCGAGGCTTCCGCGCCGTGAAGAACGGTTTGCAATACAAGCTGTTCTGTTCTGGTCCTGTGGCAAGCAATGGTGTCGAAGCCTGCGCCTATATTGATCCCTTGGGTGGTGAACGCCCGACCATCAAGATGTATTGTGTGCCAGCTGTCTATCTCGACGCCGACGTCAAAACTGTGACGCCTCAGGATGGTGTGACCTTGAATGCCTGTCTGCTCCGACCAAAATCGCGCGGCACCGTGCGCTTGCGTTCGGCCAACCCCTTCGACAAGCCCATCATCGACAACAACTATCTCGCTGAACCCGAGGACCTCGCACTGGAAATTGCGGGCCTTCGCTATGCCCGGCAAATCCTGCAGCAAAAACCCCTGCGTGACCGCATCGCCCACGAACTGCTTCCGGGGCCCGCTGCCACCGATGAAGCGTCATTGGCCGAGCATTGCCGCCGCACGGTGAAAACCAACTGGCACCCGGTGGGCACTTGCCGCATGGGGCCGGATGATGATCCAATGGCCGTGCTTGACACCCGGTTGCGGGTGCGCGGGATTGAGGGATTGAGGGTCATCGATGCCTCTGCCATGCCGTTTATCCCCTCAGGCAACACCAATGCGCCCAGCATGGCGCTGGCCAGTCGCGGTGTGGATTTCCTGCCATGAAGCTTTTGGGCAAAACCGCCATCATCACGGGTGGTGCCCGTGGCATTGGTGCTGCCATTGCCGCAGCTTATGTACGCGAGGGGGCACGCGTCTGCGTCGCCGATGTGGAGTTTGAGGTGGCGCAAGCCACAGCGAACCTGATCGGCGGCGCATCCTTTGCGCAGCATCTCGATGTCACGCAACTCGACTCGATCGAGGCTTGCGTCAAGGCCGTCAAGGAGAAGGCGGGGGGTGTTGATATCCTGGTCAACAATGCCGCGATTTTCGACATGGGTCTGTTTCAGGAGACGACAGAAAAAAGCTATGACCGCCAGTTCGCCGTCAATGTGAAGGGGACGCTGTTCATGATGACGGCTGTCTCCCGTTCGATGATTGCTGTGGCCAAGGGTGGCAAGATCATCAATTTTTCTTCCCAGGCCGGACGGCGTGGCGAAGCGCTTGCAGTGGTTTATTGCGCCAGCAAGGCTGCCGTCATTTCCATGACGCAATCAGCAGGGCTGGCATTGATCAAGCACGGCATCAACGTCAACGGCATTGCCCCCGGCGTCGTTGATACGCCGATGTGGGATGTCGTCGATGGCCTGTTTGCCAAATATGAAAACCGCCCTATCGGCGAAAAGAAACGGCTTGTCGGTGAAGCCGTTCCCTTTGGCCGCATGGGCAAACCGGAAGACCTGGTGGGCTGTGCCGTTTTTCTGGCCTCCAGTGACAGTGACTATGTTGTCGCCCAGACATTCAACGTCGATGGCGGCCAATGGATGAGTTGATGATATCATGACCAAGCTCAATCTCGGTTCGTTGCGTGGACTTCGTGCTGACGTGACAACGCCCCGCTATGCGCGTGCCGCCTTGACACGCGGCATTGTGCATTTCGGTGTGGGAAATTTTCACCGGGCGCATCTGGCCGTCTACCTGGATGACCTTTTCAATATGGGCCTCAATCACGACTGGGCCATCATTGGTGCGGGCGTCATGCCGTTTGATGAGGTAATGCGCGAGAAGTTGTCGTCGCAGGATTATCTCACCACCATTGTCGAGCAGGACGCCAACCGTTCCAGTGCCCGTGTGACAGGTCCCATGATTGACTTCATTCCGCCCTCGGAACGCGCCCGCTTGCTCACAACTCTGGCCGATCCTGCCATTCGCATCGTATCTCTGACGGTGACGGAGGGCGGCTACATGATCAATCCCGCCACGGGAAAGTTTGACCCCTCGCATCCCGCCTTGCAACGAGACGCCAAAAATCCTGATGATCCCAGCAGTGTGTTCGGCCTTATCCTGCACGGTTTGAAGGCGCGAAAGGCCAAGGGCCTTGCACCCTACACCGTGATGTCCTGTGACAATCTCCCGCACAATGGCACGGTGACGCGCAATGCCGTTGTCGGTCTTGCGCGTTTGAGCGACGCCACACTGGCGGACTGGGTGGATGCACAGGTCTCATTCCCCAACGCCATGGTAGACCGCATCACGCCCGCCACATCGGACCGCGAACGCAAGCTTGCGCTCGACATGTTCGGCATTGAAGATAATTGGCCCGTTTTCTGCGAGGAATATATCCAGTGGGTGATCAGTGGTGACTTTCCAGCGGGACGCCCCGCATTCGAAAAAGTGGGCGCACAGTTTGTTGATGATGTGACACCCTTCGAATACATGAAAATCCGAATTCTCAACGGCGGCCATGCCGTCATCGCCTATGCGGGCAGCCTGCTTGATGTGCATTTCGTGCACGAGGCCATGCAACACCCGCTGGTGCACGGCTTCTTTGAGAAAGTGGAACAGGAGGAAATCATCCCCACTGTGTTGCCGGTGCCCAACACCAATATTCAGGACTATTACAAGCTCATTGACCGGCGCTTTTCGAACCCGAAGATCGGCGACACCGAACGCCGCCTCGCCCTGGATGGCTCAAACCGCCAGCCAAAGTTCATCGTTCCAGTCATTGCCGACAACCTGAAAGCAGGCCGCAGCATTTCAGGCCTGGCACTCGAGTCAGCACTCTGGTGCCGGTATTGTTACGGTACAACCGATTCAGGCACAGTGATTGAACCGAATGACCCGATCTGGGATCGCCTGACATCGCTTGCTCACAAGGCAAAGGGTGATCCGGTGCAGTGGCTAAGCATGGATGATATCTACGGCGATGTGGCAAGGGACGATGGGCTCCGCGCGGCGTTTGCAGGCTGGCTCACCATGCTGTGGCGGGATGGGACCGCGAAGACGTTGGAACGGTATATCGCGGGCTGAATCCCCTCTCCGTCACGCTTGCGGGAGAGGTGGCACGCGCAAGCGTGACGGAGAGGGGATTCTTACTTGCGCCGCAACCACGTCATCACATGGCTAGCCACGGCGCATAATTCTCCGCGCTGGTTTGTGATTGTGATGTCGGCAATCGTCCGCGATTTCACCTCATCAGCATCCACAATCCTGTAAGCAAGCTCAATCGTGTCGCCAATCAGCACGCCCTTCAAAAACCGGATGCGGTCGTATCCCAGCGACACTGGTTGGTAATCCTTCAAGGACCCGCACTTCGCCACAATGTCGGTGGAACAGCCGGACATGTAGCCCACCAACAGCGCCCCATGGGCAATGCGCCCGCCGTAGGGTGTGGTCTTCATGAATTCCTCATCCACATGGTTGGGCGACAGGTCCCCGGTAATTCCGGCAAACTGATAGACGTCACTTTCCGACACGGTCTTGCGGAATGTGGTTGAGATGCCGATGGCATGCGTGACGGACATGACGTTTCCTTTTGCTTGTTACCACCAGTTTGGATTAATTCGGGTACAAAGTGAATTGGAGGATGCAATCATGAAAATCGCCCTGGCTGCAGACGGCGCCGGAAAGCCTTTGCTTGACGTGATCGAGGCACACCTGAAAACCCGCGCTGATCTCGCGGTTACCAACATGAGCGAAAGCGGCTTTTACGCTGACCTTTCAGGCAAGGTGGCCCATGCAGTGAAGGACGGCACCTACGACCGCGCCATTCTCGCCTGTGGCACCGGCATCGGTGTGTGCATTGCCGCCAACAAGGTGCCGGGCATTCGCGCGGCCTTGACCCATGATACCTATTCCGCGGGCAAGGCCGCCACCTCCAACAACGCGCAGATCATCACCATGGGCGCCCGCGTCATCGGGCCGGAACTGGCCAAGGCGATCGTGGACACCTGGCTTGCTTCGTCGTTTGACCCCAAGGGCGCATCAGCCTCCAATGTCGAGGCGATCAACAAGCTCGACGGATCAATGACATGAAGACCAGGGCTGCGGTTTCCTTTGAAGCTGGCAAACCACTTGAAGTGGTGGAAGTGGATTTGCAAGGACCTCGTGCAGGTGAAGTGTTGGTGGAAATCAAGGCCACTGGCGTTTGTCACACCGATGAATTCACCATTTCCGGAGCCGATCCCGAAGGTCTATTTCCCGCCATCATGGGCCATGAGGGGGCTGGCATCGTGCGCGAAGTGGGTGCGGGTGTCACATCACTGAGAGCGGGTGATCACGTCATTCCCCTCTACACGCCGGAGTGCCGCGAATGCGAATATTGTCTTAATCCCAAGACCAACCTCTGCCAGAAAATCCGCAGTACCCAAGGCAAAGGGATGATGCCCGATGGAACCTCGCGCTTCTCCTACAGGGGGCAGATGATTCACCACTATATGGGGTGTTCGACTTTCGCCAACCACACGGTGCTGCCGGAGATCGCTCTGGCAAAGGTGCGTGAAGACGCGCCCTTCGACAAGATCTGTTACATCGGCTGCGGCGTGACAACCGGCGTCGGTGCTGTCATCAACACGGCGAAGGTGGAAGTAGGGTCGACAGCCATCGTGTTTGGCTTAGGTGGCATCGGCCTCAATGTGATCCAGGGCCTGCGGCTTGCAGGGGCACGGCAGATCGTTGGCGTGGACATGAACGACAGCAAGGAAGTGTGGGGTCGCAAATTCGGCATGACGCATTTTGTCAACCCGTCAAAGGTGGCGGGCGACATGGTGGCGCATCTCGTTGAACTCACAGGCGGCGGTGCCGACTACACATTTGAGTGCATCGGCAATGTGAAAGTCATGCGTATGGCACTGGAAGCCGCCCACAAGGGCTGGGGCCAGTCCATCATCATTGGCGTTGCCGGTGCTGGTCAGGAAATTTCAACGCGGCCGTTTCAGCTTGTCACCGGACGTTCGTGGAGGGGCACTGCTTTTGGAGGTGCGCGTGGCCGCACCGATGTGCCAAAGATCGTTGACTGGTACATGGAGGGCAAGATCGAGATCGACCCCATGATCACCCACACGCTGCCCCTGGAGCGCATCAACGAGGCGTTTGACCTTATGCACCGGGGTGAGAGTATCCGCAGTGTGGTTGTTTATTGAGTGCGGATGAGGTCCCGTCTTCACGTACCGCAAAACGTTTGCGTCACTTCTTCGTCTGGCAATGGCCCCGCTTCAAAACCCGCCATGTTCTCGCGTTGCGTGAATGGTGTCTTCAACAAGGATACCAAGGTGTCAAAGCGCACTATGTTGCCTTGTTCAGCTTCAAGCAAGGCCGTTTCAACTTGATGGTTGCGGGCGATATAGACCGGATTGCTCGTCCGCATGACTGCAAGATCTGGGTTCGATCCGTTCAACCGTTGCCGCCACAGGGTATCTGCCACTGCTGACAATGAGACACCGCGCGTCAATTCGCGGAAGAACAGGGTGTAGTCAATTTTCTCGTCCATCAGTATACGGAGCATCTGCGCGATGAATTCCGCGTCATCTTCGCGCCGATCACTGATTCCCAATTTTCGCAACATGCCGGTTTCGAACGCCAGCTCAAACTGCGGGTTGAACAGCGCCAGTTCTGCCTTGGCAATCTCAACGGCTTGATCAGTATCATCTGCCAAAAGCGATAGCAGACTCTCGGCAAACCTCGTCAAATTCCACAGGCCAATGCCTGCTTGCTGGTCCCAGGCATACCGGCCCTGGGCATCAATCGAGGAAAACACCTTTTGCGGATGGAACGTATCCATGAATGCGCAGGGGCCAAAATCAATGGTTTCACCCGATATGGCCATGTTATCGGTGTTCATCACGCCGTGGATGAAGCCCGTACACATCCACTGGGCGATCAATCTAGCCTGTCTCGAAATCACGCTCGCCAGAAACGACCGGGGATCGTCCGTATGCGGATGACTGCGGCGTCGCTCATGGTCATAGAGGGCCGCAACACCATCGCGACCCAGATGGGCGGCTGCATATTGAAACGTCCCCACTCGCACGTGGCTTCTGGCAACCCGCGCCACGATGCCGCCGGGTTCTCGCCGTCTGCGAAAGACGTCTTCGCCCGTGGCCACCACGGCAAGACAGCGCGTGGTCGGGATGCCCAAACCGGCAAAGGCTTCGCTGATGATATACTCCCGCAGCATCGGTCCCAGGGCCGCGCGGCCATCGCCATTTCTTGAATAGGGTGTGGCGCCTGATCCTTTCAGATGCAATTCGAAGCCGCCTTCGAATGTTGCAATCAAATGGGCGCGGCCATCGCCCATCAGCGGGTTCCAGTGGCCGAACTGGTGGCCACTGTAGGCAAGCGATACGGGCTCGACATTTTGCCAAGGCGCGTTGCCGGATAGCGCAGCAAGCGTTTCTGGGCGCTCGAACACATTGCCAGGTAAGCCCAACTTAGCGGCGAGAGCTGCGTTCATCGCGACGAAGCGCGGTGCCTTTACAGGCAGTGGCGTTGCTGTTTTCCAGAAAGTCTCCGGCAGCGGCGAAGCGATCGTCACCGCTTCAGCCATGCCAGATTGGGATAGGGCAGCGGCTCCTTGGCGCTCAGGAAATAGCGGCGGAACATTTCGGCATAGCTCATCAAGTAACCATTGTTCTGAGCGATCAGCGTTGCGCGTTCACTGCGGTAATAATGGGGCAGCTTGTACCAGGCCATCGCCGGGCGTTCGTGGTGCGGGAGATGCAGATTGTTGTTGAGAAACAGAAACGACCAGAACAGCGAACATTCCACGATTATGGTGCGGTGGTCGATTTGTTCCGACGCTTGATGTTCGCAATATGATCGCACAAGGGCGAGGGAAATGCCGGGATAGGCCACCAGCAGCAGATATTGCCAGATCGGCATGCCACACCACATCACATAGGCCAGAGTCAGGGCCGAGGAAACGGCAAATACTGCCCACGCCTTTGCCTTGCGCCCATTGCCTCGCATGACATCCAGGAAATCGGCTGACCAGAAGCGAATGATGCCCACCGCTGGCCCGATGACCATGCGACCGCCCAGCGTCTGGTTGAACTGAAAAAGCCAGCGTTTGATCCCTGGCATAGCCGCCCAGCCATCGGGCAAGATGTAGAATGACTCGGGGTCGTTTTCCGGATCTGTTAAATACAGGTTGTTGTGATGTTGCAGGTGGGTGTCTTTGTAGCGTTGATAGGGCAGCCAGAAGGTTGGTGTCACAAACACCAGCGCCTCGTTGATGGTGCGGTTGCGAGTCGGGTGGCCGTGCAGCATTTCGTGCTGCAAGGAACTGTGCAGGCAGGCAAAATAGGATCCTATTGGCAGGATCACCCACCAGGGCAGGCTAGCGTGGAACCATACAAGGCCTGCCAGCACTGCATAAACCAGAGCCACCACGGCAATGGTTGGCCATTCGATGGGTCTATGTTGAGAAAATTGCGACATGAAAGTTGATGACACCGTGTTGCCACACTTTACATGACTTCGCCGATTTGTTCCACTAAGTGTTCAGATGAATTATTTGGACCTGCCGTGCTCGCCAGCCTGCCCATGTACGACCTGCCAGAACTGCGCGAGGCAACCGATGCCTTCTGGGCCGCCATAGCCCAAGCCTATGGTGTGAAAGGCAGCTTGACGCGGGGCGATGACTGGACCGCACCTTGGCGCGCCCCGGCGCTGCTGTTCAGCCAAACCTGCGGTTATCCCTTCACGCATGACTACAAGGGCGTGCTCACCTATGTTGCTACACCCAACTACAGTGCAGATGGTTGTCACGGACCCAATTATTGTTCCATTGTTTTTGCGCGAGAGGAGGTTCCTCTCGACGCCCTGAAAAACAAGGTCGCAGCCTTTAACAACCGCGATTCCATGTCAGGCATGCTGGCGTTGCAATTGGTGTTTGCGCCGCTTGCAAGGGAGGGGAGATTTTTCGCTGGTGCCGTTGAAACCGGTGGACACTTCGCTTCTCTGGGCGCGGTACGGAACGGCGACGCCGATGTGTGCGCGACTGATTGCGTGACAGTGGCCTACGCGCGGCGCTATAGACCGCAGGCCTTGGAAGGGCTGGTGGAAGTCGCCAGATCGCCATCCGTTCCTGGTCTGCCCTACGTCACGCGAAGCGGCGACCCGTTGCGTCTGAGAGATGCATTACAATATGTGTTGCACAATGCCCAGTATCAGTCTCTGTGCAATGAACTTTTGCTGACCAATGCGAGTGAGTTGGAGGTTTCGACGTATCGCATCATTCCTGAGCTCGAAGACGCGATGTTGCAGAACGGCGGACTTATATTGTCGCCATGAGTCAGTTATTGATTGGTGACTAATTCAAGTGGAGCGCAGCTGCTCTACGACACCAAAACTGCCGCTTGCGGAATTGACTGCCGAGCCCTGACCATCAGCAGAAATGCCGTCATAAAGAGAAACGGAGGCGGGAACAATTTGTTCCCGCCTCGTCGTCACAAGATCGTGACCGAACGAAACACAATCCGTCGGGACAGTGTTTCCTCGTCACCCAACGTCTTAACGGTTAGAACGGTCGTTGGATTCTTCGGGGGTTTCATCAACGAAATCACCCACGGGTCCGCGATTCTTGCGTGGCAGTGGTGTTGCGGCAAAGCCTTGCGTCGAAGAATCAAAGTTTTGCTCGATGCCATAGTCTGCCTTGCGGTTATTCACTTCGGTACCAGCAGGGCCGTTGCCTGCAAAGGCAACAGGGGCCAACAGGCCAAGGGCAAGAACGGAAGCAGCGATTGTACGAATGGTCATAATGGTAACTCCTTAGTTTGTTGTTTCAGTTTCGATGTCGTCCACGTGTCGTCGTCGTGGTCATGATGTAAGAACGGCGACCGCAGAAAAAAGTTCTTTCTGCACTGCAAACGTTGTTGTGAATGCATGGGTGATGAACGTTCAAAATTGCGTGAGGTGCGACGAATTCTGAAAATAAAGTCTTGAATCTCAGCGTGACCGTTTAACGCCACATTTGTGCATCAAGCTTGTGCAGACTGCTCAGTATGCTGACAATTGGCTCAAGGACAGGATCCCTCGCTGATGCGGAACAAGCGAAACTCCTTGTTGTCGCCGCGGCCTTCAATGACGAACTTACTCCCTTCGTCGCCAAAATTCATCACAGTGGCGTTGGTGATGCGGATACTTTGATTGCCGCGATCAGTGACGGTAAAGCTTCCGCCATCGGCTTCGATGCCACATTTCAATTCTTTGCCAGCAGTTTCGCACGAAATGAGGTTGCCCTGATAAATCGGGCGCTTGCGAAATCCTGCATCGACCCGGTCCAGCAATTCAAACGGGCCATCCACGCCCTTGCCGACACCAATTTGCAGTCGAATCTTGATGATCTCCTGCTTGCGATGCTTTTTCAGGTAGCGCTTGTCATAGATACGCTCATAGCAGCCCTTGAACGCGGCCTGTGATGGCGAGGCGTTGAGAAGTACCACAGTTGCGAGTGTCAGAACCATTGCCGTTTTCATTTCTAAACTCCCAATTGCCTTTCGTCGTGGCATTCTGACCCGCCTTGCCACGGCTTGCAATGTCTTCGCTGACCTGTAGGGCTTCCCTTGTCGCAGCACGTCCTTTAAGCGACGGCCACCATGATCCGCATTGACCAGATTTCCAAACAGAACGGCCACCAGATTCTCTATGTGGAAGCATCAGCTGCTTTCAACAGGGGCGAGAAGATTGGCCTCGTTGGCCCCAATGGTTCTGGCAAGACCACGCTTTTTCGCATGATCACCGAGCAGGAAGAGCCGGACGAGGGACAGGTCCAGGTTGATCGTGGCACCACGATTGGATACTTCAGCCAGGACGTGGGCGACATGTCGGGTCGCAGTGCCGTGGCCGAAGTCATGGATGGGGCAGGGCCAGTGAGTGCGGTTGCAGCCGAACTTGCTGAACTTGAAGCCGCCATGGCAGACCCTGATCGCATGGACGAGATGGACCAGATCATCGCGCGTTATGGTGAAGTGCAGGCGCATTTTGAAAAGCTTGATGGCTATGCTCAGGATGCGCGTGCGCGCGAGGTCCTGGCGGGTCTCAGTTTTTCCCAGGAGATGATGGACGGTGACGTGGGCAAACTCTCTGGCGGCTGGAAAATGCGCGTGGCGCTCGCCCGCATTCTACTGATGCGGCCCGATGCCATGTTGCTGGACGAACCATCCAACCATCTTGATCTCGAGAGTCTGATTTGGCTCGAAAACTTTCTCAAGGCCTATGACGGCATGTTGCTGATGACGTCGCATGATCGTGAATTCATGAACCGCATCGTCAGCAAGATCGTTGAGATTGATGGCGGGGAACTCACTTCCTATTCGGGCGACTATGAATTCTACGAAAGCCAGCGCGCCCTCAATGAGAAGCAGCAACAGGCACAGTTCGAGCGGCAGCAATCCATGCTGGCGAAGGAAATCAAATTCATCGAACTCTTCAAGGCCCGTGCATCCCATGCAGCGCAGGTGCAATCGCGCGTCAAGAAGCTTGAAAAGATCGAGCGCGTGGTGCCACCGAAACGGCGGGAGTCCGTTGCCTTTGATTTTGCACCAGCACCGCGCAGCGGCGAAGATGTGGTCAGCCTCGCTGGCGTTCGCAAAGCCTATGGCTCACGCACCATCTATGCCGATCTCGATTTCCAGATCAGGCGCCGGGAACGCTGGTGCATCATGGGCGTGAATGGTGCGGGCAAGTCCACGCTACTCAAACTCATCGCGCGAGCAACGGAACCTGATCACGGCAAGGTCAATATCGGAGCATCGGTGAAGCTGGGCTATTTCGCACAGCATGCCATGGAACTCATTGATGGCAATGACACGGTATTTCAATCGCTGGAAGCCGCGTTCCCGCAAGCCACGCAAGGCTCGCTTCGCAATCTTGCGGGTTGCTTTGGGTTTTCGGGCGATGACATCGAAAAACCATGCCGGGTGCTGTCAGGCGGTGAAAAGGCCCGCCTCGTCATGGCCCGCATGCTTTATGATCCACCGAATTTCCTCGTCCTCGACGAACCCACCAACCACCTTGATCTCCTCACCAAGGAAATGCTGATCAAGGCGCTCTCGGATTTCGAGGGAACCATGCTGTTTGTATCCCACGACCGTCACTTCCTTGCTGAACTTTCAAACCGCGTGCTGGAAGTGTCAGCGGATGGCGTGCAGCAATATGGTGGAGGCTATACGGAGTATGTGGAGCGCGTGGGATATGAGGCGCCGGGCGTGCGGGTGTGACGTGGATCACTGACACTCTGACTGGCGTTGCCTAGAGTAGTGCTTCTGCACGTTACTTCAGGATGTTAGCCATGAAACAAATATTGCGCGCTGCGATTTTCTCTGCACTCGTGTGTTTCTCGACGGCGCAAGCCGCTGACTATGCACCGCCCGAAGCATCAAAAGATCTGCTGAAGGCTATCGACTTTTCGGCGGCGTCACCGATCAGCGCCGATTATCATCGGCAGTTCATCCGCTGCGACGGGCTGGCAACGCGCGGTCAGGGCAAAGACAAGTTTCGCGGCTTTGCGCTATCGGGTGACTATCGCTGCTCCACCGATCCAAGCCGCGTCAAGGCTCTGCTGAAACTTGGGAATGGTGCTGTAATGTGGGAAAGCAAGATGGCGCTGGACCTTGATGGCTCCTGGGCTGCCTGGGGAGGCACCACATGGCGACGACCCGATGGATCTGTCATCAGGACCACGGACCTCTGCGGCACGACGATGAAATGGAAGCGGTACAATGGGGAAGACTGTGATCATCCGGAAGCGCAGGTTGATTCCGACAAGTTTCCCTTCATCGTGATGCCCACGGCAGGTTTGCGCAGGATCACCGGCGACCAGCACAGAAGCATAGGGCGGGAATTCGCGGGCTTGACCAATCTGAAAATGGGCGACATGGGTGTTGTCATCTATCGCGATCAATGGTCACCGGTCTTCATCGCCGACGGTGGCCCCTTCATGCGGCTGGGCGAAGGTTCGGCACGGCTGTTTGAAAACCTTGGCGAAAGCCGCTGCAAGAAATGGGATGACGCGAGCCAGCGCTGTGTCGGCCCCGGCAACGCCCAATATCCTTACAAGAATGTCGGAGTCGGCAGCAAAGTGGTGTTCGTGCTGTTTCCCAATTCAAAGCCAGTCGACATGACCCCCGACAATGCCATTGCCATGATCTGCCAATTTGCAGCGGAGAAGATGCAGCTGAAAGGTGGAAAGATGTGCCCGCCCTAACACAGCGGCGGGTGCAGGCCCAGATGCAACATTCCCTGGCACGTCATGTTCACGAGTAGCGCGCGGTTCGGCCAGAAGATGGCGCCCGCAATGAGCGGTGCCACAAAACCTGAGATGACATAGTAAATCAGGTTGCGGTTGCTGGCGTCATCCCAAAAGCCGTTGTCGTCCCATTCGGCACCGATGACATGCTTTTCGAAAGTGGTGCTGTGCGACGAGAACATGTCATTGAAAATGTCCGCGCCAAGGCCCCCATCCATCAATTTCTCTGGTGTATAAGTCAGGTGCGCGCGGGCAAAGTGTCCGAAGAAGCCGAGGATCGCTCCGACAACGGCTGCAACACTGACAAGGAAAATGTAATTGACGGTCACCATGCCGCATATTTTGCGTCAGGTGACTTAAGAATGTCCTACGCGGGTTAAAAACCGCACCGATCCTGTGTTGAAATTTTCTGAGACATTCGCTGATGTCGTGAATCATCTCTGCTGTGGCGAAATTCCGCCCGTGCTATGGGATGCCCATGTTAACAAAGCGACATCAGGCACAAAAACGACAGGGACCGTCATGACCGTCAAATCCGACATTGAAATCGCCCGTGAAGCGAAAATGAGGCCGATCATGGAGATTGGCGCGAAGCTTGGCATTCCGGCGGAAGACCTGATTCCCTACGGTCATACCAAGGCCAAGGTGCAGCTCGACTACATCAATCGGCAAGCGTCGAAGAAAAACGGCAAGCTCATTCTTGTGACCGCCATCAACCCCACACCAGCAGGCGAGGGCAAGACCACCACCACGGTGGGCCTGGGTGACGGTCTCAATCGCATCGGCAAAAAGGCGATGGTGGCGCTTCGCGAACCCTCCCTCGGCCCCTGTTTTGGCATGAAGGGTGGTGCTGCGGGTGGCGGCTATGCGCAGATCGTGCCGATGGAAGACATAAACCTGCATTTCACGGGTGACTTCCATGCCATCACCTCCGCCCATAATCTGCTGTCGGCGATGATCGACAATCACATCTATTGGGGCAATGAACTCCAGATCGACACGCGCCGCGTGGTGTGGCGCCGCGTGATGGACATGAATGACAGGGCGCTGCGCGAGATCGTGTGCTCGCTCGGCGGTGTGGCCAATGGCTATCCGCGCGAAGCGGGATTTGACATCACGGTGGCATCGGAAATCATGGCCATTCTCTGCCTTGCCACATCAATCGAAGACCTGGAACGTCGCATTGGCCAGATTGTCGTGGCCTACAAGAAAGACAAGACGCCGGTATTGGCGAAGGATATCAAGGCACCGGGTGCCATGGTGGTTTTGCTGAAAGACGCGCTGATGCCCAACCTCGTGCAGACGCTCGAAAACAATCCGGCCTTCGTGCACGGCGGCCCCTTCGCCAACATCGCCCATGGCTGCAATTCCGTGATGGCGACAAAGACCGCTTTGAAACTCACCGACTATGTGGTGACGGAAGCAGGTTTCGGCGCTGATCTGGGCGCTGAAAAATTCTTCGACATCAAGTGCCGCAAGGCCGGGCTGGAGCCGTCCGCGACAGTCATCGTCGCGACGGTCAGGGCACTGAAAATGCACGGTGGCGTGGCCAAGGAAAATCTCAAGACTGAAAATGTAGAAGCCCTCAAGAAGGGCCTCGCCAATCTTGGGCGTCACATCGAGAACGTGAAGAAGTTTGGTGTGCCGATTGCTGTGGCCGTCAACCACTTCATTGCCGATACGGATGCTGAAATCGAAGCCGTCAAAGAATATTGCATGACCCACGGTGTCGAGGCCTTCAAATGCACCCACTGGGCCCATGGCGGTGCGGGCATTGAAGACCTCGCAAAACACGTGGCCATGCTGGCCGACAAGGACAGTGCACAGTTCAAGCCGCTCTATGATGAAGCCATGCCGCTGTGGGACAAGGTCAAGACCATCGCACGCGAAATCTACCGCGCCGACGACATTGCTGCCGACAAGAGCGTGCGCGATCAGTTCAAGGCCTATGAAGCCGCAGGCTATGGCAAGTTTCCGATCTGCATGGCCAAGACGCAATACTCCTTTTCCACCGACCCCAACCTGAAAGGTGCACCCTCCAACCACATGGTGCCGATCCGCGAAGTGCGGTTGTCAGCGGGTGCCGAATTTATCGTTGTGGTCTGCGGCGATGTGATGACCATGCCCGGATTGCCCAAGGTGCCGAGTGCCGAAGTGATCGGGCTGGATGTGACGGGGCGGATCGAAGGTTTGTTTTAAGCCCATGGCGAAAATCATCGACGGAAAAGCAATAGCCGAAGCGCTTCGCACCCGCATCGCGAAAGCCGTCCGTACTCTGAAGAATGACTACGCGCTGACACCGGGCCTCGCCGTCGTCCTCGTCGGTGAAGACCCCGCATCAAAAGTCTACGTCGCCAACAAGGCAAAACAGACCGTTGAAGTCGGGATGAATTCGTGGGAACACAAGCTCGCGTCCGATACATCGGAAGCTGACCTGCTGAAAATTGTCGAAAATCTCAACACCGATCCGTCCGTACACGGAATATTGGTGCAGATGCCGCTGCCCCGGCAGATTGACTCCGCCCGGGTTCTGAACGCTATCAACCCCGACAAGGATGTCGACGGCTTTCACGTCGTCAACGTGGGCCGTCTTTCCACCGGCCAGGACGCTCTCGTGGCCTGCACGCCCACCGGCTGTGTCATGCTGGCGAAAGCATCCATGGGCAAACTCGACGGCGTGAATGCCGTCGTCATCGGCCGATCCAATATCGTCGGCAAACCTGTGGCGCAGTTGTTACTGGCGGAAAACTGCACCGTCACCATCGCCCATTCGAAGTCGAGAGACTTGCCATCAATCGTGCGCAATGCCGACCTCGTGATCGCCGCTGTGGGCCGCCCTGAAATGGTGAAGGGCGACTGGATCAAACCGGGAGCGACGGTAATCGACGTCGGCATCAACCGCATCGAGCGCGACGGGAATAAAATACTCGTTGGAGACTGTGACTTTGCAAGTTGTGAGAAGGTTGCAGGCGCCATCACACCGGTGCCGGGTGGAGTAGGGCCCATGACGATTGCATGCCTGCTCTATAACACAGTGCATGCGGCCTGTGCGATTGCGGGTGTCAAAACGCCGGAGATGTGAATGTCTAGGCATTCCCTCTCCGTCATCGCTGACGCGATGCCACCTCTCCCGCAAGCGGGCGAGGATAACGTTCTTTTCCTCGCCCGCTTGCTGGCGAGGTGGTAGGCGCGAAGCGCCTGACCGAGAGGTACTGCCTCAAGCTATCGTGAAAACGCTTGGCTTGCGCGTGACCTCTTGCGCACCCATATCTGCGCAGTCAAGAATAGTGAGAAGAGGAAGCCATGACCATCTACCAGAAATCCCCAGAAGCCGTCGCAGCTCTCACTCCCGAACAATTCCGTGTCACGCAGCAAAGTGGAACAGAGTATCCAGGCACTGGCGCTTTACTCGACAACAAGAAGGCAGGCATTTATGTCGACGTTGTGTCTGGTGAACCGCTTTTTGCCTCGTCGGATAAATTCGAGTCCGGTTGCGGCTGGCCGAGTTTCACCAAACCCATCGATCATGCCAATGTCAATGAATTGAAGGACATCTCGCACGGCATGACCCGCATCGAAGTACGCTCTACCCATGGCGACAGTCACCTCGGCCACGTCTTTAACGATGGCCCAAGGGACCGGGGTGGCCTGCGTTACTGCATCAATTCCGCATCCCTCAGATTTGTGGCAAAAGAAGACATGGCGGCCCAAGGCTATGGTGACTATCTCAACCAAGTGGAGGATATCTGAATGGCACACCAACGCGCAGTTCTGGCAGGCGGCTGTTTCTGGGGCATGCAGGATTTGATCCGCAAGCTGCCTGGGGTGATCGCAACCCGTGTGGGTTATACGGGCGGCGACGTCAAGAACGCCACCTACCGCAACCACGGCACACATGCTGAAGGCATTGAGATCACTTTTGATCCTTCTGTTATTTCCTATCGGCGCATACTCGAGGTGTTTTTCCAAATCCATGACCCCACGACAAAAAACCGCCAGGGCAATGATGTCGGCACGGCTTATCGTTCAGCGATCTATTTTACCGATGAGGCGCAGAAGACCGAAGCCATGGACACCATCGCCGATGTCAACGCTTCGGGTCTGTGGCCCGGCAAGGTGGTGACAGAATTGGAGCCGGCGGGTGATTTCTGGCTGGCCGAACCTGAGCATCAAGACTATCTTGAGCGCATTCCCCATGGCTATACGTGTCACTTCATCAGGCCCGACTGGGAGTTGAAACGCCGTGCTGATGCGGCGTGATTTCATTCGCTAAAGCGGCGGAAACTCTCTAAGCCCCGCCTCACAGCAAGAGGAGGACCCAGTATGGCCTTTCCACCGAACTACCGCCAGGAACGCAACAACCGCGACAAGGCAAAACAGCAAAAAGCCGCTGAGAAGCAGGCAGAGAAAGAAGCACGCGCCGCTGAACGCAAGCTGGCGCAGGAAAAAGACGATGCTGCGGCCCAGTCCGCTGCGAGAAAGGACTAAGGCCATGGCCAAGAAACAGAAGAAACTGGAAGACGCTTTCGTCTTCTTCGATGTCACCTATGAAGACGGCACCAAAAGCTCGCGACGCAAGATCAACGCAGCGGGTTTGGACAAGGAAGAAATCGACACCTTCGCCATGACTGAAATCATGACTCAAGATCGTAAGATTGCTGACATGGGCGGCAAGGCGCGTGGCCAGGTCAAGGACATGGTGAGGTCTGCATAACGGTTTCAACGCGGCTGGCACGTCTGACACACAAAGGCCCGCCGCGTTGCAATTTCAAACGCAATGATCCCAGTCGTGCATTTTGGACACTGGGGCTTGTTGAAGATGTTGACGCGCTCGCCATATCGGCTTTGGGATTTTTTCACGCCATCAACGGTGATGATGGCATTGTTCCTGACCCCGATTTCGAGCAGATGAACAGCATCACTCCACAGAGCATCGAATTCATCCCGCGAAATCGACTGACCGATGCGCTGGGGATGCACGCCCTGCCGCCACAGAATTTCGCTGCGATAGATATTGCCAATGCCAGCAAGCACAGACTGGTCCATCAGCAATTGGCCAATCGACACGCGGCTCTTTGAAATCCGCGCCCACGCCTTTTCAGGATCAGCATCCCGGCGCAACACGTCTGGCCCAATGCGACTGGTGAGTGCCAGCAACGCGGCTGTGTCCAGAATTTCGCAGGTGTTGGGACCATTGATATCGACCACATGCGTTGCACTCATCATCCGTACACGGACTTCGCCCCTGGGTTCAGGTGCTGGCTGCCTGGTGGTGCGGAACCTTCCAAACAATCCCAGATGAATATGCAGCGCAAAAACATTTTCAAAGCTGTAAATCAAATGCTTGCCAAAGGCTTCAACGCCAATGCAACGCTGACCGTCGATGGCAATCGCAGCCTCGGCAAAACGACCCTGTGGCGAAGACACGTCGAGCACTTGACCAACCAGCATAGGGCGCTGGTCCCGCGCCGCGCTGTGAATGGTATGACCCTCAGGCATGAATGGGCGGCGATGGTGCGCGATGAAGGTTTGTTTGCATGAATTGTGTTACGCCAAATGCAAGAAACGGATCAATTATGCCCCATGGCACTTCTTGTATTTCTTGCCGGAACCACAAGGGCACAGATCATTTCGTCCCACTTTTGGAATGGCGTCCGCGGCAGCTTCGAATAGGTCCTCGGGAAGATTGATCTTGCCGCGGGCGTTGAGTTCATATGTTGATTTTGTCAATCCTGGGATGAGATCATATGCTGATCGCCGCATCTCATCGCGCTCTTTAGCAGGAACCAGATCTCCGTCGGTCCCAAGGTCAATCAGCGCCATCAACAGACCCAGGGTTTCGCTTGCGCCCGGTTTCCGCACAACACTCTCGTTGACCTTTTTCCAACCCCTTTCGCCAATGTGCATGGCGAAATCAAAACCCTCTGCCCACAATTCCCAAAGCGGAAACTCGTCCGTGTCCAGGGCAAAAATCGGTTCGTAAAATCTGTCGGGTTCATGCAGACACGACTTCACATGGTTGTAATGTTGCAAGACAAGATCAACAATGCGTCCCACATCCTCTTCGCTTGTTGCGTCATAAGCCTCCTTGCCCCCCCAGATCGGCGGGAACCATTCCTGCGGTTTCAGCTTCACCGGGCAACACAGTATGCCCGCGAGATAACCCTCCAACACAGGCAAGGTGATCGCATCATCACTGTCCAGCGACAGCAGAAGGTCATTGAGCTCGTCCTGCTCCGTTTCGGTCAGCGGATCAGACGGGAAGAGGTCGGTCTGGATTTCAACACGCGGATTTTTCATGCAATGAGGATGACGCAGAATTAGGGGAAATTGAAGGGATTTCTTCGCGAATGTGGCAATTCGAACTCGGGATTTCAACTTGACATACTGTAGTCCATGGGATACGTATCGTTCATGATTGAAATCAAAGAAACACTGGAATTCTCCGATTTCTTCAACACCTTGGCAGACGAAATTGCACGCGCAAAGATTTCCGCTCGTGTTCGGCGGCTTACAGGCGGCAACCCAGGTGATGTTGTGCCAGTTGGAAAAGGTGTTTCTGAAATGCGAATTCATCACGGACCAGGCTACCGAATTACTTCACCCAACGCGGAAAAGAATTGGTCATTCTGTTGTGTGGTGGCGATAAGTCAACGCAACGAAAAGATGTCGCCTGGGCTAAACAATTGGCTGGCGATCTGGAGGTTTAGAATGGCAAAAGTCAAAACACGTATATTCGATGAAGCGGTGTACCTGACAACACCCAAAGCACTCAGTGCTTACCTTGAGGACATTTTTGCGACTGAAGATTCAGAATTGATTACCCACGCCCTCGGTGTAGCCGCTCGCGCCAAAGGAATGACCGAAGTCGCCCGAAAGACCGGCCTGTCCCGCGAGAGCCTCTACAAGGCGCTGAGTAAAGAAGGCAATCCGGAGTTCGCAAC
>JANNNG010000236.1:0-11710 GCA_031398425.1 Hyphomicrobiales bacterium | reverse complement strand
AACGTTGAAAGTTCCTCCGGCATGATGCGGCGTTCGATGATGTCCAAGCCTTCTTTTTTTGCCAGCGCTATGACCGTTTGCCTTGTGATGCCATTCAGGAAGCAATCAGCAATCGGTGTGTGCAGGGCACCGTCGCGGATGAAGAAGATGTTGGCACCTGTGCATTCGGCGACGCGGCCCTGCCAGTCCAGCATCATGGCGTCGGCGTAGCCTTTCTTTTCGGCTTTGTGTTTTGAAATTGTGCAGATCATGTAGAGGCCGGCGGCCTTGGCATGAACGGGTGCACATTGTGGGTCGGGGCGGCGGTATTCGGCGATGTCGAGCTTGATGCCCTTCATCTTGGTTTCGGGATCGAACATCGACGGCCAGGCCCAGGCGGCGATGGCAACGTGGATGGTATTGTTCTGAGCCGAAACCGCCATCATTTCGGAGCCGCGAAAAGCCACGGGACGCACATATTGGTCGCCACCGCCCATCATTTCAACAACCTTGTTCTTGGCCGTGTTGATTTCTTCATCCGTGTACGGAAGATCAAAATCCATGATGTTCGCAGATTTGCGAAAACGCTGTGTATGCTCTGCCGACTTGAAGATTTTGCCGCCGTAGGCACGCTCGCCTTCGAACACGGATGAGCCATAATGCAGGCCGTGGGTGAGCACATGCACCCGGGCTTCTTGCCACGGTATGATGTCGCCGTTGAACCAGATCACGCCTTCGCGCTTGTCGAACGGAATTATGCTCATGATTTTCTCCCATAGTTTTGCCATGCTGGCCTTGGACATGTGATAGAAACCTGTCAGACTCGTCCATTGGCGATAAAACTAACATACAGGAAAAATATGTCAACATGGCTGACATAAATGCAACCATGCAAAAATCACAAGCCAAAATGACGGATGCGGAAGCCGCAGAACTCGTGGAGATGCTGTTTTTCGCCTATCGGGATTTCGTCGCCGATGCGGATATGTCGCTTGAAGAACTGAAATTTGGCCGCGCCCACCATCGTGTACTGCATTTCGTCGGCCGCAAGCCCGGCATGACGGTGGCGCAACTGCTTGATATCCTGCGCATCACCAAACAGTCGCTCGCCCGTGTTTTGAAAGACCTGTTGGAGCAAGGCTATGTGCTGCAAAAGGAAGGTCCGGAAGATCGCCGCCAACGCTTGCTCTATCTGACGCCGCAAGGGAGCAGCCTGTGGCAAAAACTCATCACGCCGCAAATGCAACGTTTTCGCGAGGCCGTGACCCACCTGGGCGAGGGCGATGGCGGGCTGTATCGGGAGCTTTTTCTGCAACTCATCAATCCTGAAAACCGTGAAGCCGCCGAATATTGGGTCGCGCAGTCTGCGACAGCTCCATGAGTGATCTTGCCGCCCATATCCTGCTGGTTGATGATGACCGGCGCATCCGCGAATTGCTGACAGCCTATCTCAGAAGCAACGGCTTTCGCGTCACAGCGGCTGGCAACGCCGCAGAAGCGCGCAAGGCGCTTGATGGCCTGGCTTTCGACATCATCGTACTTGACGTCATGATGCCCGGTGAAACGGGGCTTGCTTTTGCCAGCTCCCTGCGCACCGCCGGGAATACCGTGCCGGTGCTCATGCTGTCGGCACGCACGGACACATCCGAGCGCATCCAGGGCCTCGCCAGTGGCAGCGACGATTATCTTGGCAAGCCTTTTGAACCCGAAGAACTGCTGTTGCGGCTGCGCAATCTTTTGCGCCGCTCGCAAGCACGACCTGAGAAAGTCAAAACGGTGAAATTCGGTGAGTGCCAGTTCGAAATGGAGAACGGCACGCTGACGAAAGCCGGTGAAAGCATTCGGCTTACGGGGCGCGAAAAGAACATTCTCCGGCTTTTGGCCGCAACACCGGGTTTGGCCGTTTCACGCTCGCAGTTGCAGCCTGAAGGTGTATCTGACGATGCCCGTGCCATCGATGTGCAAATCAACCGTTTGCGGCAGAAAATTGAAGATGATCCAGCCAATCCGGTTTATCTGCAAACCATGCGCGGCCAGGGCTATTGCCTGTTTGCGGAGACCACATGATGCCTGAAACTCAAGCCCCCAGCATTTACAACCGTTTCAACCGCTGGTTGGAACGCTATGCGCCATCGGGACTCTATCGCCGCGCCATGCTGATCCTGATTGTGCCGGTGCTGCTGATGCAGGTGATTGTTGCAGGCTTCATACTGGATCGCCATTGGGACAACGTCACCAAGGTTCTGGCCCGCGCCTTGTCGCGCGATGTTGGCTTGCTCATTGAACTTTACAACCGGTCTGACAGATCAGATGCGGCAGAACGCAATGTCGAAAAACTCGCCAGCGAACGCCTGAGGCTGGAACTCAAGGTTCTGCGCAACACCACATTGCCATCCGTGCCACTGCCGGCGTTCTACCAGCTTTTCGACGTGAAAATGCAAAAGTATCTTGCACGTGAAACCGGCAAACCGTTTACTGTGATGGGCAACGCTCCTGATGGCATGGTTGATATTCAGGTGGAGGTCGAACCCGGATTGATCTTCAACGTCAAGACCGAGGCCGACCGCGCCTGGGCCTCCAACACACCGTTCCTGATGTTCCTCATGCTGGGATCAACGGCCTTGCTGCTGTCTATTGCAGCGCTATTCTTGCGCAACCAGATACGGCCGATTTTGGAACTGGCGAATGCGGCCCATGATTTCGGATTGGGACGCGACAACATACAGTTCCGCCCCCGCGGCGCTGCGGAAATCCGCGAAGCTGGCCAGTCATTCCTTGACATGCGCCGCCGCATTGCCCGGCATGTGGAACAGCGCACAGCCATGCTCGCTGGCGTGAGTCATGATCTTCGCACCATACTCACGCGCTTCAAGCTTGAGCTCGCTGTCATCGGCGACAATCCGAAGGTGCATCCCCTGAAGGAAGACGTGGATGAAATGCAGCATATGCTGGAAGACTATATGGCCTTCGTGAAAGGTGACGGTGGAGAAAAGGTTGCGTCTGTATCGCTGCCCGAGGCCGTGGCGGCCACCATCGAGTCCGTTGAGCGCGACCGCCCGGATTCCGAGGCCGTGTTTGAAGTCGGTGTGCTGCCAGTGGATAAAGTCATGTTGAAGGCCAGCGCATTCCGTCGCCTGTTGTCCAACCTCATCGGCAACGCCGCACGCTATGGCACGCGGGTAAGCATCTCAGGTGAGATCAGCGATGGTCGCTTGTGGTTACATGTGGACGACAATGGCCCCGGCATTTCGGAGACTGAACGCGAACACGCTTTCAAGCCTTTCGTGCGGCTGGACAATGCGCGCAACCTTGATGAGACTGGAACAGGACTGGGCCTTGCCATCGCACTTGATATTGCCCATGCCCATGGCGGTGACATCTTCCTGGAAGACAGTCCCATGGGCGGCCTTCGTGCTACGGTGAAACTGCCGATTTGAACCACCTCTTTAACGCGCCGTTCACGAAAAAAGCCAGCCTCGCGAAAGAGAGTTTTAACCCTAACAATTCATGATAGCGAACCATGAGAGTTCGTTGTGTATCGTTTGCGTTTGTTAGTGCCGCGTATCTTGCCGCGTTTGCCACGACATGTGGCACTGCCTACGCCAGTCCGGATGAAGCCAACAGCGCCCTCGTGCGCAAGGCTTACATCACCCTCCAATCAGGCGATGCCAAAGCGGCAGTGGCCGAGTATTCCGATGCCATTGCATCCGAGTTGCTTGAGCCTGAAATGCTGGCCAATGCACTGCTGAACCGTGCACTCGCACAACAGCAGCTAAAGGACAATGCCGCCGCCGTCGTTGATTATGACGCGGCCATTGCACTCAACGTCATGGCACCAGCGTTGCGGTCCACCGCGCTCTATAATCGCGGTCTTGCCAACCAGAAGCTTGGCAATACGACGCGATCAGTCGAGGATTTCACGGGTTCGCTGTTGATCAATCCTGAGTTTGCTCAAGCCTATTACAGCCGCGCCAATGCATTGCGTGACTCCGGGCAACTGCTGTTTGCCTTGTCTGATTATGAACGCGCGCTGCGCTTCAAGCACCCCGACAAGGCCCGGGTGCATTATGGTTTTGCCACGGCCTATCTGGCGCTGAAGCGCCCCCTTGATGCGAAACGCGAATTCACGGCGGCACTTGAAATCAACCCGGACTATGGCCAGGCCCGCGCTCAACTGGTGCTGCTGGGTGACCAGAATGCACAGGCCAACATCGGGTCTGACCCCATCCTGACGGGATCCGTTGGTGCCTATACGGGTGGTACAATCGTCAGCAAGCCAGGACTGCCCACGGCCGTAGAAGTTCCAGCCGTATTGCAGGCCAGCCTCGACAAGAAACGGAAACACGCCCCTTCAAAGAAATTTGAAGATCGTGTGCCTGAAGTCATTGCGACCGGAGTTCCCGCAACACCGGAACCCGCTGAAAAGGCGAAGCAGGTTGTGGCCGTCGAAGAGGTGCCAACCATACCCGATGCTGTCACGCCCAACTCTGAAAAAGAGATCAGCCAAGCACCTGCTGTAGAACATCCTGTTGTAGCATCTCCCACCATGACAGGCTGGGTCGTGCAGATTGCCTCCGCCGACACCGAAACCTCGGCCTGGTCGACATGGAAAAAAATGCAAAGCCGTCACAAGGTTTTGAAATCAAAATCCGCAAATGTCGTAAAGGCTGATCTTGGAGCAAAAGGCATTTTCTACCGCGTGCGCCTCGGTGGGTTCGAAGAGCAGGCTGCGGCCAAGCAGGCCTGTGCAAAACTGAAAGCGGGTGGCGTTTCTTGCTATATCAGCAAGGTCGGCAGCTGATCCTTTCACCCAGCCCACGATCACATCAGGCTCGCCAATCGGCGGGCCTTTTTCGTTAATGAGAGAAAAACCTTGCTGGTGCAATACAACGTTTTTAAAGCACGATTGTTTAAATGCCGACATGATAGGTGGTTGATGCGACCGGGGGCTATACAACGAGGCAAGTGACGTGGTCGAAACCTCCATGCAACTGATGACGCCGCTGCTTGAGAAATTGAATGGCTGCAATGACGTGTTGCAGGCAAGCGAAACCGATGGGCTGACTTCGGCAGATGTTTCAAACACAAGTACCACCATGCAAGTGCAGATCGAAAGCAATCATGACATGCTGGCCATTGCCTTGATGGTGCGGCACAACCTCGACGTTGTACCCACGCAGAGTTTTGTTTTCTAGACGCTGGACAAGGACTACTTCAAGCTTCGATTGCTCGCCTGGGCTGGCCTTACTCATTCAGCAGGAACGTCACCTTCATGTTGACGCGCCATTCCGAAATCTTGCCATTCTTGACAACGCATTTGATATCCTGCACCCAGGCACCCTCCACGTTATCCAGCGTGTCGTCAGCGCGGCGAATGCCGGTTTCAACAGCATCTTCGATGGATTTTGCCGATGATGACGTGAGTTCAATGATCTTGGCAACGGTAGACATGGTTCGCTCTCCCTGTGGATAAGTTGAAATGGCCGTGGATTGCGCCATGAACTATATAGCATGCATGAATGCGTTGGAACATGAATGACATTACACCTGATCAAGCTCTGCGTTGGTGTCAACGAAGTTGAGGAAATGGATGCGTGGGTGGCCATGACGCGAAAAGGCCGTGACACGCTGGACCACGTTACCCGCATGTTTCCGCGTCGGAAGGGTGAAATCCTGCCCAACGGCTCGCTCTACTGGGTCATCCGCGGCCTGATCCTGTGCCGGCAACCGATTGCCGATCTCGAAGCCGTACGCGGCAATGACGGTATTGAGCGCTGCCGAATCGTCTTCAAACCCAGGATCATCCGCGTACGGCCCACGCCAAGGCGCGCTTTCCAAGGCTGGCGCTATCTGACAGAAGCAGACGCACCACCCGACCTGCAACAGGGCGAGATGGCAGTGGCCGACATGCCGGAAGCCATGCGGCGGGAACTGGCGGGATTGGGGCTGTTGTAAACAGTCCTATACAGCGATATTATCAATCAACCGCGTTGTTCCCAGCCAGGCAGCTGCCAACAATCGGAGCGGTTCGTGTGCATCCCTCGGGATCGCCAAGGTTTCCGCGTTGCGTACGGCCACGTAATCCACTTTGAATCCCAGCGTCGTCAGCGAGCGCGATGCGGCCCGCGTTGCTTTCTGTGGCGGAACGCCCTGGCGGATCTTTTCGGCGGCTTGTTGCAGCGACAGGATGATGGCCGTGGCCTGATGTCGTTCATGTACTGATAAATAGCGGTTACGTGAGGATTTCGCCATTCCATCCTCATCTCGCACAGTGGGAACACCGATGATAGTAACCGGAATGTCGAGGTCCGCAGCCATCTGCTTGACCACAAGTAATTGCTGGTAGTCCTTTTCGCCAAACATTGCCACGTCTGCCTGCGACTGGATGAACAGTTTCGACACGATCGTCGCAACACCATCAAAAAAATGCGGGCGGAACTTGTCCTCGAGCTTGGCCAGGGCAGGCCCTCCCATGTGAACAGTCGTGGCAAAGTGCTGATCATACATGTCGTTGCACAAGGGGGCATAGATCAAATCAGCGCCGACGCCAGCGAGCAATGCCGCATCAGCCATTTCATCACGGGGATATTTGCCAAGGTCTTCGTGAGCCGCAAATTGCTTGGGGTTCACAAAAATCGTCACCAGGACCTTGTCCGCGTGGTCGAAGCCTTCACGCACCAGCGTCAAATGCCCCTCATGCAACGCACCCATGGTGGGAACCACCGCGACCTTTTTGCCCAACAAGTGCCATGTCGCCACTGCGGCGCGAAGTTCGGCAACGCTTCGGATGATAGATGGCATCAGCGGGCTTTGTCCTTTTGTCTTGGAATCGGTAGCAGCGTTGTTTCTTTTACTTCCTCCATGACGAAGTAGGAATGGGTGCCCTCCACCATCGGCAACTCACCAATCACACCACCATGAACCTGCCGGTATTCCACCATGTCCCTGACACGCAGCTTCAAGAGATAATCAAAGCCGCCGCCCGTCATGTGGCATTCCAGAATCTGCTTGACGGGTTTCACTGCGGCATTGAACGCACGGAGTGTCGCCTCATCCGTGCCGCGCAATTTGACAGTCACAAAAACCAGAAGTGAAATGCCGAGCTGCTGCGGCGATACGCGGGCGTGGTAGCCTTGAATGACGCCAGCGTCTTCAAGCTTGCGCATACGCAGCGTGCACGGCGTCGGCGAGAGATTGACACGCTTCGAGAGGTCCGTCACCGACATGCGGCCATCCTGTTGGAGAACGTCGAGAAGCTTGTGATCGATGAAATCAAGTTCAACCATGAAACCCCATCTGGATGTTTAAATCTCTTATGAACAAAGCTTGAAACAGTAGATTTACGCTGTCAAATAGATAAATTGTAGTGAAACAAAAAGCGAAAATTTTGCTATCATGGTGTTGTTCAGGAGCTTCATATGATGAACGACCGCGCCGCAATTGCAGAACACTTGTTTGCCGATGAAAGATCACTTGTTTTAAAACTTGCCGCTGAAGCCGAGCTTTCTGCAACAGACAAGCAGCGGGTTGAGCAACTTGCGCGGGGCCTCGTCAAAACCGTGCGTGACAATCGCAATGCGCAGGGAAGCATCGACGCTTTCATGCAGCAGTTTTCGTTGTCGTCGGAAGAGGGCGTGGTTTTGATGTGCCTGGCCGAAGCCCTGCTGCGCATTCCCGATACTGAAACCGCTGATCTTCTGATCTCCGACAAGCTGGGCGACCGTGACTGGGCTGATCATGTGGGCAAGTCCGACTCGATGTTTGTCAACGCGTCGGCCTGGGGCCTCATGCTGACGGGCCGTATTGTAGAACTCGGACGCGGCACAAAGTCCGATGCCATGTCGGCGCTGAAGCGTCTGATCAGCAAGTCCGGTGAACCCATCATCCGCACTGCCATGAAACAGGCCATGCGCATCATGGGCAAGCAATTCGTGCTGGGCCGCACCATCAAAGAGGCACTTGAAACATCAGAACCGCTGAAGTCTGAAGGCTATCGCTTTTCCTATGACATGTTGGGCGAGTCGGCGATGACGCGGGGTGATGCCGCGCGTTACCTGCAATCATACTCAAAAGCGGTTGATGCCATCGGCAAGACGGCAAGGCCCGGCAACATTTTTGAACAGCCCTCGATATCGGTCAAACTGTCGGCCCTGCATCCACGCTACGAGGAAAAGACCAAGGCAGAATGTCTGCCCGAACTCCATGAACTGGTTCTGGCACTCGCTGTCCGAGCCAAGGGTTACAATGCGGGCCTCACGATTGACGCTGAGGAAGTGGCACGACTTGATATCTCCCTTGAATTGTTTGAGCGTCTGGCCGCAGCGCCCGAACTCAAGAACTGGAACGGCCTTGGACTTGCGGTGCAGGCTTACGGTCGCCGCGCCAAATCGACGCTTGAACATATTGCGGAAGTGGCCAGGCGCACAGGTCGCGTGCTTCCCGTTCGCCTCGTCAAGGGCGCCTATTGGGATACCGAAATCAAGCGCGCACAGGAAGGCGGGTTTGAAAGCTACCCGGTGTTCACTCGCAAGGCCTCCACGGATGTAAGCTATCTCGCCTGTGCCAAACTCATGCTGGCCAACCGCGATGTGTTTTATCCACAATTCGCCACGCATAACGCGCACACTGTTGCAGCGATTTCAGTCATGGCTGGTGCTGACAAACACTACGAGTTTCAGCGCCTGCACGGCATGGGCGAAGCGCTCTATGCCGGCGTTGTGGGGCAAGGTGCGATCAACCAACCAGCCCGCATCTATGCGCCCGTTGGCAGCCATGAAGATTTGTTGGCCTATCTGGTGCGTCGCCTGCTTGAGAATGGGGCGAACACCTCGTTCGTCAATCGGCTTGCAGACGATACGGCACCGATTGAGGCGATCATTGCCGATCCTGTGGATGAGGTGCGCTCATTCAGCTCCATTCCGCACCCGCGCATTCTGACGCCGCAAAACATGTTCCCAGACCGCGCCAATGCGAAGGGTGTGCCCACGTGGCATGCGCCAGACCGCGCCGTCATGCTCAACCAGATTGCAAAACACGCTTCCGGTCGGCATGACGCCACCGCCATTGTTGATGGCAAGCCCATGATGTCAGGTCCATTGCGCGAAATCGTGTCTCCCCATGATCATGCAGTGGCCGTGGGCACGGTGCGCGAAACAGCTGACGCCGATATCATCCGTGCACTGACGCTTGCTGTGGACGGCCAGCGCAGTTGGTGTGATCTCAAGGGCAGGGCGCGGGCGAAAATCCTCGACAATGCGGCCAATCTCTTTGAAAGCAATCGCGATCAGTTGCTGGCTCTGCTGATCCGCGAAGCTGGAAAGACTCTCGACAATGCACAGGCGGATCTGCGTGAAGCGGTGGATTTCCTGCGCTTCTATGCCGTTATGGCGCGTGCCGAATTCAGTGACGCGAAACTCCTGCCTGGCCCGACGGGAGAACGCAATGAATTGACATTGCACGGGCGCGGTGTGTTTGCCTGCATAGCGCCGTGGAATTTTCCTTTGGCGATCTTCACGGGGCAAATGGCGGCGGCCCTTGCTGCCGGGAATGCGGTGCTTGCCAAGCCCGCCGAGCAAACACCGTTGATCGCCCATGCTGCTGTCAATTTGCTGTTGCAGGCAGGCGTGCCGCCGCGTGTGTTGCATTTCCTTCCCGGTGATGGTGCACGCATTGGCAGCAAACTACTGAGCGATCCCCGCCTTGCAGGCGTTGCGTTCACGGGTTCCAATGCCACGGCGTTCATCATCGCAAAATCACTGGCCTTGCGCGCAGGTCCCATGGCCACACTAATTGCGGAAACCGGCGGCATGAATGCTATGATCATGGATTCATCAGCACTTGCCGAACAGGCCGTGCGTGATGTTGTGGCGTCTGCCTTTGACAGTGCGGGGCAACGCTGCTCAGCGGCGAGAATTCTCTTCGTACAGGACGATGTGGCGACTCGCGTCATCGAAATGCTGACAGGCACGATGGAGGAACTGCGCATCGGCGATCCCCTTGACTACCGCACGGATGTGGGGCCTGTCATTGACGGCGAAGCCAAGACAAAACTTGATGCCCACAAGGCGCGCATGAAGCGTGAGGCAAAAACCATACTCGACCTGCCCCTGCCAACCTCCTGTGCCATGGGCACTTTTGTGTCGCCCGCGGCTTACGAATTGAAAGACTTGAAGCCGTTGACCGAAGAGGTCTTCGGTCCGGTGTTACATGTCATACGCTATGACTCGCAGCATCTGCAACGCGTTGTCGAAGCCATCAACGCCACGGGTTATGGGCTGACGCTTGGCCTGCACACGCGCATCGAAAAAACTGTTGATGTGGTCCGCAAGCTTGCCCGGGTTGGCAATCTTTATGTCAATCGCAACCAGATCGGCGCTGTGGTGGGCGTGCAACCTTTTGGCGGCGAAGGCCTGTCCGGCACCGGCCCAAAAGCGGGTGGGCCGAACTATCTGCACCGCTTTGCAGTGGAACGTGTGATGTCTCAGGATACAACGGCGTCAGGCGGAAATGCGGCGCTGATGAGCATGGAAGAGTGAGTCCTTACCGAATGCCGTATCGTATCAACTGCAAGTTCTGCCTTTGTTTGCGCCATCTGTTTCACATCCAACGTTTGATAATCCTCATGGGTCGCTGCGTGCAGATTCGATATGCCAAAGCCAATCAATCGGAACGTAGTTCCCACCACGACTTTCAACAGCAGGGGATGGGCCACATCGTAGATTCGGTGCGCAAGCTGTGTTGCACCATGCAACTACACTGAACGGGTGCGGCTTTTGAAGTCCGTAAATGGGAAGCGTCCCCGTTTCCTCAATCACTGGTGCTGTTGAAGATGTAAAGATCGTGGTAAGAGGGCTAGAATGAAAGTCCGTGCAATTAGAAATTCCTACGTTGACGCTCCACCTCATGTTGCGTGGCAAGGATACCCCGAGACTCAATCTTACTTGACTATCGGCAAGGAATACGAAGTCTATGCCTTGTCATTTTATCGAGGCTGCTTATTGCTGCTTCTGATTGACGATACGCGCACAGAATCATTTCGACCGTCATGGTTCTTCGAAATTATCGACAAATCGCTGCCAGCAGATTGGCAAATCAACTTGTTTGACGGCGGGCAGTATAATCAGGGAGCAATTGGCCCTGATTTTTTTGTGCGGGATGGTGAGAGCTATGACGCCCTCATTGATGAGCATCCCGAAGCTGTGGAGAAGTTTCTTCGCTATGTCGATACGAGAGCCAGAGCATGTCCATGTTGCAACATCGCAACATTAGGCAAGATTGGTGAGTATGACATTTGTCCAACATGCGGTTGGGTAGATGACCCTTTCCAACGCAACGATATCAACCTTACAGATGGAGTAAACAAGCCATCGCTGATCGAAGCCCGCGAAATTTGGAAAAAAACACTTAAGCGTTTGGATGAGTGACTTTGGAATCAAACGGGGGATGGAATAGGGGACGCTTCCCATAGGTGCTAACTTAAGCCCTGTCGTTTGCGTTTTCGCGGCGGTTCGCGGAGCAGTCTGGCGAGTTTTGGACAGATTGCGATTGTTGCTGCGATTGAGGGGAATGAGAGGATCGCGCTTTTGATGACGGTGAAGACATAGATCGTCATACGCCAGACGGAGGCTGCGCGGTTTGCATAGTGCGGCTCAGGGGGGAATGGCATCCGCAGCGGTGCGGATGTCATCGGCCAGGAGAGCCAGAAGCAGATGGGCATAGAGCCAGGCGCGCG
>JANNNG010000225.1:0-5731 GCA_031398425.1 Hyphomicrobiales bacterium | reverse complement strand
ATCTCTTTCATCAGCCTCTCCACTGTGCAGCGAGCGACATCAAGGCTTTCGCGCTTGAGCTGCCGCCAGACTTTGCGAACACCATAGACCGCAAAGTTCTCGTCGAAGACGCGGGTGATCTCGGGCTTCAACGCCAGGTCTTTCTTCGCCCGAACTGAGAGTTTCTCTGGGTTCACGCGCTGGGCCACATGGTCATGATAGGTGGAAGGGGCGATCGGCAGAACCTTGCAGATCGGCTCGACCCCGTGAGTCCCACGATGATCATCAATGAAGTTGATCATCTCTTGAACGGGCGGCCGAGCTCCGTCCCCTTGCCCGGCAGGCGAATGCCTTCATTCGCCGAGAGGGGGACAAAATATGCGGATGCTTTGCGCAGATCTCATTGGCCTGGCGAAGCTCCCGAACGTCCCGTTCCAAAGCCTTCATCTTCTCGGCCATCTCCGTCGTCAAACCGGCACGCTTGCCGCTGTCGACTTCGGTCTTCTTCACCCACTCGAAAAGCGTCTGCGGTACACAGCCGATCTTCGCAGCGACCGAAACTATCGCCGCCCATCGGGACGAATGATCACCCTCATGGTCCAGCACCATCCGCACCGCGCGGGCACGTACTTCAGTTAAAAACTTGTTCGTTGTTTTGCTCATAGTGGCTCCACCTTCTCAGGAGTTGGAGCCTCCGGCAATCCCGGGGCGGTTCACGGCGCTGCCCGCTGGAAAACTGAAGCTGGATGGCATGGTATGCGCATAAATCTCTTCGGGCCTCGGACGTTGGACGAGCCACTTAATGGAATTATTCAGCAATACCGATCCACCCATTGTGGTAGCAATCAGCTTCACTGCGCGCCAATCATGTCGGATGACAAATATGCAAACTGACAAAGCGGTCAACACGCCGAGAACCACAGTGGAACCCATCAACGAGACACCCTGCCAGACTGACACTGAATTTGGCGTGTTGGAGCCGAGCGCCCATTTGCTAAGCGCGGTATCAATAGAGTTGGTTGCGTCACTCCAAACCGAAATCAAAAGAGCAGCGAGAGATACGCTGGTGAGAGTCACAGTTGCTGAGTACAGTTTTCGATTCATTTTCAATTGATTCTCACTCTGCCACATGGGGTGAAGCCTCCAAGGTTTGCCCCCGCAATCTTTGTTCTTTTCGGATTTCTAACAGCTTTCGTTGGTTCTAGCGGATCAATTCAATATCAAGCATCTTTCTGATACGCAGATAATGATTGCCTTACTTCTGCTTTTCCGTTTCTTTGCAGAAGATGCAATACAAAGAGTCCAACAACTGTTGCACTTCTTTGCTCGCAATCGAGTAGTAGATTGTTTGACCGTCACGCCGTGTCGACACCAGTTTCAGATTTCGCATTTTTGCCAGATGTTGCGAAACTGCACCTTGGGTTATCCCGCTGTTGGCAACCAATTCATGCACCGGCCTTTCACCTTCCGCCAATGAACAGAGTATTAGCAGGCGAACTGGGCTTGCCATCGTTCCAAGTAGGCCAGCAACTTCAGCAGCTTTAGCAGCCATGCCTTCCATGTTCATTGGTTTTGAAGGGCGCGCGCGCGGCATGACACAAGTCTCCTTGACACATTAGTATATTCGAATATATTATAGTTTTACTAAGATCAAGTCTCAAAAGAAATTTGTTCGCTATGGAGAAGACATGACAACAGAATTCACACCGATTGCTTCTGCAATAGGCGGCGCCATGATTGGCGTTTCAGCCGTATTGTTAATGGCCACCCATGGTCGCATCGCAGGCATCAGCGGCATAGTTGTGCGGATGTTCCCACCCTACCTTGACAAGGACGCAGGCGGGCGTTTCATGTTTATCCTTGGGTTGGTGGCAGCGCCTTTGCTTTATGCCACTTTGACAGGGACTTGGGCTGCAATGACAATTGCAGCAAGCACGGGCGTTCTCATCGCAGCAGGTCTGCTCGTCGGCTTTGGCTCAATATGGGGCAATGGCTGCACGTCTGGTCATGGCATTTGCGGCCTGTCGCGCTTGTCCGTCCGCTCGCTGGTTGCCGTTGCCACTTTCATGACGACAGCCATCATCACCGTTTTTATCGCTCGTCATCTGTTTTGAGGCTTATCATGTCTTTGCTCTTTCAATTTCTTATTGGCCTTTTGTTTGGCACCGGTCTTGTTGTGGCAGGAATGTCTGATCCGGCCAAAGTGCAAAATTTTCTCGATCTTGCAGCTATACCCAGCGGCGGCTGGGATCCAAGTCTTGCTTTTGTCATGGGGGCTGGAACCCTGGTGACATATCTTGGCTACAGATTTGTGTTGAAGCGGAAACAACCGTTGTTTGACAACCAATTCCATTTGCCGAAAAAAACCGACATCGACGCACCCATTGTTATGGGTCCGGCCATCTTTGGCATCGGCTGGGGACTTGGAGGATTTTGCCCCGGTCCTGCGTTCACAGCCGTTGGAACCGGGTCTGTACAAGCCATTATATTTGTTGTCGCCATGCTTGCCGGCATGGTGGCGGCACGACTGCTTGCGCTGAGGCAGATTGAAGCCGCAACACACACTTCAAAAGCTTGATGTGGTAAAAAGGAGTTCAAACATGACAGCTCTTCCGTTCAAACCCGAAACTGCATTGAAACCAGAGGTGACCGCGTTTTTTGACGCGCCCACCAACACTGTTACTTATGTTGTCAAAGACCCCCAATCCAAGTCCTGCGCCATTGTTGATAGCGTATTGGACATCGATTATGCGGCCGGGCGCATCTCTTATGGTTCAGCCGATCTCGTGATCGACTTTGTGAAGAAGACTGATCTCACAGTTGAGTGGCATATAGAAACCCACGTGCATGCCGATCACTTGTCTGCTGCCCCGTATCTGCAAAAGAAGTTAGGTGGAAAAATTGGTATTGGTCGCAACATCACCATTGTGCAGGAAACCTTCGGCAAGATCTTCAACGAAGGCACCGAATTCCAGCGCGACGGCAGCCAGTTCGACCGACTGTTTGATGAAGGTGACACTTACAAGATTGGTTCCATGACTGCCCATGCCATGCACACGCCCGGCCACACGCCAGCTTGCATGACCCATGTTGTTGGTGATGCGGCTTTTGTGGGTGACACCTTGTTTATGCCGGATGGCGGTTCAGCACGGGCTGACTTCCCAGGCGGCGATGCGCGAACACTCTATCGATCCATCAAGCGTGTATTGAGTCTGCCGAATGAAACGCGCCTGTTCATGTGCCATGACTATGGTCCCAATGGTCGCAACATCAAGTGGGAAACCACAGTTACCCAACAACGCGCGCATAATATTCACGCCAAGGATGGCATTTCAGAGGATCAGTTCGTCGAATTGAGAGAAGCGCGCGACATGACTCTCGATATGCCCAAACTCATCATTCCATCGCTGCAGGTCAACATGAAGGCCGGGGAATTGCCCAAGGCCGACGAAAATGGAAAACGCTTTCTGAAGGTGCCGTTGAACGCGCTCTAGAGAAACAACGTGAGGAAGCCATGCAAATCAAATCTATCACCGGCAGTTTCTCTGTCACCAGCCAGATTGCCACATCCGATATGAATGACATTGCGAAAGCCGGATTCAAATCGATCATTTGCAATCGACCAGATGGTGAAGGCAGTGACCAGCCAAGCTTTGCTGAAATTGAAGCTGCAGCAACAAAGGTTGGTCTTCAGGCGCGTCATATTCCAATCGTGTCTGGCCAAATCACTGAGGCCGATGTGGCAGCGTTTGGTACGGCGATGACACAACTGCCCGGGCCGGTATTAGCTTACTGTCGCACCGGTGCCCGTTCGACCATGATGTGGGATATGAACCAGCATGTGGACAAGAAGGCCGCAGGCAGTTCTTGAAGCAATGAATTGACAACAGACATGGAACGCTACTTCCCAATTCTCAACTGGGGCCGTAACTACACGCGCAGCACTTTTGCAAGTGATCTTGTTGCTGCAGCAATCGTCACGATCATGCTGGTCCCTCAGTCGCTGGCCTATGCATTACTGGCAGGTCTTCCAGCCGAGGTTGGGCTTTATGCGTCAATCCTGCCACTCGTGGCATATGCCATTTTCGGCACCAGCCGCACATTGGCGGTTGGGCCTGTGGCTGTTGTGTCGCTGATGACGGCTGCTGCACTTGGGAAGCTGGGCCTTGATGGTGCCGCTGAATATGCGGCAGCAGCGGTTACTCTTGCCGCAATGTCAGGCCTCATGCTTCTTGCACTTGGCATACTCCGCTTGGGCTTTCTCGCCAATTTTCTCTCCCACCCCGTGATAGCAGGCTTCATTACTGCGTCGGGGCTATTGATCGCCGCAGGACAGCTCAAACACATCTTCGGCATCAAAGCGGGCGGCGAGAACCTCATCGAAATTGTGGAGTCGCTGCTGCCCAACATCGCACAAACCAATGTCTCCACCCTGATCATCGGTGTATTGGCAACGGCATTTCTATTCTGGGTGCGCAAAGGCTTGATGCCGCTGTTGATATCGCTGGGATTGCGGCAGCACCTAGCTGACTTGATCTCCAAGACAGGCCCCATCTTCGCTTTGGTTGCTGCGGCTGCTGCTGCCTGGATGTTTGATCTGGGCGCACAGGGCGTGAAGCTTGTGGGTGCAGTTCCGTCAGGCTTGCCGAATTTTACAATGCCAGGATTTCCAATAGCACTTGTGCAAAGCTTGATGTTGCCGGCGCTCTTGATTTCAGTTGTGGGCTTCGTGGAGTCAATTTCGGTCGGTCAAACCCTCGCTGCCAAGCGGCGCCAACGCACTGAACCGGATCAGGAACTGATTGGTCTTGGCGTTTCCAATCTTGCGGCTTCAGTGTCAGGCGGCTTTCCTGTAACAGGTGGTTTTTCCCGCTCAGTTGTGAATTTCGATGCAGGAGCAGAAACACCTGCCGCAGGAGCTTTCACTGCCATTGGCCTTGCCAGCGCCACTCTTTTTCTCACGCCTTTGCTGGCTTATCTGCCGCAGGCAACTCTGGCCGCAACGATCATCGTTGCGGTCTTATCGCTTGTTGATTTCTCCATCCTAAAACGCTCATGGAACTACGCCACTTCTGATTTCGCGGCTGTTATGGCCACCATTTTGTTGACCTTGGGTGTGGGTGTGGAAGCTGGCATCGTTGCGGGCGTATTTCTGTCCATTTTGCTGCACCTCTACAAATCCTCAAGGCCACATATTGCTATTTTGGGGCGTGTTCCCGGCACCGAGCATTTCCGCAACATCAAACGTCACATGGTCGAAACCGATGCAACTCTGTTATCGATACGCGTTGATGAAAGTCTGTATTTTGCCAATGCCCGTTTCCTCGAAGACCAAGTTTACGCGGCCTTAGCGGAGTACTCCAATACGCTAAATCTTGTGCTTGTCTGCCCGTCAATCAATGACATAGATTTGAGTGCACTCGAAAGCCTGGAAAACATTAATGCGCGCTTGAAGGATGCAGGTGTCACATTCCATCTGTCGGAAGTGAAAGGCCCAGTAATGGACAAGTTAGAGCGCTCAGGTTTTCTGCCACACCTCACCGGAAAAGTGTTCCTGAGCCAGCATCAGGCCGTCAAAGCTTTGCAGAAGTTTATCGATCCGCAGGAAGTGTGAACCGCTCCGGGAATGCCGGAGGCTTGTTGGTTTAAGTTATGCGGCCAAGGGGACGTTGTCCATGGCTGCGGTTGCTTCGTGGTAGTTTTGTTCGGCTTCGGCAGGTGGGATGAAGCCCAAGGGTTCGAGCAGTTGATG
>JANNNG010000187.1:0-29324 GCA_031398425.1 Hyphomicrobiales bacterium | reverse complement strand
CCCCACCAGGGCCTTGACGGACGAACCCCCGATCAGGCTTACTTCACCCCGCTGCAGCTCCCGGCTGCGGCTTAACCAACCGCAGAGACTTCACTTATCAAACCGGGAAAACTGTTCAAACGAACGGGGCCAGCTCTGTGTACCAACATTGTCAAGCATGATGATTTTTGAAGCCACTGAAACGTACAGCGTAAACGCGCCTGTAAAATTTATAAAAGAATCCAGAGAAGAATTATGGCGGGCTTTGCTGTCTGGTGAAATTGTTGCAATCGGTAGTGAAGGCGGTGGAAGTCACCAGAAAATTGCATCGGAACGCTGGGCCAGTCTGGAAATCCAACCTGTCTTGCGGGACCGCGAATTTGTTGGCGCTGGGCAGTATGGCGAGAGCGAAAAAATCTTTGACGTGAGGTTGCCATCAATGGAATTGCAACAGATTTGGCCAGTCTTACATGTCGGAATTGGCAAAGAACCCAAATTGTTAATCCCGCTGTCGAAGGCTGAAGTAGAGGCAGCTTATATTGGGCGGGTGCGAGAATGGCCAGTTGAAACGACCTCACCTACGCCTGATGATGACCATACTTTCTTGAAGACATTGAAGCCCGACATTTCCCGTGAACGAATGAGAGAACTTCGTAATAAATTCGCACCTGCGAAATGGAGGAAAAACGGGCGTAAACCAAAAACAACCTAATTGCGCGGATTTGTTTAGCCGCGCGATTGATGGCGCGATTAGCACGTTTGACCGCTTGTTTTCCATGCCCGAAATGAATTGTCCACCGGAACACGAAATAGTTCGCTTCCGTTTTAAGGACAATCTCATGATTGAACCTCTTGCCGTCCCCATCACCGAAGCCGCCCGATTGGGAGGTGTTGGTCGCAGCACTATCTATTCGGAAATTTCCAAGGGCAATCTCAAAATCCGCAAAGTTGGCCGTCGCACTATTGTGGCGATGGATGACCTCAAAAGCTGGTTGGCTTCCAAAGTTGGGGAGGCCGCATAATGCAGAAAAGCAAAACCCAGAACAGTGTTTGCGCACTGTCTGGGCTTCAAGGTGTTTTCAATTTCGAACAAAGCCCTTCTAGCCCATACTTTCAGAACCACCAACCTCAAAGGCTGTGCGGATATCGCATTGACGGTCAATCGACCGTTCAACCTATTTGGGGGGACCGTCTCCATGGCTAAGCGGTTCAAGATTACAGCTCGCATTTTGCCCGATGGTCAACCCTTCACTTCAACCGGGCAAGAGGGGCGCACACTGCTTTTGCTTCATGAAAAAGGTTTGAGCGGCGTTGTCGCCTATGACTTCAAGGGCGGACCGCCGTTCCGGCTTCCGGCTTATGTTTGGTCGCTCAAACGTAAACACGGTCTGAGTATCGAAACCAAGCATGATTTGCATGAAGGCGGCTGGCATGGTCGCTTTGTCTTGCAGACACCTATCGAGATAGCCGCCTGACAACGGCGCTGGGCAAGCCTGCCCAGCGCCATTCTCTCACAAGGTGGTGCGATGGCCCGCAAATCCAAAAACAAGAAACCTGGCCCCCGTGGCGCTTGGCAATTGCGGGCGCGATATCAGCGCGGGCGTTGTGTTGAACGATTAAAGCCAAACCAGATTCAAAACCTTTCAGCAGCCGACGCCTTTGCGCGTTGGATTGGCAGGCCGCTCAATTGTTTCGTGACCGTTCGTTTTCTGGAGACTGTGGACCCAAAAGCCGTTTTCGAAGCGGCCATTGACCGCCTTTCAAAATGGCATGGGCGTTGGGGTGGCGAATGACTTGCCTTTCACGTTTGGGAAGCCAAAGGCGGCTTTCATGTTCACATTGCTTGCCACTGCCCCAAACACTCATGGGACGTTCACACGTCCATTCAGAACGCCTTTGCTGCGCAGGATGTGGACATTCGGTTCCGCTACAATGGTCAAGGCTTGGTGGCCTATCTCTGCAAGGGAACTGATATCGTCACACATGCCAAAATCCATGGGCCGCGCCACATCAAACCCCGCGTGCAAAGTATTGTCACTTGGAAGCGTTGCGGCACCACTCAGAACATCGGAAAGTCTGCCCGCGACAAGGCCGGATTTGCAGACAACAATCCACCAAATAATTGTGCAAAAACTTCACCGCGCAAATTGAATGCTCACGTTTGCCAGCGAACAATCACAAACGCCAGCGATGACAATGGGCATGCGTTCCCTACTTATGTAGTCTCACAAACTACAAAAACACCCTTGCAACTTGGCCCCAAACACGGCTCAAGGGAACGTGTGGCGAGCGGCGCTCTTGACGCAAGCCGCCACACGTTGCCGGACCATTGAAACACCCGGACCCGTGCGCAAGCACGGGCCTTTAGACCAGCGAGCACGATATGACTGCCAAAGCCAAGCCCGCCAATGTGCCAGACCTCAATCAAGTGGAGCTGATTTGCATGGAAGGTGAAGACCCAAAACTGGCAGCGGCCCGCATGCTCATTGGGCCGCATGTTACCAATGCCAAAATCACAGCACGATTTGCAAAGGGGAACATTGGTAAAGAGTTGCCGTTGGAAACTGTGGTGACGGCCCTAATCGAAAGCAGCAAGCGGGTGAACGCCAATGACTTGCGAGAGGTGGAAGCAACGCTACTCAGCCAAGCCACAACCCTCAACATCATGTTTGGCGAACTTACCCGCCGTGCCTATGCAAACATGAGCGAATATCTTGATGCATCCGAACGCTTTATGCGCATGGCCTTAAAGGCCCAGAACCAATGCCGAATGACGCTTGAAACCTTGTCAAACATCAAAAACCCGCCTGTCATCTATGCACGGCAAGCAAATTTCACCAATGGCCCGCAACAGGTGAACAATCACGCGCATGCGGGCGAAAACAAAAACCAGCCGAACAAACTTTTGGAGCAAGGCCATGAACAACGGATGGACATTGGAACGCAAAGCCAATCAGGCGCTGGCAATTCAGAACTGGAAACCATGGACGCGGGCATCAGGGCCTAAATCACGGGAAGGCAAGTCAACAGTTTCGCTCAATGCCTACAAGGGTGGCAAGCGACCAGCGCTCAGGAATGCCGCCGCCATTTTGAAGCAATATTTTCGAGGCAATCAAGATTTTCTGGACGAATTTTAGGTGCCGTGTGGGGCAGCTTGTGGGGCAGACATAAAGGTAACGTCATATTCCATAGCACTTGCAATGATTTAATAGATGAAATTGGCGGAGACGGAGGGATTCGAACCCTCGATACACCTTGCAGCGTATGACGATTTAGCAAACCGTTGCCTTCAGCCACTCGGCCACGTCTCCGTTGCCCCGGCTTTTGCCGTGATTTGAGCAGGGCTGCAAGGTCTACAACGCAAATACTTATATCCGATCTGATCTATCGGCTATTGACGGCTTGACTCGACGGGGCTAAACTTAATCCGATTGTTTTTGTCGGAGATGATACATGCGTCGTTTTTTCCTGGCTTTTTTACTTTCCGCCTTGCCTTCCGCGATGGCTTTCGCAGATGGCGTTGTGAATGTGTATTCCTATCGACAACCCCCGCTGGTTGAACCACTATTCAAAGCCTTCACCGAAAAAACCGGCATTGCCGTGCGTATGGTGTTTGCCGAAAAAGGCCTGATTGAGCGGTTGGAACAGGAAGGGCCTCTCAGTCCCGCCGACGTGCTGATGTCCTCCGATGTTGGCCGCTTGGTTGAAGCTGCCGCCAAAGACCTGGCCCAGCCCGTAGTATCCGATGCCATCACCAGCAAGATCCCGGCAAATTTGCGCGCAAGCGACAATCAATGGTTCGGCCTGACCATGCGGGCGCGTGTGGTTTATGTGTCGGTGGATCGCGTTCCGCAAACGGCGATTTCCTATGAAGAACTCGCTGATCCGAAATGGAAAGGCAAACTGTGTACAAGACCCTTCGACCATCCCTATAGTCTCGGCCTCACTGCCTTCATGATCGCGAAACTGGGGGATGCAGAAACCAGGACATGGCTGGAAGGCGTCAAAGCCAATTTTGCCGTGAAGCCAAATGGCAATGATCGTGCCCAGGCCAAGAGCGTTATGGCAGGCGAATGCGATGTGGCTTTGGCCAATACCTATTATATGGGTCTGATGCAGAACAATGACAAAGAGCCGGAACAAAAAGACTGGGCCAAGGCATCGCGTTTAGTATTCCCGGCATCAGATCGTATGGGAACGCACGTGAACATTTCCGGAATGTTGATGGTCAAAAATGCCCCCGACAAGGACAATGCTTTGAAGTTGATGGAATTTCTGGCCAGCGATGAGGCGCAACAGCTCTATGCGAATGCAAACTATGAATACCCCGTCAACCCTTCGGTAAAACCCTCGGCGACGGTGCAAGCCTGGGGCACGTTGACACCGGACGGCATCAACGTGGCTGAGATTGCCAAACACCTCAAACGCGCAACCGAACTGGTGGCAGAAACCGACATGAACAATTGAGACCAGGCGATCGCTAAATTTTCTGGTCATGTGATCCCGACTGTGCGACACTTGCTGACATGAAAACACGCGTAACTGTCATGATCTTGGGCGGACTTTGGTTCACCGCGGCCTCGCCGGTGGCTTGGGCCTACGAGAACTACATTCCCTTGGGCACGGGCTATTCCAGCAATGTTGACAGTCTGCCCGAGTTTGACAGTGACGCTGGCCAGATCGCCCGCAAGACCGACAGTTATGAGACGGAACTCTACCTGAAAAATCGAAAGCAAGCCGAGGATGAAAGCCGCCTGCGGGAATTCTTCTCGGATCGAAATTCAACGGGCTCTGATGGCGGCATTGACTATTGACGAGATGATCAAACAATAAAAAAACCCGCGGGGCCGTTCTGGCTCTCTCGCGGGTTTTTTGTTTTGACGCCTGTGTATTGATCCTAGTGCAGTGTCAGAAACTGGCGGGCCTGGCGCTGGGCTTCAGCGATTTCGGTGGCCGTCATTTCCTGGGCGAGTTCAAGTCGATAGCTCTTCGCCTTTTCGCTACCCTTGATGGCGGCGATGTTGAACCACTTGTGAGCCGCAATGTTGTTCTGCTGAACGCCATGCCCGATACAATATTTCATGCCCATGGCAAGGCAGCTTTCAGCATTGGCACCCAGTGCCGTAGGGTCTTCGCCTGTGGTGTTCATGTTGTCCCAAATCATGTCTGATCCCCTTGAAGTTGTCCGCCGCCGTCTTGTTGTGTGGCGTGTCGGTTGATAGGGTCATTGTGACCTCTGCAATAAAACAACGGCTTAAGCGCCAGGCTTAAGAACTGTTGAAGCCCACAGCGTGAATAAAGATTCAATTCAATTTGATTCAATCACTTACGGCGAAATTTCGAAATGCTTTACCAAGCTGCCTTTACCTGGAGTTCACCCCGTTCAAGGTTCGCGTTTCAAAGCCAGCGTCATCAGGATGGGATAATGGTCTGATCCCGCGCTGTTGCCAATCTGCTGGTTGCCCACCACGCGAAACCCTTTTGATGCAAATATGTGATCAATGGCAAGCTGCGGCAATTGAATAAAGCTGGGCCATGTTGGGAGCTCCGTGAGGCGGACCACGTTGGCACCCTGCTCCATGCTGGCAGTTATGCGTGAAAACGGTGTGGCATTGAAATCGCCCATGATGACCAGTTCGCCAGAAATCGTCTCTAGTTTCTTGCCCAGCTCCTTGACCTGTAACAATTGCCAGCGCGAATGCGGGAAGCGGGTGGTGTGAACAGCAACCACCGTAACGCCAGCCATCGCGCCGCCCAGTGTGGCACGAATATGCGGTGCACCAGCCCAATTGGCGTTGGCGTCGGTCTCAATGATCGGATACTTTGAAATCACAGCCAGTTCACAAAAGAAGACACCCTTGCAGTCATAGGTGAAGGGATACTTCGCTTTGAGTGTCGTGAGAACAGAGCGCTTCTTCTCATCGCTCATTTCCACGAGACTGACAACATCAGCATCGAGTCGCAAAACTTCAGCCACTATGGCGGCAAAGTCGAAGTTGTTCTTGTAGGTGTTGAAGTGTGCCACGCGAAGCACTTTTTCTCCGGCTGCCAGCGGGTAAGGCGGCTGCTGCAGTTTTGCAGAGACCACCTGGGGCCACGCCCCATAGGCTGCAAGCAGGGCAATGGTCAGCCCTATGCCGAAAATGGCCTTATACCGCACAAGGAACATGGCCAGTGAACAACCGACTGCCAAGGCGATGAATTGCATGCCAAACTGCGCAAACACGTCAAACAAAGGATAGAGGTGGCCCAGTCTACCGCCAATCAGACCCGCAATGCTGACCAACAACAAGAAAACCGCAGCCCCCCATTGGCGATGACGCGGCTTCCTGGTTGCGGGGTTTTGGGTCTGATCCAGGCTCACGTCCTGGGCAGGCTGTACTTGGCTTTGCGACACGCTTCACTCACACCAGCTGACTGAAGATGCAGCCTTACACCAGTCTGCTCTCCAATGGCAAAAGTTGTTCTGGCGTGGCAAATCCCGGCAGTGCTTCCATGCGCAACTTCCAGCGTGACACCGCCGGATAGTGATTGAGATCAATGTTTGCATCCTGTGCAAACCTGAGCACGCTGTAGATGCCAACGTCGGCGGCCGTTACCTTCTTGCCGGTGATCCACTCGTTTTTCATAAGGTCCTGCTCAAGTACCGCGAGTGCCGCCTTGGCCTCTGTATCATACATCACCCGCACCTCATCGCCGAACTGGCGAATACCTTTGTTGCGCGCGCGCAGCCGGTAGATCGGCAGTGCCAGCTTGTCCCACTGCCAGAACAGCCACTCCACGATGCGGCCCTTTTCTGTCGCCGTCTTGCCATCAAACTTGCCGAGTGCTTCAGCCACATGCAGCAGAATGGCGGCAGACTGTACAAAGAACGTTTGACCATCGCGCAGCGCTGGCACCTGACCGTAGCGGTTTTTCACCAGATAGTCGGGCTGCTTGTGCGCCCCGTCACGCAGGGACACATGAATGTAAGAGAAAGGGTGGCGGCAAAGCGCCAGCATGAGGGCTGCCGTGTAAGTATTGGGCGACGCCGCAACGCCATAGAGCGTGAAACGGTTCTTCTCGGCAGCCGAGGGACCTTTGACCACCGGCGCTTTGGCCTGCGGTTTTGCCATCACCCTTTGTGGTGTGGACTTTGCCACCGACTTCGGATTTGCCTTCGCCTTTGCGGCTTTTTTGGATGGCTTGGCCATCGGTTTTATCTCCCTTTCACACACTTTTTCCTGCAATCCGGCGGAATGCCGAAACGCCTGCAGGTTTTGCCGTCTCATTTGTGAGATGGCCGACCCCCAAATTGTCGAACAAGACAATCCTCCCAAGGCAGGCCAAAAGAAATCAGCACACGGATGATAGCAGAGATTGCGGGAAAAGGAAGCCCTTGGTTAAGAAGCTGTATTTATTCGTTAATACCAATCTTTTGACGTAGAATATCGTTCACGGCCTGCGGGTTGACCTTGCCGCCTGTTGATTTCATGACCTGGCCAACGAACCAGCCAAGCATGCTGGGTTTGGATTTCACCTGTTCCACCTTGTCCGGGTTAGCGGCGATGATGTCGTTGACGGCCTTTTCAATGGCGCCCGTGTCGGTGACCTGTTTCAAGCCTCGGGTGTCAACAATGGCAGCCGCGTCACCACCTTCGCTCCACAGGATTTCGAATACATCTTTGGCAATTTTGCCGGAGATGACGTTGGTTGTGATCAAGTCCACCAGACCACCAATCTGGCCAGGAGAAATGGGCGAAGTCTCGAAGCTTTTACCCTCCTTGTTGAGACGGCCCAGCAATTCATTGATAACCCAGTTGGCAGACTGCTTGCCGTCGCGCCCATTGGCGACGGCCTCAAAATAATCCGCAGTGTGACGTTCGGCTGAGAGCACATCGGCGTCATAGACTGACAAGCCGTAAGCGGACATGAAGCGGGCTTTCTTCTCGTCGGGGAGTTCCGGCAGGGTTGATCTTATGCCGTCAACCCAGGCCGGCTCCAGTTCAAGTGGCAACAGATCAGGATCGGGGAAGTATCTGTAATCATGAGCTTCTTCCTTGGAGCGCATGGAGCGGGTTTCAACCTTCCTGGGGTCGAAAAGCCGGGTTTCCTGTTTGATCGAACCGCCATCTTCCAGAACGCCGATCTGGCGGCGGGCTTCGTATTCGATGGCCTGACCCATGAAGCGGATGGAGTTGACGTTCTTGATTTCGCAACGCGTGCCGAACGCGTCACCCGGTTTGCGCACGGATACGTTCACATCGGCGCGCATCGACCCCTGCTCCATGTTGCCATCACACGTGCCGAGGTAACGCATGATCTGACGGAGTTTAGTGACAAAAGCCTTGGCTTCGTCGGCCGAGCGCATGTCGGGACGTGAGACGATTTCCATGAGCGCGCAGCCTGAGCGATTCAGATCGACATAGGACATGTTGGGGTGCTGGTCGTGCAGGGATTTTCCAGCGTCCTGTTCGAGATGCAAACGCTCGATACCCACAATGACGGTGGCACCATCATCCAGTTCCAGCAGCACTTCGCCTTCACCTACCACGGGCTGCTTGTATTGCGAAATCTGGTATCCCTGCGGCAGGTCGGGATAGAAATAGTTTTTGCGGTCGAAGACAGAATAGTTGTTGATCTGGGCTTTGAGGCCAAGCCCTGTGCGCACAGCCTGCTCAACGCAGAACCTGTTGATGACCGGCAACATGCCGGGCATGGCGGCATCAACGATAGACACATGGGCATTGGGCTCGCCGCCAAACTCCGCCGAGGCACCGGAAAACAGTTTGGCCTTGGCCAGCACTTGCGCGTGGACTTCAAGACCAATGATGATTTCCCAATCCCCCGAGGCCCCCTTGATCCAGTCTTTCTTGTCGGCAATGCGCTTGGCGGAGTCCATGGTTCTTCCTTGAATTGAATATGTGGCAATAATGCTTTGATGCATCTGCAGCAAGGCTTGACAGGAGCAACTTCCACGACCACATTGTGTTCACCATGAACACTTGGGACGAGTGATGCCGAATTCTGCAGAAACATTTTCCGTGCGCTTGCCGGATGAAACCAGAAAAAACGTAGACAAACTTGCGACACTCACAAAGAGAAGCCGCTCATATATCATCAACGAAGCGGTGAATGCTTATGTGAATGACCGCATCGCCTACCTCGCTGATCTTGACGAAGCTGTTGAAAGTGCAAAGTCTGGTCCCAATCATTCGGGTGAGCAGATTTTCAAATGGATGCGAAGCTGGGGCCAGGCTGATGAGTTACCTATGCCCAAACCTGATATTCCAAATCGGTCCTGAAGGTGTTGCGCATATCGTTGACGCGGCAGGCGTCGACCGATCTCGATGAACTCCGTGCATATCTTCTTCCTCTTAATCCACAAGGTCTGCAAAATGTTGTGGACGCCATCGAAAAACAAGTCCAGCTGACAGCAGAGTATCCCGGAAGTGGAAGGCCTTCGCTGCGTGACGATGTACGTGAAGCGATTGAGCCAAGGTATGGTTTTCTCATCCCCTACATGGTTATCCGCGATACGCTACACGTCCTGCGCATTTATCGCGGCATGCGCAAGCCGCTTGACTATGACTTGTTGCCATCGCCCGAGGAATGAGAGTTGCTGTCCACTTCCTTGCCAATGCTGCGGATCAGATAAACCGCGAACACAAGCAGCACGCCAAGCAAGATCAAAAACCCCTTGTCACCCTGCTGCCAGGCAAATCCCGTGGGAGTATAGCGTTGCCACACCAAAACACCTGCAAACAGCGCCACCAGTGCTGCCGACACGCATGCGCCTTTTTGCAATATCCCCATCATCAAGCGGGCGAGTGGTGACATTTCGGCCATGGGAATTCCCTTCGGGTTGCGGCATAAGCAGTTCACTTAAGCAAAAAGACTGTCATGGCCAAAACAATTAAAGACCGTTCCCTGCTGAAACCCACAACCCGCCTTGCCACGGCGGCGCGTGAATTCAACGAGAATGGAGCGGTCAATCCGCCAGTCTATCACGTCTCAACCATTACATTTCCAGACGTCGACACGCTGAACAATCGCAAGCAACCCTACGTCTACGGCCGCCGTGGCACGCCAACTTCGCGCGCGTTCGAAACGGCTGTTGCAGAACTCGAAGGCGGTTTTGATTGCAAGGCTGCCCCTTCAGGTCAGGCCGCCATCACAGCAGCGCTACTGACGTTCCTGAGCGCAGGCGATCATCTGTTGATGGTGGATACGGCTTACAATCCAGTACGCAATTTGTGTGACACAGTTTTAAAACGCCTCGGCATTGACACCACTTATTATGATCCGCTGCTGGGCAAGGGCGTTGCGGCGCTGATGCGACCCAACACGCGCGTGGTCTATTGCGAGTGCCCAGGCTCCCAGACCATGGAGATGCAGGACGTGCCTGCTATCGCGGCTGTGGCCCATGCGGGTGGTGCCGTTGCGATAATCGACAATACGTGGAGTGCGGGGCACTTTTTCAAGGCCTTTGACCATGGCTGCGATGTGTCGGTGCAGGCGGCAACGAAATACATCACCGGCCATTCCGATGTGATGCTCGGCACCGTCGTTTGCAACGAAGCGACCTGGCCGCAGTTCAAGGAGTGTTTCGAAACCATGGGCCTGTTTGCGGGGCCGGATGACATGTACCAAGGCCTGCGCGGGCTTCGCACGCTGGATGTGCGCTTGCAGCGGCACATGCAATCGGCCATCGAGGTCGCACAATGGTTGCGGGCACGGCCAGAAGTTGACACCGTGCTCTACCCTGCCCTTTCGAATACACCGGGCCACGACATCTGGAAGCGGGATTTCACAGGCGCATCCGGGCTCTTCTCGATTGTTCTTAAACCAACATCCAAGGAGTCCGTGGCGGCCATGCTGGATGGCCTGGAACTTTTTTCAATGGGCTATTCATGGGGCGGGTTCGAGAGTCTCGTCGTGCCATTCAAACCGCATCGGTCTGCCACCACGTGGGATGCAAAAGGCCCGGCCTTGCGCTTTCACATCGGCATGGAACACCCGGAAGATTTGATGCGCGATCTGGATGCCGGGTTCAAACGGCTCGCCGCGCGTTGAAATCCGCAGTGTCGTCCCCATATGCGCTTCTGGTTTTGGAGAACGTCCATGAAAAAACTTACCGCTGCCGTCCTTGCGATGTCGTGTCTTGCTGCCCCGGTCATGGCACAGGAAGCCGATGATCCGGAGCTTATCTTCAAGAAGACCACGGTCTGGCGGATGTTGTCTCCGGACGCGAAGTTGTCGACCTATGTGATTGATGATCCAGGCGTTGAGGGTGTTGCGTGTTATTTTACCGTGCCTGAAGTTGGCGGCTGGAAAGGCTGGGCCGGCTTTGCCGATGAGCGGTCTGAAACCTCGATCTCCTGTCGCCAGATCGGACCCATCACCATCAAGGCAAAGTTTGAACAGGGCGAGGAAATCTACCGCCAGCGCCGCTCGCTGTTTTTCAAGAAAATGCAGATTGTGCGGGGCTGTGATGAAAAGCGCAATGTGCTGGTTTATCTCACCTACACCGACCGCATCATCGAGGGATCGCCGCAGAACAGCAATTCATCGGTGCCCATCATGCCGTGGGGAAATGCGGCAGCGCCGAAGTGCTCGGAATTCTTGACGAAATAAGGCCGCCATCACCGCGCATAACCAATATACATCACGCTCAACATCGGCACGCGCCCGAAGGTGATGTCAAACCTTCGGTCAATGCCGCGTGGGCCAAAGCCAGTCATTTTGATGTCTTCAAACCCGCGAGACGTCAGCAACGCGTTCAAATGCCGTGGCTTGATGAACATAGCCGGGTCATGCGTGCCTTTGGGCAGCAGACGCAAAACTGTTTCGCCAAAATGCACAACGGCCAGTGTGGCAAACAGGGTGCGGTTGATGGTGTCGAACAAAAACACGCCACCCGGTTTCAGCACGCGCCGCACCTCGTCAAGCACCCGGCCAAGATCGGAGACGTGCTCCAACACATCAACGCACACAACGCAGTCCATGCACTGATCATCAAGCGCCAGTGATTCACCGCTGCCCACGAAGTAACGAATGGCATGGCCCTGCTCGGCAGCGTGACGTTTGGCAATGTCGATTGCACCAGCGGCTGGGTCAATCGCAGTGACGATGGCACCGCGCATGGCCAGGGCTTCCGCCATGAAGCCACCACCGCAACCAAGATCGAGAACAGTCTTGCCCTTCCAATCGACAATGGCATCGAAGTATTTCAAGCGCGCAGGCACCAGATTTTGCAGCGTGCGCAACCAGCGTTGCGAGCCGTCCCACCAGTGCTTGGCATAGCGATCATAGATCGTGAGATCATTGCGAAGGGTCATGTCTTCTTTCGAGGCAATGGCAGCCAATAGGGATAGCGCTTCTGGTAATCGATGAAGGCTTGACCATAAAACTTGCGAAAGCGTGCTTCCTTGAACAAGGGACCGATGACGCAATAGGTCGTGAGGGTGATGGCGATCACCAGTTGATCCGGCGTCCAGTTCGGCACTGTCCATACGGTGCAGGCAAAGGCGACGTAGATAGGCTGGCGCATGACGCGGAACAGTCCGCGCGTGGGCATGCCGGGGAATACAGGTTTCGTGTTCCTGAACACCGCCCACCAACCCAGAAAGCCGGATTGCAGGGTGATGCCCGCATTGAGAATGGCCAGACCCAGCATCAGCCAGCTTGCAGCATAGAGTGCGATCAACACTGCAAACACTGCGCCGGATGATTGCCACCAGACAATTCCGCTGAAGCTCCAAGCGTTAAACAGTAGGAAGATCTGGATCGAGGCGATGATCACGTAGGTCGTGGTGGAGAGGTGTGCGGCAAAGGCCCGTGGTGCGAAGTGCTGAAGTGCGTTGCGTCCTCGTGCAGACAACAACACTGAGTGGCCAAGTGGAAATTGCAACAACAGGAAGGCGTTTGCAATCCAGCTCCATGGTGCAGTCAGACTGCCTTGCGCATACTGCATGCCAAAGAACATGTGGAAAATCATCAACCCGACACTGGCCACAAAAATCACATGACAAACCGCGCCATAGCTGAGTGCCAAGGCACGTTGACCAACCGATGGTGTATTGATTGTCATGGCCGCAGTCTAAGATCACAAACCCGTCAAAACCGAGGCCACTTTATTGTAAAATTCATCGGTCAACAATTCGAGCCACTCGACGGTTACACCGTTCTGCGATTCCTGTATGGCGACATGCGTCATGCCAATGGTAGGTGCTGCCCCGTGCCAATGTTTTTCGCCGGGCGGAAACCACACGGTGTCGCCGGGCTGCAACCTCTGCACCTCACCGCCCCAGCTTTGCGCCAGACAAATCCCTGAGAGGATATATAACGTCTGCCCCAGGGGATGCGTGTGCCAGGCCGTGCGGGCACCGGGTGCAAAGGCGACGATTGCAGACTTGGCAGCACCTGGAATGGAAGCATCGGCAATGTGATTGACCCAGACCTGCCCGGAGAAATACTCCAGTGATCCGGCAGTTGTCGGCCTGCTGCCGAGACGCTTGATGTCCATGTCATGACCTCCAGAGAAGTGGCGACCCCGGTTGGATTCGAACCAACGACCTAGCGCTTAGAAGGCGCTTGCTCTAGTCCAGCTGAGCTACGGAGTCTGCCGGGGCGCTTTAGCAAAGCTGCCACGGCTTGTCTTGCCCACTTTTTGTCTCACGGCTTCATCTCGATGAGCAACGCGTGACTTGGTGTAATCCCTACATTTTCACCGGCATGAGTCTGTTCCGGGGACCAGAGCACGTCTCCTGTCTTGAACTCGCGCATGATCACTTTGCCACCAGACAGCAGAATTTTGCGTTTGAAGGGTGCCAGAGCATACAAAAAGAAGGCGGGGTGGTGGTGTTCTTGCGTTTTATCACCCGGTGCATCGGCGTATTCCAAAACGCGGATTCGTTCATTTTCAAACTTGACCTTGTATTTGTCGCCATCGGTCTGGACAGGATCGGCTGCCTGTGCGATCGCTGCCAAGAAGTACAGAGCGGCCAAAGTTGCAAATAGTTTTGATGAGATCGTCATGATGGTTCTCCTTTGCGTGGGTTGTGCTTCTATGGCTACGCGGCAAAACCAGTCTCCGGGAGCCGCGATATTGCCAAACCCGAAAGCAAAATTGCATAATAGCCCATGTTGAACTGGGATGACATCAAGCACTTTCTGGCCACCGCACGCGAAGGCAGCACCATCGCTGCGGCAAAAAAGCTGGGATTGAACCAATCCACGGTACAACGCAGATTGGCTGAACTTGATCGCCAGCTTGGCCAAGCCCTGTTTGAGAAAACCAGAACCGGCTATCGAATGTCGCGTTTCGGCCAGGACCTGCTGCCATTTGCTGAGCAAGTCGAGCGCAGCGCAATCGCCTTTGAAAATCGAAAGTTCGTGAGAGACCGGGCGGAACACGGCGTCGTACGGCTGACTTGCCCTGAACCCGTGATGATCAGACTCGTCAAAGCGGGAATACCGGAAAGATTCGAAGCCAAACACGCAGGCTTGAAAATTGAATTCGTGATGAGTGATGGTTATGTCGACCTGAAAAAGGGAGACGCTGACGTGGCTTTCAGATCTGGCGACACGGACGACAATGAACTGGTCGGACGAAAAATTGCGGACTCGCTCTGGTCAGTCTATGCGAGCAAATCCTATGTGCAGCAACATGGCAGGCCGGAGTCGCTGCAACACCTCAACCGGCATTCAGTCGTGGCATTTGAAGGAACCATGTCGGGGAATCGTGCCGCAGGGTGGCTCGCTGCTGTTGCACCCAACGCGCCAGTCGCGGCAAGAGTAAGCAGTGTCTTGGGTCTCGTATCTGCCGCAAAGTCAGGCGTGGCAGTGGTGCCGATGCCCATTGCCCTTGGCAATGCGGAAGAAGACCTGGTGCGGCTTTTCGAAACCGTGCCTGAGCTCACGCGAAGTTGGCGCATTCTCGCCCACCCAGACGTGCGATCAACACCGGCGGTTTCAGCGTTTTTTGATTTCGTGATTGACGAGTTAGCGGCCTTCAAGCCGATCCTGACAGGTTAATGCGTCCAGTTTTCGTCACGGCCAAATTTGAAATTGTCGGAATAGGACTTTTTCTGCAACTTGATCGGCGCTTCGGCCTGCACGGTATAAGCAAGGCCCTTGCGCCTGGCGTAGGCCTCGGCTTCTTCGCGCGTGTCGAATTTCAACTTCACCTGCGTTGCCGTGTCATCCGACGATGTCCAGCCCATGAGCGGGTCGGCCTGGCGTTCCGTGGCCTGCTCAAATTCAAGCACCCACTCCTGGGATTTGCCCTTCCCGGACTGCATGGCATTGCGGGCGGGCTTGTAGATGCGTGCGGGCATTCAACTCTTCCTCTGCGACTGCTCTGCAATTAGCCAATTTTTGATTTCGGCCAAAGCCTTTTCTTCGCAAAGGCGCGACCAGAACCTGACTTCAGGTAGGCTTCAAAATTAAGAGCCGTCTGCTTTTCAGCAAACGCGTGATATGCCAGCAAATGCCAGGGGATGAATTTACTGGTATGCGCAGACTCGCCGCGATTGTGGGCCGCAAATCTGGATTTGAGGTCTTCAGTAAACCCGACGTAGAACTGTTCAGGATCAAGCACGCTTTGCAACTGGTAAACGTAGAACACGTTCGAACTCCTGTGCGAAGTACTAACAGTCCTCCTGCGCTCCTTGCGGAGCTTCGGCGGACAGCCTTCGCCAGGTCTCCGTCTGGCTGTGCCAGCCGAAGCCTTGGCGAAGGCTGGTCGGGGCGGCGGGATTCGAACTCGCGACCCCCTGCGCCCAAGGCAGGTGCGCTACCAGACTGCGCTACACCCCGACTTTTGCCGAACGAGGCGGTGGATAGCCGATGTAGCGCGTGAACTGCAAGCGAAAAGGACTTCTCCCCATACGCCCTAACTTAAAGTGAAAACCCTCAAAATTGTCATTACCGGATTTATTCCGGTAATCCATCGTGGTGCGGGCCGAATTTATCAGGGCAAATCACGCTTGCTGAGCCATGGATTGCCGGAATAAATCCGGCAATGACAACGTTGATAAATGACGATCAGTTTGATGTCCAAAGGCGCCTCCCCCTACTGGTCCTTGGTCCTGAAGATCTCGTGGTAAACCTTGTCATCGCGCTTGATACCCAACCGCTTCACCGTGCCCGCCTGCAACTCCACCACGCCACGCACAGGTTCATCGACGCTGATGATCTGGGTTGAGAAGGGTTCGGTGTTTTCGGCAAGGGCGGCGATGGTGCCATCCTGTCGAACGAACAGCATGTCCAGAGAAATATAGGTGTTCTTCATCCACATGGAGGCAGGTCGCGGTTTGCTGAAATCAAACAGCATTGCGCTGTCCTTCGGCAGAACGTGACGGAACATCAGCCCGCGCTCACGCAATTCGTCCGTATCGGCAATTTCGGCTGAGAATAGTGTGGCTGTGGTGTCAGTGACAATAGACATGGGTTCGATGCGCGCAACCGCTTGCGCAACGGCGGTCGTCGACACAACCACGCCAAAAATGAAGGCCCAGAAACCCCGCCGTGTGATGCCGAAATCCATCATGATGCGGCACCTCTCCCGTTGAATTGCAGCAGAAGGATGGCAAACTAGTTGGTGTGGGCCGGGCCGCCTTCAAGGCTGGTACGCACTTCCGACGCCATCTTGCCACGATTGCTGTCGCCATAGCGGACATAGACCCATTCATCGGGAACCAGCTCACTCATGGCGGTTTTGCGCAGCACTTCCATGTGCACGAAAATATCACCGAGTCCTTCACCCTCACTGACGAAGCCAAACCCGCGGGCACGATTGAACCACTTCACCTTCGCACGCACCCAGCCTGTTGTGGGCTGCACTTCGTTGTGTGTACGCGCACGACGCTCAACAGGGTGAATCGCGGTTGATTGGTCGACCGACAAGACGCGCAAACACTGGAAACCTTTTTGCCGTGCCACCACTTCACACGTCACACGCGTGCCTTCGAGCGGTGCATCAAAACCATCGCGCTTCAAACAGGAGAGATGAAGAAGGATATCAGGAAGACCGTTGTCAGGAATCACGAAGCCATAGCCCCGCCCCACATCAAACCATTTGACCAAGCCATCAATCTTGATGACATTGGGTGCCTGCATTGCGTCGTCTTGTGACACGCCAACGCGCGTGACGTCATTTAGCTCTTCAGCCGCCATCTTACTTACCCAAACCCATGCAGCGATGCCTCATCGCCGCCCCATTAACGAATATGAACGCGAATCTGGTAGTTTGTACAGATGTAAGCGCAACACGGTCACGGAAAAAACGAATTTTGGGCGTCGCAAGCGCGACATCGCTGTGGAGAATGTGGAAATTCAGGCTGTGAGCGATGGTTTTCGCCGTCTCAAACTGTGAGTGCAGCGCAAGATCGATGTGATTCTTGTGCTGCAATGCAGCCCCCGCGCGGAAAGCACTGGTGCATTGATTCGTTTTCAGGAATGAATCGCGCTTTCATTTCAGGAGAGAGCCATGAAATATCTGCACACCATGATCCGTGTATCCAATCTTGAAGAGTCGCTGGACTTTTTCGTCAACAAACTTGGCTTTGTCGAAACACGTCGCCACGAGAGCGAGAAAGGCCGCTTCACCTTGGTGTTCGTGGCCTGTCCAGAAAGCCCCGACACACCTGTTGAACTGACCTACAACTGGGACCCGGAAGTTTATACTGGTGGCCGCAGCTTTGGCCACCTCGCCTATCAGGTCGATAACATCTACAACTATTGCGAAAAGCTGATGCAGCACGGTATCACCATCAACCGTCCGCCGCGCGAGGGGCGCATGGCCTTCATCAAGACACCAGATGGCATCTCAATCGAGGTGTTGCAGAAGGACGATCAGTATCTGGAAGTGATGGAGCCATGGAAGAGCATGCCGAATATTGGGAGTTGGTAAGGCATTCCCTCTCCGTCACGCGCTACGCGCGGGCTACCTCTCCCGCAAGCGGGCGAGGAAAAGACCGTGTCCTTACCCGCTTGCGGGAGAGGTGGCAGTCGCGCAGCGACTGACGGAGAGGGACTGCCTCACCACTTGCCCTGTACCACATAGGCCTCATCCATGCCCGGCCAGGGCGGCATGGTCACGCCGATCGCCTCAAGTGCCACCTCACCAACACAGCGAAACTGAAATCGCGTACCAGCGGAAATGGCAAGCGACACACCAGCATGCAACGCAATCACCTCATCACCGCACCACATTTCGCCCTGACCTGCAATGATGTACCAAAGCTCTTCCACTGTGCGATGTGCCACCGCCACCGAAACCTGTTTCGGGTGCAACGTGAAATGCGCCATTGATCCGTATAGTGATGATGCAAGAATGCGAACTTCAGAGCCGTCGGGAGCCAGCACGTCATAGTCTTTCGGCAAGACGCGAGCAGTCATGCCATCAATTGCCCGCCATTGACCTCCAAAACCTGGCCCGTGACGTAAGCCGAGGCCTTGTCGCTGGCGAGATAAAGGAAGGCACCCGTGCAATCATCGGCGAGGCCCAGGCGCAGCATGGGAATGGTCTTCGCGGTGGCCGCGCGTTTTTCTGCCGTAGAGAAGCGATCGTGAAACGCCGTGTGGATCGTGCCCGGCGACACGCAATTGACACGGATGTTGCTGTCAACAAGTTCGCGCGCCAGACTCTTGGTGAAGGCTGAGACAAAGCCTTTCGCCCCGGCATAGACACTGCCGCCCGGACTTGCACCATTGCGGGCCGCAATGGATGTGACATTGATGATATTGCCGCTGCCTTGTTTCACCATATGGTCAGCGGCGAGGCGGCAACAGTGAATCAATTGCCGACAATTGAGGTCAAACACCCGATCAATGAAATCATCGCGCAGTTCCGACAATGGTGTGCGTGCAACAAGGCTGCCGGCATTGTTGACGATGACATCGATACGACCAAACTTTTCAACTGCGTGGTCGAAAAGCCTTTCAGGCGCACCACCCTCCGTAAGATCAAGCTTGAGCGTCGTTATTCCCGCCGCTTCAACCGCAGTCAGTTCCGGCCCGCCACCCAGATATTGCGCCAGCACCTTGGCACCCTGTCCGGCGAAACCCATTGAGGCAGCACCTCCGATACCCGTAACGCCGCCAGTGACGACAACGACCTTGTCTTTCAAATCATCAAACATGCTGAGACCTTATAACCGTAGATGCGCCCATGCAATCACTCGTCACGCCTGCACATTATGAAATCTAGGCCTTGGCCTTTTCACCAATCGGCTTGGCAAACTGCAAATCCATATCCCATGGCAGATAAATCCAGGTATCCTGGCTCACTTCCGTCACAAACGTGTCCACAAGTGGACGCCCTGATGGCTTGGCATAGACCGTGGCGAAATGCGCCTTTGGCAGCATTTCCCTGACCACCCGGGCCGTGGCCCCCGTATCCACCAGGTCATCCACGATCAAAACGCCCTGGCCCTTGTCTTTTTCGATGAAGCTTGCGGCAACCGGTTTCAGAACGGTGATTTCGCCCTGTTTGTCGTAATCATAGGACGCAACGGAGACGGTCTCTACCACGCGGATGCCCAATTCCCGCGCCACGATCGCCGCAGGCACCAGGCCACCGCGTGTGATTCCGACAACGGCATGAAATGGTCCAGCCGCGCTTAAGCGCCATGCGAGCGCTCGAGCATCCCGGTGAAATTGATCCCAGGAAACAGGAAAGCTCTTTTGCCATTTCTCGTCCATCGGCTTGACCCCTTTCAAAATAAACCAAAGCTTTGGCCCAAACTGCCCTTCGCACGCAACACTTGGATAACCATTTTCCACATAGAGTTGGGCTTTTAGGCTGACGCACGGAAGTCCATGATCGAGCAACTCATATCGGCCCTGAACCTCGCCCACACCGAGGCCCTCGTCGTGTCCATGCCGGACGCGGTGCTGGTGGATGCAACATCCGCCGTGCTGAGTCGCTGGGGTGCCAAACGCACCGATGTGTTGGGAAAGCCCGTCCTGCGCTTTGGCGTGGGGCTGCTGTCTGCCCGCCAGACTGAACCCAACACCTCACCCGACGCAGCGTCTATCATAGAGGTTTGTTATACGCCGCCTCTCGGCAAAGCCATCGTCTCGCGTTTCAAATCGCAGAAGCTCGATCTGGAGGGCAAAAACCTCTATCTCATGATCAGTCAGCACATGACGCCGGAACAGGCAACGGCCATGGAAGAAAATGAGCGCCGTTTGAGCCTCGCTCTGCGTTCCGGCGGCTACGCCTTGTGGGACTACAACTACGAAACCAACGAAACCTACAACTCACCCGAAATGCTGGAGGTTTTCGGCCAGAGAGTCCAAGGGTCCAACCTCAACTTTCACAACTTCAATGCCTTGATCCATGCAGAGGATCGCGACAAGACGCTTGACAACAAGATTCGCAACGCGCCCTTTGGACAAGAGGTGTTCCAGACCCGTTACCGCGTCAAGACCACTGCCGGAAAATATGAATGGATCGAGGCCATTGCCGGTGTGGTGCGTGACCCCAAGTCAAGCCGCCCCGTTAAAAGCGTCGGACTCCTGCGCAACATCGATGCCCAGATGGTTTCACTGGAGCGCTTGAAATCATCGGAACGCAATTTGAAGCGGACCCAGGCCGTCGCCAAAATCGGGTCGTTTTCCCTGCGGGTCGACAGCAACGTGTCCCGCCTCACGTCCGAAATGGCAGATCTCATTGGCATGGCCGACGCCATGGTGCATCCCACTCTCAAAAGCTTCCTCGAGATCATCGAACCCCATGACAAGGAGCGTTTCAGCGAAGCGCTCGAACTGGCGAAGCTCGGCCAGAACATCAAGAATCTCGAAATCACCGTGAAATTGCCGTCTGGAGAATCGACCTGGTTCGAGGTCTCGATGGAGCCTGAGCAAGACTCCCATGGCAAGGTCGAAAGCATCTTCGGCTGCTGCCAGAGCGTCACCGAGCGCAAGGCCCTGGAGCGTAAGTATCAGCAGGCCCAGAAGATGGAGGCCGTTGGCCAGCTCACGGGCGGCATCGCCCATGACTTCAACAATCTGCTCATGGTGGTCATGGGCAATCTGCAGCTGGTCGAAAACCTGGTGAAGCACGACGAGCGTGCGACCAAGCGCATTCGCGCTGCAACCGAGGCCGCTGAAAAAGGTTCCGAACTCACCAAGCGCATGCTGGCCTTCTCACGCCAGCAGACCCTGCAGAACAAGGAACTTGCCGTCAACGATCTGGTCTTTTCGATGAAAGACATGCTGTCCCAGGCCTTGACGGCCATCGTGTCTTTGAAAATCATGCCGGGCGTTGATGTCTGGCCCATCAAGGCCGACAAGGTCATGCTGGAAACCGCAATCCTCAACCTCGCCATCAACGCCCGTGATGCCATGGCACCAAAGGGCGGTGACCTCATCATTGAAACCGCCAACCGCGCGTTATCAGCAGAGTATTGTCACGACCTCGAAGACTTGAATCCAGGTGATTACGTTGAAATCACTGTCACCGACACAGGGGCTGGCATTGCGCCGGAGAATATCGAGAAAGTCTTCCAGCCATTCTTCACCACCAAGGCCCCGGAAAAAGGTTCAGGCCTTGGACTCTCCATGATTTATGGTTTCGTCAAACAATCCGGTGGCCACGTGAAAATCTATTCCGAAGTCGGCCACGGCACATCGGTGAAACTCTATATCCCGCGCCTCAAGTCGCGCCTCGTCGAACTGCCCGCCGAAGTCAATCCGGCGGCGCTGCAAAACCAGATCCGCCAGGAATTGGCAGAAGCGCAAAAAACCAACTACGGCACTGCCCTGTCACCAAAATCTAAACCCACGATTCTTGTGGTGGAGGACAATGACAGTGTCCGCGACGTGGCCTCCGCCATGATCGAGGAAATGGGCTTCGAGGTGCTGACTGCCATCAACGGCCCAGAGGGGCTTAAGGTGATCGAGGAACGCCGCGACATCAATCTCGTCCTGTCAGACGTGATCATGGCCGGCGGAATGAACGGTCCCGAACTCGCCGCCAAAGCCATGAAGATCAGGCCAAAACTGAAAGTGCTCTTTATGTCCGGCTACGCGCCAGGGTCTGTTCGCCTGATGCAGGACTTGCCGGACTCGATCGAACTGGTGAACAAGCCTTTCACCAGAAACGATCTCACCGAGAAAGTGCGAAGAGCGCTGGCGGCATAATCGGCATTCCCTCTCCGTCATCGCTAACGCGATGCCATTTCTCCCGCAAGCGGGCGAGGTGGCGCACGCGCAGCGCGTGACGGAGAAGGACTTCAAACCTCCTCCCAACCCCTCGCCTTCCCTTCCCGCCGCAAGTCCTCAGCCGCCACCTTCACCGCCGCTACGGCTTCTTCCAACGCCGCCTCATCGCGCCCGCGCAGCACCAGGTTAGTATTGAAGCCGCGCTCACTCTGGAACGGATAGGACCCCACAGACAGCGTTGGCCACTTGTCTTGAATCTCTTTCAGAGGTTTCGCAATATCCCCTTCCCCTCCTTCAAAGCGCACGGTGCGGCTCATCACGCGAACACCGCCCGACAATTGCGAGGCCACTTCATCCATCATCGCATTCATCACCTTGGGCACGCCTGCCATGACAAAAACATTTTCGATGCGAAACCCCGGTGCCTTGCTCACGCTGTTGTAAATCAATGAAGCACCATGGGGGATGCGTGCCATGCGCAAGCGCGCTTCGTTGGCTTCGCGCCCGATCGACTTAAAATGCCGCGACAGGATTTCGCTGGCCTCGGCATGATGTGAAATCTCCACGTTGAAAGCCTTGGCGATGCAATCCGCCGTAATGTCATCATGTGTCGGGCCAATTCCGCCGGTGGTGAAAACGTAGCTGTACCGCGCCCGCAGTGCGTTGACCGCCGCAACAATATCCGCCTCATCATCGGCAATCACGCGCGCCTCCATGAGATCAATCCCCAGTGCCGTCAGATAATCCGCGATGAATCCCAGGTTTTTGTCCTTGGTGCGGCCTGAAAGCACTTCATTGCCGATCAACAACACAGCGGCGGTGGGGGAATTGTTCATTCATCACTCCGAAAATTGGCTTGCCTTCTCGCAGGCCCCATGGTCCCTGTCGAGCATGCTTTTCAAAACGCCTCTTGTGCGAGGAATACTGGTCAAACGCTACAAACGCTTCCTCGCCGATGTGACGCTGGACTCAGGCGAAACCATCACCGCCGCCTGCCCCAACACCGGCACCATGTGGGGCCTTACCACGCCGGGGATGAAAGTGTGGCTGTCACGCTCAGACTCGATCACCCGCAAATATCCCCACACGCTGGAAATTGTCGAACGGGAGGACGTGGGTGCCATTGGCATCAACACAAACCACCCCAATGGTCTCGTTGAAGAAGCCCTCAAAACCAATCGCATTCCCGAACTCACAAGATACAATACAATTCGGCGCGAGGTGAAATATGGTGAAAACTCCCGCATCGACTTGCTGTTGCAAGCCGATGGAAAGCCACCCTGCTACGTTGAAGTCAAAAATGTCACCCTTTTTCGCAAGCCTGACCTTGCTGAATTCCCGGACTGCAAAACCGAGCGTGGCGAAAAGCATCTGCGCGAAATGACAACCATGGTGCGGCAGGGCTGCCGCGCCGTTATGGTGTATTGCATCCAGGGCGGGAACCCCACACACTTTGCCCTCACGCCAGACCTTGACCGCGCCTATTTCAACAGTTTTGCCACAGCCCGCGCTCAAGGGGTTGAAGCAATCGCATTGACCTGCCATGTCAGCCCTGACAGAATTGAAGTCAAAGGGACCGTGCCCTTTCTGGAATCACTATGAACGATCTCGACGTCAGCGAAAAGAACCCGCGCATCAGGCTGTACAAGCCGGAAGACTTTGTGCCCATGCGCCACGCCGGAAAGCTGGCCGCCGAGTGCCTGGACATGCTGGTCGAGGCAGCACGGCCCGGTGTGACGACAGCCCGACTCGAACGCCTTTGTGTGGAGTTTGCCAGAGACCACAAGGCCATCCCGGCTACCGTCAATTATCGCGGTTACAAGCACGCCATCTGTACGTCCATCAATCACGTGGTCTGCCACGGCATGCCCAACGACAAGCCTCTGCTCGACGGTGATATCGTCAACATTGATGTGACGTTGATTGTCGATGGCTGGTTTGGCGACAACTCGCGCATGGCCAACATCGGTGCTGTGTCCCGCAAGGCCGAGCGGCTGGTCGAGATCACCTATGAATGCACCATGCGCGGTGTTGCCGCCGCAAGGCCCGGCAACACGCTTGGCGATATCGGTCATGCCATTCAATCCCATGCGGAGCGGGAGCGCTGCACGGTGGTGCGGGATTTCTGCGGCCATGGCCTGGGACAGGTATTCCACGACCATCCCAACGTGTTGCACTATGGCAAACCCGGTGAAGGTGCTGTCCTCAAGCCAGGCATGTTCTTTACCATCGAACCCATGATCAACCTCGGCAAACCGCACGTGAAAGTCTTGTCCGACGGCTGGACAGCCGTGACACGGGACCGCTCGCTGTCAGCCCAATTCGAACACACCATCGGCATCACGGAAACCGGCTGCGAGATTTTTACTCTCAGTCCCAAAGGTCTGCATCAACCGCCTTACAGGGTCTGATGCGATGGCAAAATCTCCCGCCAAAGGCCTGGAGGAAGGACTGCCGCCCCTGCACCTTGGCCACCGCGAACGCTTGCGCGACCGTTTCATCGTCGGCGGGGCCGATGCCATGCCGGATTATGAGCTTCTGGAAATGGTGCTGTTCCGCGCCATCAAGCGCGGCGACACCAAACCCATGGCAAAAGCCTTGATCGCGCGCTTCGGTACCTTTGCTGAAGTCATTTCAGCGCCTGCCAATTTATTGATGGAAATCAAGGGCGTTGGACCAGCTGTTGTCACGGAACTTAAACTCATCCGCGCTGCTGCGCTTCGCCTCACCAGGGGCGAAGTCATCAACCGTCCCATTCTCGGAACCTGGATAAACATCATTGAATACTGCCGCGCCGCCATGGCTTTCGAAGACGTGGAAACCTTCCGGCTGCTGTTCCTCGACAAAAAGAACCAGCTGATCGCCGATGAGCAACAGCAAGTCGGCACTGTCGACCACACACCCGTCTATGCCCGCGAAGTCGTGAAGCGTGCGCTCGAACTGTCCGCCTCCGCCATTATCCTCGTGCATAATCATCCCTCGGGAGACCCGACGCCATCGCTGGCTGATATCGACATGACCAAGCGCATCATCCAGGCTGCCGACAAGCTGAACATCCTGATCCACGACCACATCATCATTGGTCGCAAGGGCCATGTGAGTTTCAGGAATCTTCAACTGATCTGAGTGCTGCCAAAGCCTCTGGAGTATCAGCGTCCAGGAGCACGCCTTCATCTGCTTCGACTTCAGTCGCTTCCGATTTCAAATCCTCAATCAGCATCCGCGCACCCTTGTCGCCCGATAGTGACTTGAGCCGTGCAAAATGTTCCGCCCCCCATAACACCGGATTTCCAAATTGTCCCTTGTGTGTTGGCACGACGATGGTGCGATGTTCTGTCGGATTAAACCCCGCTATCAGGCGGTCAATCACCACACCCGACACGCGAGGCATGTCGCCAAGACAAACAATCACGGCGTCGGCGCTTCTGGCAGCCTCAACACCGACACGCAGCGACGAGGCCATGCCTGTGGCGTACTCAGGATTGTGGACAATACGAACCTTGAACCCTCGAAGTGCGTTCGCGACTTTCTCCGGTTCATGTCCCGTGACCACCACAACATCGTCAACCGCCGAGGCCAGCACGTTCTGCACCGTGGCGACAATCATCGGGCCACCGTCAAAATCTGCCAGCATCTTTCCACCCCCCATGCGCCGTCCCAGACCCGCTGCCAGCACCACAGCGACGACGCGCTGAGCTGATAGAACACCCGACTCGCGGGGGCTGGGCCGCGACGGAATTTCCGCCAGCAGGCCACCCACACCCATGTCCATGATGTCATTACCAGTCACCTCAATGCCCGCCAGTACACGCTCCAGCACCCAGTCGAAACCATTGCGCTTTGCTGAACGTGCACAGGATGGCACGCCCAGCACAGGTGTGCGGACCAGTCGACCCAGCATCATCAGGTTGCCGGGGTCCACCGGCATGCCAAGGTGTACGACTTTTCCTCCCGCAGCCTGCAGTGCCGCAGGGATCACGTCTGCCCTGTCCACAATGGCCGATGCCCCGAACACCAGAATGCAGTCGCTGCCCTGCTGCCTCAATTCCGCAATCGCCGTTGCGACTTCTGCTTGCCTGTGCGGCACCACCATCACAGTTTCCAGCGCCAAACCAAGACCCTGCAGACGGTCTCTGATCGCCGTTTCGGCTTTTGTGATCAACGACGCCTTGCCGTGGACAATCGTCGTAATGATGAGGCCGACATGCTTGCGCTGGAACAACCGCACATGCATCAACGGCTGGTAACCGACAATATCAAGCGCCTGCTGCAACACGACCCGTGGGGTGGCAAAGGGAATGATCTTGACCGTGGCCAGCATTTGTTTTGGTTGCACAACACTGTGAGACGGCAACGTCGCAACCGTCAGACTTTCGTGCAGATGATTGACAGTCATTGTGCGCACAGCATCAACAACAACAAGTCCGTATACGGATGAATGCAGGTTGGCCCGCCCGGTAAAAGCCTGTTGCGCTGAGACCCCCTGTCCCGCCGCAGCAACAGCCAGCGCACGTGCCGCCTCATCTTCAGGCACGTCATCAGCATCAAGCCGCGCCACAATTACTTCGGCAACGTTCATCGCCCGCAACGTGTCGAGATCGGCAGCGCTCAGCACGCGACCTTTCTTGAACGACCCCCCAGCCGTTTTCACCCCATGGGCCAGCACAGCACCAACGGCTTCAGCAACGGCAACCGCGCCAAACTTCATCTCATTCGCCCAGGCGCAGACACTTCGTCATTTCCGCCATGATGGAAATGGCAATTTCTGGCGCACCGACAGCGCCGATGTTCAAACCAACAGGTCCGTAGATGCGGGCTATCGCCGCTGCATCAAACCCCAGCACCTGCAAGCGCTGCACGCGCGAAGCTTGTGTCTTCTTCGACCCCAGCGCACCAATGTAGAACACCGGTGATCGCAGAGCCAGATCCAGCGCCGAATCATCAATCTTGGGATCATGAGTCAAAGCAAGAATCGCCGTCCTGGCATCAAGCTTCATCCCAGGCAAAACATCCTCGGGCCACTCCGCATGCAACGCTACGTCCGGAAACCGCGCCCCCGTGGCAAAGGCTCCGCGCGGATCGACAACGGTCACATCATAGCCCGCTGCTTCCGCCATGGGGATGACACTCTGCGCAATGAGCACTGCCCCGATGATAACCAATCGCAAATGCGGATTGTGGATGGTGATGAACACCTCGCCTTCAGGAGTGTGTTCAACGCCAGATTTGTCAAAGCGGAACGCCTTGTCGAGAACTGGATCAGAGGCTGCAACCTCACGTGTCACGATGCGCTGTGCACCGGTTGCAAGGTTGGAAACCACTGCCACCGCACGACGTTCTTTGCGTGCCGTGTTGATTTGTTTGAGAAGTCTAGAATCCACCGCGACACCCCCTCCCCCCTTCGGGATACTCCCCCGGCCAAGTGGCCAAGGGAGAAAGAGTCATTTCTCCCTCGCCGAAGGTAGGGGAGTACCCCGCAGGGGGGAGGGGGTGCTTCAACAAGTCATATCTCACGCGACCGCCTCCACCAGCACCCGTATCTTCCCTCCACAGGCGAGCCCCACCTTCCATGCCGTTTCATCCGCCACACCAAAACTCAAAACCTTGTGCCCCCCACTCGCAATCATGTCCTGCGCCTCGGTGATCACAGCCCCCTCAACGCAACCACCCGACACCGCTCCCTCAAAATTTCCATCCGCATCCACCACCAGCTGACTGCCCACGGGCTGCGGTGCCGAGCCCCAGGTTTCGATCACCGTGGCCAGGGCAACCTTGCGCCCTTCGGCGAGCCAGCTCTGCGCTGTGTCAAGAACATTCATCACTCACTCCTCCCGTTTCCTCATCCACTGTCTGGGATCATGCTTTCCCGATGTAGGCGCAGAAAGTGTTGCCGCCAAGTCCTGCAAACTGTCCAGCGAATGAACTGGTCGAAACTCATCCACATAGGGCATCATCACGCGAACACCCCCTGCCCGCGCCTGAAAGCCGTCAAAGCGCAGCAAGGGATTGAGCCACACGATGCGCTTGGCCGAGCGTCGCAAGCGTTGCATCTCCTGCTCAAGCTGCGCCACATCTTCGCGGTCCAACCCATCCGTCATCAGCAGCACATGGGCCCCTTGCGTCAAGACACGCCGCGCCCACTTGAAATTGAACTCTTTCAACGTCGTGCCGATACGCGTACCGCCGGACCAGTCTTTTACCGCCGCCGAAACCTTGTCCATTGCCTCATCCACGTCTTTACGCTTCAACTCGCGCGTGACATTGGTAAGGCGCGTGCCAAACAGGAACACTGTGACGCGTGAACGGTCATTGCTCAGCGTATGCAGAAAATGCAGGAACATGCGGGAATAACTGGAGCAAGATCCCGAAATATCCGCCAGCACCACCAAGGGAGGCTCCCGCCAGCGCAACTCTTTCCGAGCAAGATCAATCGGTTGCCCGCCAGACCTCAAGCTTGCGCGCAAGGTGCGCCGCATGTCCACGCGGCTGCCGAAATGCGATGCGCGAAACCGGCGCGTCTTCATTTCCGTGCGATTGATATGCAACTTCTGCAAGGCGCGCCGCGCCTCCGTCTGCTCCGTCACTGTCATCTGCTCAAAGTCCTTGCTGCGCAAAACATCATTGGCGGAAGCGGTGTAGGTGGCCTCCACCTCAAGCGCATCCGACTTCTGCTGTGATTGCACCTCAGCCTTGTCGAACATGGCCTCAGCCAAACGGCGAAACCCTGCTTTCTGCTTTTTCTGGTCCTGTTTGCGCGCGATCTGGTGATACATCAACTGCATCAACTGTTCGAGCATCTTGGGTTTTTTCCAGAAAACGTGAAACGCCTGGTCAAAAAGTTCCTTGTGCTCGCGCCGCTTCACGAACACCGCATGCAGCGTCCAGTAAAAATCATCACGCTTGCGCAAAGGGCCCGCCAGCGCCGCATCGAGAGCATCCAGCACCAACCCCGGACCCACGGGAAGTCCCGCCTCGCGCAACACGCGGCCAAAATACATGACGTTCTCAGCCAGGTGGCCGGAGAGTTTGCGATTGGAGTTTGCGGCTTCAGGGAGTTCCATCGTCAAGCCCCCACCCCCGGCCCCACCCCAAAAAATGTGGAGGGGGGACAACCTTCACCCCACCCCCCTTTTCGGGGAGGGGGCGGGGGTGGGGCCAACGTATTCACCCCCCCCTCACCCCCCACACTT
>JANNNG010000175.1:0-12172 GCA_031398425.1 Hyphomicrobiales bacterium | reverse complement strand
GTGCGCGGCCCATCAAGTATCGCCCAAAACTCAACATATCAGCCGCTCCGCATGCAATGAAGGCCAGCGCATGGCGCGCGAAACCCGTGACTCCAGACGCCATTCTTAGCAGCAGGGGATTGCTAAACTTTTACTGGATTCGATTGAATTTGAGGAATTGGCTTAATCAATTGTTCACCACGATGAGTTGCGCTGATGCATGGTAAAAGCCGCCCCAACGGCTAACGGGGCGGTTTGAACTCAATTCAAGTGAATTGTTATTGCGGTGCCTCGGGCGCTTTGGCTTCAGCACTTGCACTGCCAGTGGCGAGCCCAGACTTGTCCGATGTATGCTTCTTGACCAATTCGAAAAATGCCGGGTCGTCGCCAATTTGGAGGCTGCCTTGGCAAGTCCCGTTGCATGTGTAGGAATAGCGATTGCCACCCTTGTAAACGGACACCAGGCTATCTTGTGCAAGCGCAGTCACAAGGTTGAACGAAGCCATTTGATTTCCGTCCATGTCAAGAACGATCAGGTTGGTGTGACCAAAGCCGCGTCCGTGCACAAACAACTTCTGTCCCTGGATGGAAACATCGGCAATTGAAGGGTTACCTATAACAATTGCCCCAGGTTGACTGGCCAGTTGCAATACATGTGACTCATCAATTGCAACCGTGAGTGTTTGGGTTTCCGCTTGGGCGCAGATTGCCGTCGCAAGAAATAGCGCGGCACCTGTCAGACGACAGAAAGCTTTGGTCATTGTCATTGAACTCACCACCCCTCGGGTTTGCATAGGTCAGCATGCTTCGAAGCATGCGATTGGAACGACTGTGCCACGGGAATGGTGAATCTTCTGTTACCAATCCTCCGCAAGTTTTATCCAACCCGAAGACCCAGGGTTAACTGTCCCTTTAGGGCCAGTGTGAGAATGTGTTGGAGATGCGGCACTCGCCGCGCGTTCCCGTAGGTCTTCAATGCTTCAAACCCTGTCCCTTTGCCTGCTGCCCAGTCTCATGATCGTCGCAGCCCTCACTGACGTTTCAAGTTTCCGCATTCCCAACTGGTTGACGGGACTGACGGCAGCCCTGTTTTTTCCCATGGCTTGGATGACCGGCATGCCGCTCGCCGAATTCGGCTGGCACCTTGTTGCGGGAGTTTCACTTTTTTTTCTGGGCTACGCCTTGTTCGCCTTCAACCTGTTCGGCGGCGGTGATGCAAAAATGATGGCGGCAGCCGGACTTTGGTTTGGCACCAGCCAGTCCCTGCAGTTCCTCATTGTCACCTCGCTGGCAGGCGGCGTGCTGGCAGCAGCCATCGCAGGCTGGTCGGCCTTCATGTTCTTCTGGGAATTTCATGGGCCAAGGGTTGAAGGCGTTATCGCCGACAACATCAAGAAGATCAGACCAAAACTGCCCTACGGTTTTGCGCTTTGCGTCGGTGCCATACTGACGTTTCCGCAATCCTGGTGGATGACATCGGTCTGATCTGCATTGTCATTAACCAAATATTCGCCATTACGTCGGAAAGATGATCCGAGAGAGTTTGCGCCCAAGGCGCTGTGAGGACTGAAATGAGTAAAATGCGCATTGTGATGTTTGCACTGGCTGCAGGTTCTGCCGTAATGGCGGCATTGTTGGCCAAGGGTCTGGTCAGCAAGGATACACAGGTCGCGGCCGAAGTTGTGGCTCAGGTCAAGACCGTGTCCGTGCTCGTTGCGGCCAAGGACATCGACGTTGGAGAAAAGCTCGCAGCAGGTACCATCATCTGGAAGGACTGGCCGGCTGACAATATCCTGGAGGCCATGATCACCAAGGACGAAAAGCCCGACGCCGACGTTGCCTTTGCTGAAACACGCGCCCGCATTCAGATGTTTGAAGGTGAAGTGATCAACGAAAAGAAGATCGTTGACCCCAAGACCGGCGGCTTCATGAGTGCCGTTTTGCCCAAGGGCATGCGTGCCCTTTCTGTCGCTATCAGCGAACGTTCCTCTGCCGGCGGCTTCATTATGCCGAATGACCGAGTCGACGTGCTCTTGACTCGCAAGATGCAGGGCACAGGCGGTCTCAACACGGTCAAGACGGAAACCGTTATTTCCAACGTCCGCGTTCTCGCCATCAACCAGATTTTCCGCCAGGCAAAAGAGGGCGAGGATGTTGCCGTCAAGGAAGGCCAGACGGCAACTGTTGAACTCAATCCCGGGCAGTCTGAAATCATAGCCCGCGTTGAAAGCGAAGGTGAACTTTCCCTCGCCCTTCGCTCCATCGCTGAGCATGACGGCAAGGCTATGGAAGTGGGCCCGCAGCTTTCCGAAAAATATCTGAACAAGGATGGCAAGAAAAAGGCCTCAACCGATACACTGTTCATCCGCTACGGTCGCGAAACCTATGCCACGAGCAATTGATAGAGCTGCACAGATGTTAACCCCACTTCCCACTCGCAAGGTTCGTACAATGAAAAAGGGTCTTCTCGCCGCCAGCATGCTGGGCATTTCTGTGGCCCTGTCGGCGCTACTGCCTCTGGCATCGCCAACCATGGCTGCTGACCAGGATCCAGCAACGGCTCAGGACTATGACCAGGGCCGCTTTGTCCGCATGGGCCTGAACAAGAGCGTTGTCGTGCGCTTGCCCGCTGAAGCAAAGGATGTTGTGGTCGGCAATCCCGGAATTGTTGACGCTGTCGTTCGCACCAAGAACACAGCATACCTGTTCGGGCGCGCCCCCGGCCAAACCAACATTTTCTTTTTTGATGCTGCAGGCCAGCAGATCTTGGCGCTGGACCTTGAGGTTGCCGTAGATACCACAGCTTTCCGCAAATTGCTCAACCGCACTTTGCCAGGCCATCAAATCACCGTTGATACCATAGAAAATAGCATCGTCCTCGGTGGTATTGCCCGCAATGCGCTTGAAGCCAAGACTGCAATGGATGTCATTGAACAGCTGAAGGGTCAGAGCGGCTCGGTCGTCAACACCATGAAGGTGGCCGGCGAAGACCAGGTGATGCTGAAGGTCAAGGTCGTTGAAATCCAGCGTGATGTATTGAAGCAATTTGGCGTGGATTTGTCGGCTCTCATCGACGCTGGCAAGTTTGCATTCAAAATCGCAAACATAAACCCGTTTGCCAACAGCCTGATTGCGCCGACCAGTGGCTACAAAGGCGTATTCTCCTCGGGCGGTACACAAATTGAAGGCCTGATTCGCGCCATGGAAGGCGATGGTCTCATTCGCACGCTCGCCGAACCCAACTTGACAGCCATGAGCGGCCAGCAAGCGAAGTTCCACGCTGGTGGTGAGTTCCCCTATGAGCTGTGCAAACCCAGTAACGGCGTTCTTGAATGTACTGTGGCGTTCAAGGAGTACGGGGTTCAACTTGAATTCACGCCCACCGTTTTTTCGGAAGACCGCATCAATCTCAAGATCAAGACCGACGTCAGTGAACTGACCTCGATCTCCGCCAGCAACATTCCCGCCACCAACCGTCGTTCTTCGGAAACGGTGCTGGAATTGCCAAGCGGCGGTTCGATGATGGTTGCAGGTTTGATCAAGGAATCAACAAGGCAGAACATCAACGGCACGCCGGGCCTCAAGAAATTGCCCATTCTCGGCACGCTGTTCCGCAGCCGCGACTTTGTGTCGAACGAAACGGAACTCGTGGTTCTCGTGACTCCGATTTTGGTTCGCCCCACAACCCAGGCCAAGCTGACCACGCCGGACAAGGGTTTCATTCCCGCCAGCGACAAGCAGGGCATCTTCTTTGGTCGCATCAACAAGATCTATGGAAACGGGGATGCGCCCCAGGGTTCCTATAACGGCAACGTCGGTTTCATCGTCGAGTGAGCAGGAAAGTCAGTATGATGCGCAAGAGTTTCTCCCGTAAATTATCCCGCAGCCTGGCTCCGCTCCTGCTTGTTGTCACGCTGCCCTTGGCGGGCTGTGTGGCCGATCAATGGGGGGCCGACGAAGCCCGGCTGGTGCCATACGGTGGCTCCAAGACCCACCCCATCAAGGTCGTCGGCAACAAGGCAACTGTTGACAATTGCGGTGAGTGGCCAATCGATTCAACTGATACGGACGAAAATGGCTTGCTGCCGAACCACGGCTGCGCTGTCCAATCCAACATCGCCGCCATGGCAGCCTATCCCAAGGATCTCGTCAAGCTGCGCCGCATGCCGCGCGGACCGGCTGAGCCGCGTGTGGCTGCCGTGAAAGCACTTTCTGCTCCCGGTGGAGGAGCCTCGTCTTCAGGCGCTGCAGCCCTCACGGGCGGCGCGGCCACGCCGTAACAATTGACACGAAGAAACCAGGACCAAACCCATGCAAAATACGGCCATCGACGCGAGTGCGAATGCGGGCAACCAGCAGTTTCCCGTTGTCCTCATCCCCCGCATTGAACTGCATGTTTTCTGCGACAACCAGCAGACCGGGCAAATTCTTCAAGTCGCCACGACTGACCGTCGCATGGCCCGCGCCCATGTCACCCTGCAGTTGGGAGGCATCGCGGCAGCGAGCCAAGTTTATCAAACCCAGCCTACACCCAATGTTCTGGTCGTTGAAACCCATTCCGGACGCGACCAGTTGATGGCCGAACTGGCACAACTTTCGGAAGTGTGTCAGGCCAATACCAAGGTTGTCGTGTTGGGCCATGTCAACGACGTGCTGCTGTACCGCGAACTGATCAAGGCGGGCATCAGCGAATATGTCGTGGCACCGATTTCCGCTGTCGGCTTTATCGATCTCATCGCCGGACTGTTTGCCGATCCGACCACAGGCCCCCTGGGTCGCATCGTTGCCTTCGTGGGTGCCAAGGGAGGTGTGGGAAGCTCCACCATTGCCCACAATCTCGCCTGGGCCACATCGCAAAAACAGGGTGTTGATACCATCATCACTGACCTTGATCTTGCCTTTGGCACGGCGTCGCTCAACTTCAACCAGGATGGTGCGGGCGGTATTCTTGATGCGCTGAACCAGCCAGACCGTCTCGACGCAACGCTGATTGAGCGCATGATGACAAAGCTCGGCAACAAGCTCAATCTTCTCAATGGACCAGGCTCCGTCGACCGTGACTTCAATATTGAAGGTAGCGCCGTTGAGGCCATTTTGAACGTGGTGCGTGCCTCCACGCCATTGGTTATGGTCGACGTACCGAACATGTGGGCGCCGTGGATCAAGAGCACTTTGATCAACGCCGATGAAATCGTGATCACCGCGACGCCGGAACTGCCCAGCCTGCGCAATGCTAAGAACCTGATGGACCTTCTGCGCGCTTCCAGGCCCAATGACCGCGTGCCGCATCTCATCATCAATCAGGTGGGCGTTCCGAAACGGCCTGAAATTGCGCCGGCGGATTTCGCCAAAGCCCTCGGTGTCACACCCATGGCTGTCATCCCCCACGATCCAGCGTCATTTGGTCTGGCCCAGGGCAATGGTCAGATGTTGTTTGAAGTCGCGCCGAAATCCAAGGCCGCGGAAATTCTGGGTGCTCTTGCCCCCAGAATTGCCGGCCACCAGATTGCCATGCCGGAAAAGGCCAAGAGTGGCGGCTTCCTTTCGAAACTGCCGCGCCTCGGCAAAAAGTCATAAACCCGAAGGGATTGTCGCATGTTCGGCAAGAGAAGTGAAAACGGTGCACAGCAAAGCCTCGCCATTCCGGCCGCAGGCGTTGTAGCAACGCCTGCCGCGGCCAAGGCAACCAGCATTCCCGATATCGGTGTGCAACAGGTGCGCAATTCCGCACCGGCGGCAAAAGCTCCGGCACCGCAGGAACATGGTCGACGCTCTGATAATTATTACGATATCAAAAGCACGATTTTCAACGCACTGATCGATGCCATTGATCTGACCCAGCTCGCTCAGCTTGACCGCGAAGCCGCCCGCGACGAAATCCGCGACATCGTCAATGAAATCATTGCCCTTAAAGATGTGGTGATGTCGATTGCCGAGCAGGAAGAACTGCTCGAAGACATTTGTAACGACGTGCTGGGCTATGGCCCGCTGGAACCCTTGCTGGCGCGCGACGATATCGCGGATATCATGGTCAATGGCTCTTCTACCGTCTACATCGAAGTCAACGGCAAGATGCAGAAGACGGGTGTGCGCTTTCGCGACAACAACCAGCTTCTGAACATCTGCCAGCGCATCGTAAGCCAGGTGGGACGCCGTGTTGACGAAGCCTCTCCGATCTGCGATGCGCGTCTGGCCGACGGTTCCCGTGTGAACTGCATCGTGCCGCCTCTTGCCATCGACGGTCCCTGCCTCACCATCCGCAAATTCAAGAAGGACCGATTGAAGCTGCCCGATCTCGTGCGCTTCAATTCGATCACGCCAGAAGGTGGAACAATTCTTGAAATCGTCGGCCGTGTCCGCTGCAATGTTCTGATTTCAGGCGGTACGGGTTCCGGCAAAACCACACTGTTGAATGGTCTCACCGGTTACATCGACCACGACGAACGCATCATCACCTGTGAAGACGCAGCCGAACTTCAACTGCAACAACCGCACACCGTGCGTTTGGAAACGCGCCCGCCGAACCTTGAAGGCGAAGGTGCGATTACCATGCGCGATCTCGTCAAGAACTGCCTGCGTATGCGGCCTGAACGCATCATCGTCGGCGAAGTCCGTGGACCCGAAGCCTTCGACTTGTTGCAGGCCATGAACACGGGCCACGATGGCTCCATGGGAACCTTGCACGCCAACTCCCCGCGTGAAGCCATCTCGCGTCTTGAATCCATGATCACCATGGGCGGTTTTGCGCTTCCGTCCAAGACCATCAAGGAAATGATCTGTGGTTCCATCGATGTGATTGTGCAGGCATCACGCCTGCGTGACGGTTCGCGCAAGATCACTCACATCACTGAAGTTGTCGGCATGGAAGGTGATGTGATCATCACCCAGGATCTGTTCGTCTACGAAATCGTGGGCGAAGATGCCAACGGCAAGATCATTGGCCGTCATCGCTCAACAGGTATCGCACGTCCACACTTCTGGGATCGTGCACGCTACTACAATGAAGAACGCCGTCTGGCCGAAGCCCTTGAAAAGGCCGAAGACCGCAACGCCGGCAAGAATTAACCAGACGACTGTTGGGAGTATCCGCAATGGAATTCGGCGGAGATATCACAGACCTTGCCTTCATGTTCACCGTGGCCATTGCCGTGGGTGGACTGGCCATCGCTGTGCTCTATCCCATGATGACAGCAAACAAGGCTGAAAAACGCGTCGAGCTGATTTCTGAAGGCCGCAAGGATGGCAAGGGCAATACTTTTCGAAATCGCCTGACGGAAGACAAGTCAGATTCGCGCCGCAAGCAGATCCAGGAATCGCTCAATCAAATCAACAATGAGGAAAAGCAGCGCAAGAAGAAGGTCAATCTGCGCACTTTGCTTCAGCAGGCTGGTCTTGATACATCACCGAAAGTGTTTTGGCTGATTTCAGCTGTTGTGGGAATTGGTTTCACAGTGGCCCCCTTCATGTTTGGTTTGCCATGGTTCGTGGCTGCGGGACTGGGTTTCGTCGGCTTTCTCGGTTTGCCACGCTGGTTCCTGGGCTTTCTGCGGAAACGCCGTCAGAACAAGTTCCTCAACGATTTTGCCGATGCCATCGATGTCATGGTGCGCGCCCTCAAGGCAGGTTTGCCCGTCTCAGAATCCATGAAGATCATTGCCTCGGAATCAGGCCCGCCGGTTGGTCCCGAGTTTCTGGAAGTGGTGGAAGGTCAGCGCATCGGCATCACCATCGACCAGGGCATCGAGCGCATGGTCGAGCGCATTCCACTCTCTGAAGTGAACTTCCTCGCCATCGTCATGACGATCCAGTCCAAGACGGGTGGCAATCTCTCCGAAGCCCTGGGCAATCTCTCGCGCGTTTTGCGTGATCGCAAGAAAATGAAGCAGAAGATTCGCTCGGTCAGTCAAGAGGCGAAGTCTTCTGCCGCCATCATTGGCTCACTGCCTTTCGTTATCATGGGTGCACTGACTATTCTCAATCCGAACTACATGAGCCCGCTTTTTGAAACCAGCCTGGGCAACATCTTGCTGGTGGCCAGCGGCACATGGATGACCATCGGTGTGCTGGTCATGCGCAAAATGATTCAATTCGAAATCTGAAGTTACGGCAGAAAGCCAGCATGACCGACTTTATCGCAATCCTGTTTCAGATCGAAACTCTCTTCACGATCATGATCGCCATGGCCGCCTTTGCGACGGTGGTGACGGTGGCCTCGCCATTTTTTGAAACCGACAAGTTGAAATCGCGCATGAAGGGCGTGGTGGAAGAGCGTGAACGGCTGAAATCAGCCCAGCGTGCCCAACTGGCCGGGAATGAGAGCAGACTGCGTGACCGGGCAAAACCAGGTCTCTACAAGCAGCTCGTGGATTTGCTCAATCTGAAAAAAGTGTTCGAATCTGAAGGCACGAAAGATTCTCTGCGCCAGGCAGGATTCCGTTCTGAAAAGCACTTGATCACCTTTCTTGCTGCCCGCGCCATGGTGCCATTGGTGGTGAGCGTTCTCACCTTTGCCTATACTTCAACGGTTTTCGCAGATCGGGTTTCGCCCAACATGCGCATCGTTGCCACTGTCATTGCACTGATCTTCGGTTTCTACTTGCCCACCATCGGCCTGAAGAACCTGATCAATCGCCGTCAGGCTTCGATCAAGAAGGCCTGGTCAGACGCCCTTGACCTGTTGTTGATCTGCGTGGAATCCGGGATGGCCTTGGAGCCAGCATTGATGCGGGTGGCCAAGGAAATCGGCAGTCAGTCGGTGCCGCTGGCTGAAGAAATGACCCTGACGATCGCCGAGCTGTCCTATTTGCAGGACCGCCGCAAGGCACTTGAAAACCTGGCAAAGCGAACCGGTCTCGAAACAGTTCGCGCCGTTGTCACCAGTCTCATTCAGTCCGAACGCTATGGTACGCCGCTTGGTACAGCCCTTCGTGTGCTGGCGCAGGAAAATCGTGACTCCCGCATGGCTGAAGCGGAACGCAAGGCTGCGGCCCTGCCGCCCAAGCTCACCGTACCCATGATCCTGTTCTTCCTGCCGGTGATTTTCGTTGTCGTTCTCGGACCTTCGATCATCCTCGTGACCCAGCAGCAAGGATAATCTCATCAGGTCTTGGCGTCGTTGCAGTCGATACGCGTCAATCCGTGCCGTGTCTTGTGCCAGTAGAACGGTGCAAACAGAAAGTCCTTGAGGGCCAGCCAGGCAGCGGCAGTCATTAACAACCAATAGACCGGAATGCCCGCGATTACGCCAGTCCAGCCCACAATACCTTCTTGCCTGAGCCCGGTCCTGCAGGCGGCAAATGCACTAACGTAGCCCATAACCAGGATGACGAGACTGGCACCCGAAATCAAGGTGCCACCTGCTGTTGCGGTGCTGACGGCCAAAGGGCCCGGTAGGAAATTCCACATTGCTGTAAGCAACAGAACAGGATGCAGCAATGCCGACGCGAACACACCAATCGTCATGGTCTGAACAGCGAGAAACCCACCCGGCCCCACGTCGCGCAAAAGCTGTACCGGATTCCGGCTGTGCACCAGCCAGGTTTGCAGGAAACCCTTGAGCCATCGCCGCCGCTGCCGCATCCAGTTTACGATTTCGGTGTTGGCTTCTTCAAAGGTTGTGCTGTCCAGCATGCCGGTCTTGAAACCATGCCTCGCCAGTCTGATGCCGAGATCAGCATCTTCGGTCATGTTGAAGGCGTCCCAGTAGCCGACAGCTTCTAACGCGGAGGCTCTGAAATGGTTCGACGTTCCACCCAGCGGCAACGGCATGTCATAGGCCACGAGTGTTGGCAGAACGACGCGGAACAACGCGGCATATTCTGCAGCAAACTGCCGCGTCAGCCAGTTTTCATTGGGGTTGAAAAAGGCAAGTGGCGCCTGCAGACAGCCCAGGGTGTCGTCAGCCTCTGCAAAGGCGGCCGCTGCCTTGCGCAGCTGGCTGGGCTGCGGAATGTCTTCCCCGTCGTAAATTGTCACCAGCGATCCGCGCGCAAACTGCACGGCGTAGTTCAAGGCCCGCGGCTTGGTCTGCGGTTTGCCACGAGGGACAATGATAATGTCGAAGAACGCAGGTAGATCGCGCGTCTGCACAGCAATGTGCATCGGTCGGTCACGCTCCTCAAGGATGATCTTGATATCAAGCTTGTGGTGGGGATAATCCCGGTCTTATGTATCAAGCGCACCAAGACGGCATAGCCCATTCCGGCCATGATAGGCAATGGAACAGCCCCAAGTCATCAACACCCTGACAGCCAAGCGCAAGCAGATCGAAGCCTACATCACAAGCCTTGAGCGTGACCTTGAACAGGCGAGGCGTGATCTGTCTGCGATACTTGCGGCAACCAAGGTATTTACCGGGGATGGCCCGGTTCCCACGGCCTACATGAACCTGTCCAAGATTTTCCCGCGCCATGAAATTCCCAAGCTGATTTGGCCGCTGTTGGAAGCCGCTACAGCGCCATTGTCCACCCGTGACCTTGCTGCCCATGTTATCGCGGCAAAGGGGCTGGACGGGCAGGACAGGCACCTTCGCAAGGCCGTGGCATACAAGATCATTCAGATCATGCGGCGGTGGGAGAGGGAGCGGAAGTTGAAGCGCACTGGGAAAGTGGCGGCGGCGATTATGTGGACACGCGAGTAAAAATAGTTGGGGAAAAGTCAACTAGAAAAAGCAAGTAATCCACCAGATGTTGTGTGTTTGTGTTTTGTTAACACAATATCTGTTGCACGGCCAATGGGCGTTCGGTTAGTGTTCTCTTACCGCTAATTTTGGGCACTTCCCACGATGGGAAGAATCACCGGAATATAGCGTCGTAGCTATTGCGTAGGAAAACGGCAATTCGAACAAAAGGGCCAACCTCAATCGGCATTCTAGCCACAACGCGCCCATCATACCGAGCGAATGCAAGAGCCTTAAGACGGCTTTTCGCTTCCGCCTCATTCTTCGCAATAATATCTACAGTGAACTCCCTCCCTTCAAAACGGTAGGAGAATACGTGTGTAGTGTAAGTGTCCATTATCAACCTGACATGAAAGGATAAAAACATGTCCCTCTACAGTTCCGGTGCATCCACCGGCTACTACGAAATATATCAAAACAGCTACCAATGGCGTTGGCGGTTCAAATCGAACAACCATGAAATTATTGCCAGTGGAGAGTCATACTACAACAAGTCTGGCTGCCTTCATGCAGTAGCCTTGATGAAGGGCTCGGGTAACGCTCCGGTCAAAGAACTGTAACCCAAAACCCTTCACTTGGTAGTTGACGGGACGGCTTGCGCCGTCCCGTTTTTATTCAAGGGCATCGGCATGAGATTGTCGAGGCCCTTTTTATTTTTCTAAATCAGTTGTAATAACATTGCAATAACAATGTATAGGCAACTGATTTTTGGAAAAAGATGGAAAAAGCATTTCATTTACGATAACGCTGCCGCCTCGAACGGTTGCGCTCATTGATGATTTGACAGAATTTGGGTTAGTCGGTGGAACGCGCGCCGAAACGGCCAAGATGTTGATTATGCGCGGCCTGATTGATTTCGCCGCAATGGGCATACTTAATGTTAAGCCGCCCGCTGCCAGTAACCCTTCCAGTTCCGGCTCACCGGATGCGCCATAGTCAATCCAGCAAGACGGCTTGCCAGTGTGCCATTTGACAGGCGGCGGTTATCCTCAAGCCATGCGGCATGATTTGCATACTGGAATAGATAGTGTCCTGACACAAAATGGTGCTGGCCACGGATCATACGGCGAAGACGGGAAAAATATGACTCGACTTGGTTCGTGCAGCTTTCCAATGTGGAATAGGCTTCACTGTGGTTGATGCGGCCAACTTTCCAGCCGTCGTGCAGGTGATCCCAATGAGCGGCTTCGTCGGCATGCATCACGGCCAAGCGCGATACGTGTCGCTTGGCCAATTCCACGCCCTCTGCTTCGTGTTTGGCAACAAAGGTAAGGGTGCGACCCTTGCGTTGGCGGAAGGCCACTACGACGCGGCGCTTGCCCGTCTGGTTCTCAGCAAGGCGACGGTCAACACGGTCTTCACGCTTATTCGCAGGGCGCACGTAGCCACCGTTGTACATGCCATCAACTTCAACGTCACCTTCAAGCGGTTGCGAAGGGCGTTCCATGGCCATGGCTTCACGGATTTTGTGGCTGAGAACAAAGGCCGTCTTGTACTGGCAATCCAGATCACGGC